>DBEZGO010000090.1:0-2782 GCA_048189345.1 Collinsella sp.
CGCGCCGCGCGCGTGGCCTTTACGGCCACGAACACGGACCGCACCAGCAGCACGCACAGATAGCAGGCGAACATAATCGCCCCAACTCGTGGCGAAACCTCCCCCGCAATCCACGTGCCGAGCGGCGCGGTCACAGCCGCCGTCACACCAATAATCAGCGCGGTTTTCACATGCGCTAGCCTGCGCTTCAAGTTCGCCGCGCTGGTCGTGATCGAATTCGGAAACATTGCCAACAGCGAAGTGCCGCGCGCAACCAGGTCGGACGCGCCAAACAGCATCGACAGCGACGGCACCGCAAGCGCACCACCCCCAATGCCCAGCAGCCCCGCCAGCGTGCCGATGACCACACCCAGCAACGCCAAGCCAATGCCGGTCACCACCGTCATGACGATCTGGTGGTCGCGCGACGGCACAAAACTCACCTGATTGATCACCACGAACACGAGAAACGCCACGAAAATCCACCGCAGCACCAGTTCCGGCAGCCGTGACAGCAGCCAACTGCCGATCTGTCCGCCAATGAACATGCCGCAGAACAGCAGAGCTGCGGCGAGCCAGTCGACGTGCCCGCCGGTCGCGTACGAAATGACGCCGGAAATGGAGGTCGGCACGATCGCCAGCATGGACGTGGCGGCCGCGTTGCGTTGAGATAGCCCCAGCCAGACGAGCGCGGGCACGATCACCGTGCCGCCGCCAATGCCGAACGTGCCCGACAGCACCCCCACCAACATGCCGACCACAATCAGCACGATGATGCTGCGCGCCGACCCGTCAAGCGCCGTCTCCCCCGCTCGCGATTTCATCTTTTGCGATTCCGTCCGTACGGCATCCGCCCGATCCGCAGTTTCCCCTTCATCACACATGGCAGCTCCTTCCACGTCTTCCGCGCCCGATACTACCCACCTGCCGCGCGCAGCAATCAGCTGATTCCATAATTTTGCGATTTCGCCGCCGCAGCGCCCGGTTCACGCGCTTTCTCGCTTATAGATGGCGGATTCGCGGGATCGACGGATGGTATCTCGCTTATAGATGGCGGCCCCTTGCGGAAACAAGACATCTAGGGGGTATGCATGCTACCCCCTAACGACCTATTGCCCAAACCGACCCGCCACCTATAAGCGAGATACCACCGGACGCCCGGCCAAATCCGCCATCTATAAGCCAGATATCCAGCCAAAACCACGACCGCACGCCTACACCGGCACACCCGCACGCCTACACCGGCACACCCGCGCGCCTACACCCACGCAAGACCCATTGCACACACCCCCGTACGCACACGACCGCGCGCGGACCGACAAAATCGCAAGTCATGAGCGAAAAGGGGCATCAAAAGCGTCCGAAACAGGCCGAATCACACCCCCATCCGCTCACAGACAAGCAAAACCAGCCCAACTCACAAGTCGTGAGCAAAAGGGGAGGCCACCCAACATCAAAACAGCCCGAAACATCCAGAATCGTACCCCCATCCGCTCACAACCGCGCCAAAACCGTCAAAATCGCAAGTCATGAGCAAAAGGGGCATCAAAAGCGTCCGAAACAGGCCGAATAATACCCCATCCGCTCACAACCCATGCTTCAGCACGATTCAGGCCATATGCGCACCGCAACAACACCCCTGCGCAACATCAGACATGCACACGCACGCAAACACAAGTACACACACTGAAACGCAACACGTACCACAAGCACACAAACACCACGCACCACATACCGAGCACGACCAGACGCACACCCCCGCACACCGGAGAAGCGATGTCACCGGCCTGCGGCGGCGCTAGGCTAGACACTACCCCCGAACACCAGACGAATGGCGCGCGCCGGCCCCGGCGCACAACCCGTGCCGCACAATCCAGGAGCGTCGCCATAGCCGCGCGAGCCCCACAAAAGCGCAGCCAGCCACAAACACGAGCAGTCCGATCACCGCAGCCGCCACGGCTGTCATTTCGCCCGGCTCGTCGTATTGCGTCTTGTCTGGCACTTTCGGATTCGGAATCCGGTGCCCGCGCACGAGCAGCCTGTGTGAGTTGACACCGTACGGCGTGCACGTAATCAGCGTCGCGTAATCGGCCCCGGACTCAATATTCAGTTTGCTGATTTCGCTCGGCAGCACCACTGAGATCTGGTCCACTTGGTACGTGTAGGTTTCGTCGAGCACGTGGAATGCGAAGGTATCGCCTTTTTGCAGCTCGTCCAAGCCGGTCAGCAACCGGGCGGACGGCAGGCCGGTGTGTCCGGAGACCACCGCGTGCGTGGTCGCTCCGCCTACGGGCAGCGATGTGCCGGCCAAATGCCCGGCGGCGATCTGCAGTACGCCGTCGCTGGTGCCGTGGTAGACGGGCAGTTTTACTTTGATGCGCGGGATGGTCACGTATCCCATGATGCCGGTGCCGGTCACGTCGAGCGTTTCATCATATTCGCGCTTCTGCGCGTCGGTCATGTGCCACCGATCGCCGTTCGCGGCGAGCCGTTCGTTGTATTCGTGCGCCGCTTTCAGCATGGCCTTGCGTTCGGCGCCGGACATGTCTTTGGTTTGTTCCACGTAGCCTGCTACGGCGTATGACTGGTGCATGCGGTTCCACCAGTCGCTGAATGTCGGATACGCGATGAGACCCAGCGCACCGATCATGGCGATTGCGGAGATGGCAATCATCACATTGAGCAGCGCATTCGATTTCTTATGCTTGGCAGCCGGTTTAACCTGCGCACCCGGTTTAACCTGCGCATCCAATTCGACTTGCGCAGCTGGCTTGGCGTCCGATTCATCCGTCACGTTATTTAT
>DBEZGO010000091.1:0-9913 GCA_048189345.1 Collinsella sp.
CGCCTCATCCATATGCGCATGGCCGTCCTCACGTTTGTGTGCTCCACGCTCACGCACCTAACGGGCGGATCGGCCGGTCGCGAGGGAGCCGCGGTGCAGATCGGCGGCACCATCGCCAGCAACATCTCGAGCCTCGCCCACCTCAAAAAGCATGACCATCACGACCTCATGCTCGCCGGCATCTCGTCGGCCTTTGGCGCCGTATTCGGTTCGCCCCTTGCCGGAGCTTTCTTTGGCATGGAGATGTGCTTTATCGGCAAGATCGACTACACCGCGGGCATCTACTGCCTGGTCGCCTCGTTTACCGGCTACTTTACATCACTCGCCCTGGGTACCGAGTACGAGGCGAATGTCATCGCCAGCGTTCCCGCTATGACGCCCAAAACGGTTGTCATCGTTGTTATCAGCGCCATTATCTTCGGTCTGACTGCACGCCTCTTTGCCTGGTCGGTTCGAACCGTCAAGAGCCTGTACGGTCGCTTTATCACCAATTACCTCATTCGCGCACTCATAGGCGCACTCGTGGTTTTGGCCGCCTATGCCCTCCTCGACGCCTGGGACTACGCCGGCCTTTCCACGTGGCTTTCCGGCGCCGGTTTTGCCGGCAACACCACCCTGGCGGACGCAGCCATCAAGTTGGTCGTCACAGCGCTCACCCTTGGAGCCGGCTTCCAAGGCGGCGAGGTCACGCCCCTGTTTGGTATCGGTGCGGCGCTCGGCGGCTGGATCGGTTGCCTCACCGGGCTCGACCCCAGTTTTCTGGCGGCTCTCGGCATGCTCGGCGTGTTCTGCGCCGGCCTCAACGTGCCCATCACCACCTGCATGATGGCCATCGACCTGTTCCACGGCACGGCAGCCGGGTTCTTTGTCATCGTGGCCTTTATCAGCTACCTAACCGCCGGACACCGCGGCGTATACCCCGCCCAGCGCATCATCTCGCCCAAGCGCCGTTCGCTTATTGTGGATGAGGGCGGTACGGTAGCGGATGCTATCGAGCGCCACAACGACCTGATAGAGTAGACGTAAGTATTCGACGTGCAGCCACAATCGGGGGCAATTAGACCTGAGCGCGACCGCACCGTCACGTCATACGCCGGGAGTCGCCCCATGCACGCAACTGATTTTGGCCGCACGCTCATCATCGCCAACCCAGCAGCCCAATCGGGTGCGGCGCACGAAGTTGCCGAGCGCCTGCAACGCTTTTTGGATATGACCGCGCGAGCATCCCAGTTTGACCTGGTGCTGACCGAGCGCATGGGACACGCCAAGGAGCTGGCCGCACAGGCTCAGGGCTATCGCACCGTTATCGCCCTTGGCGGTGACGGCGTGATTCACGAGGTCGTCAACGGGCTTATGACGCAAGAGGAGGACGCCCGCCCCGCTCTTGCCATCCTACCCGTGGGCTCTGGCAACGATTTTGCCCAAACGCTCGGCATCGACGATTTCTCCGGTAAGGATTTTGGCGCGCTGCTCAACTGTGAGCTGCAGCGTCAGGACATCGGGCGAATTCGCTCGTGGAGCCCTGCGAGCGGCAGCGGCGAGGCTACCGTTGAGTACTACGACCAGACGCTTTCGGTCGGCATCGATGCCGCCATCGGCCTTGGCACCACCGAGCTGCGCAAAAAGACCGGCTTGACGGGCGCGCCGCTCTACACCCTCTCGGGACTTGAGCAGTTTGGCCTACGTTATCGCAACTACCCCATGACAGTCAGCTTTGACGGGGCGCCTGCCGAGCGCGTGAGGGCGATCATCATGGCGATTCAGCTGGGTCCTACCTATGGCTCGGGCTATCGCATCTGTCCCGACGCCGACCCCTGTGACGGTATATTCGACGTCTGCTACGCCTGCGGCCCCGTTCCGCGCGCGGTCGCGCTTCCCATGTTCCTTTCGGCCAAAGATGGCCACCATACCAAGTTGCCGCCGGTTCGCATGCGCCGCTGCCGCCATGCCGAGCTTACCTTTGAGGAGCCCGACTACCCCATCCAGGCCGACGGCGAGCCCGTTGTCGCCTCACGCATCGAGGTCGACATCCTCGCCGGCGCCCTCGAGGTCTGGCACCCCACCCGCTAACCCCACCTAAGTTGCGGTGAAATAGGGACTGTTTATGCAGCAAAAGCCGCAAAACAGTCCCTATTTCACCGCAACTTATGAGGAGGCTATTCGTCGCTGCCCGGTTTGCGACGGTTGGCCTTTTTAATGGCGTTGAAGTGCTTGTCATTAAGCCTGCGCTGGCGAGAGCGCTGAGGCACCTTGGTCTTTACGCGTCGACGCGGTGGACGCCCGCGACGCTCAAGCTCAGCGCGCAGCTTACGCAGGCAGCTCGCGCGATTCTGAAACTGGCTGCGGCTCTCACGCGCCGTCACGACAATCCCCGTGGGCCCATGTTTCATGCGCACCGCCGAGTCCGTCGTGTTCACGCCCTGTCCGCCCGGACCTGTCGCGCGAAACACCTGCACCTCGCAATCGCGCGCCAACTCCTCGACCGACATCTCGGCATAGCGCGCATACTCGCGCCATCCCATCTTGTTCTCATCCATATCAACACCTCCCCTCATAAAAAATGTGACAAAGGGAAAGTCCCTTTGTCACATCGCATACCAATCGCTTGTGTTGCGCGCTTAGGCGAAGGTGATCTCGCCGGTATCGCAGTCCATATCGGCGATACGGGCTAGGCTTTCAACGCGGAAGCCACGCTCGCGGAGCTTATCGCCACCGCCCTGGAAGCCCTTCTCCACCGCAATGCCAATGCCGGATACCTCGGCACCTGCAGCCTCGCAGATCTTGATAAGACCCTCGAGCGCGCAGCCGTTGGCCAAAAAGTCGTCGATGATCAGGACCTTGTCGCCCTCGGACAGGAAACGCTTGCCGACGATGACCGGGTACTCCTTCTGCTTGGTAAAGGAGTAGATGGTCGTGGCATACTGCTCGCCGTCGAGGTTGATGGACTGCGCCTTCTTGGCAAAGACCACCGGCACGCCGCCAAAATGCTGGGCTGCAATGCAAGCCATGCCAATGCCCGAAGCCTCGATCGTCAGGATCTTGTTGATCTCGACACCCTCGAACAGACGGGCCCACTCGGCGCCCATGTGGTCGAACAGCTCAACGTCGCATTGGTGGTTGAGGAAGGCATCGACCTTAAGGACGTTACCGGCCTTTACGATGCCGTCATGGCGAATACGATCCTCAAGCTCCTGCATGGCGCAACCCCTTCTCGCGGCAACGATACCGCGCGATTAATAAACGTTGTTCGATAGTCTACCACGGACCGACCCCCGCCCGCCCCACAAGCCGCATCGCACCACAAACCAGTCTTTTTGGGACGGCGCGAATCGTGGCAGGCAGCCTCCCAACACGCTAATGGCGGGCGCGCATCTTCACCAAACGCACCATGGCAAGCGCAAAGCCCACGGCGGCCACAACCATGAGCACGTAGAACACCGAGCGAAAGCCGAATAGGAATACATCCGGACGGCCTGCAACAAAACTGGTCACGGCCTCGCCCATCGCCACGCTCATCTGCCCATACAGGATATTCGACGCCACCGTAATGCCGAGTGCCATGCCGGCATAGCGTGCCAAACTGCCCAAGCTGCCCGCAAAGCCGAGTGCTTCGCGCGGGGCCGAGCCCATATACAACGAGTTGTTGGGGCTCTGGAAAATCGACGTACCGCACGACATAAACGCGACGCAGCACACGATCACGGGGATAGAAGAGTGCTCGTCGAGCGTGCTTACCGCAAAAAGACCGCACACGTACACGCCCAGGCCGACCGCCGTGGGGCCCTCGCATCCAACACGGTCCGAAACCGTACCCGATAGCGGACCGATAAAGGCATTCACCATCGGCAGCGCCAAAAAGAGCAATCCGGAAATGTCGGAACCAAAGCCGTGGGCGTCCTGAAAATAGAACGGCAGGATAAACTCGGATGCGCCAATACCAACGAACACAATGAGCATGCAGGCAAGGTTGATGGTGAAGGCCGAATTTGCAAAGCAGCGACGAGCGGCCTCGGCAAGGGGCATGGGGCGTTCGCCGACCTCTGGCCAAACATGCGGCAGTGTGTAGAGCCCCACGATAAACGAGATCACGCCAATAGGCAGGTTGATGAGGAAGATACTCTCCCAGGGAAAGCTTGCCACCAGCATGCCGCCGAGCACGGGGCCACACATCATGCCGAGGGCCACAAAGGTCGCGAGAATACCCATGGCACGACCGCGCTCGCGCGCCGGAAACGACTCGGTGATGATGCCCATGTTGTTAGCCATGGCCGCCGCGCAACCGACGCCCTGAACAATGCGTGCCAGGATAAGAACCTCGAGCGAACCCGAAAGGCCGCAAAGCAGCGAGCCGGCCGTAAAAACGATTACGCCCAGCTGGAATACGCCCACCTTGCCGCGCACGTCGCCCAAGCGGCCAAACGGCAGCATAGCCACGCATGTCGCAAGCAGGTACACCGAGCTCACCAGCTGGATGCGGTCGAGGCCCACGCCCAGCTCCTTTTGCATCACGGGCAACGCCACGGTCACGACGGTCGAATCCAGACACGACATAAACGTCATGATGAGCACGGTAAACAGAATCGCCCATTTGTTCTTGCCATGGGTGTCGCCCTCAAGGGCAATGTGCTCGCGGCGCAGCTGCTCTGCGGTTTTCTCCATATCCATCCTTTCGAGTGGCGCAAGGCAAAAACGGGGCCCCAATCGCCAGCAAACAGCCGCGATTGGGGCCCCGCCTACGGAATCGGAACGAAAGGTCGCCGAAGCTTTCTGCCAGCATCGGCGCCTTATGCGAACGCTAGCCTAGCACTGCTCGAGTGCCTGCTCAAGGTCGGCAATCAAGTCGGCCGTGTCCTCGAGGCCGCACGACAGGCGTACCATATCGGCGGAGATGCCACAGGCGATGAGCTCCTCATCGTTCATCTGGCGGTGCGTGGCATTAGCGGGATGCAGGCAGCAAGTGCGGGCGTCGGCCACATGCGTGGCGATCTGGGCGAGCTTAAGGCTCTTCATAAAGGTCTCAGCCGCCGCGCGACCACCGTTAAAGCCAAAGCTCACAACGCCGCAGGTACCGTTGGGCATGTACTTCTGAGCGATGTCATAGTACTTATCGCCCTCTAGGCCCGGATAGCTCACGAAGCGTACCTTGGGATGACTCTGCAGGAACTTGGCAACGGCCAGGCCGTTCTCACAATGACGCGGCATGCGCACATGCAGGCTCTCGAGCGAGCTGTTCAGGAAGAAGGCCGCCTGCGGGTTCTGCATGGGGCCGAGGTCGCGCATGAGCTGCGCGGTGGCCTTGGTAATGAAGGCGCCCTCGCGACCGAACTTCTTGGCATACGTCACGCCGTGGTAGCTCTCGTCGGGCGTGGTGAGACCCGGGAACTTATCCGCATGGGCCATCCAGTCAAACTGGCCGTGGTCAACGATCACGCCGCCCAGGTAGGCAGCATGTCCATCCATGTACTTGGTGGTGGAGTGCGTAACGATGTCGGCGCCCCACTCAAAGGGACGGCACATCACGGGCGTCGGGAAGGTGTTGTCGACCATCAGCGGCACGCCGTGGTCGTGCGCGGCCTTGGCAAAGCGCTCAATATCGAGCACGGCGAGGGCGGGATTGGCGATCGTCTCGCCAAAGACGAGCTTGGTATTGGGCTCAAAGGCTGCCTCGAGCTCCTCATCAGTGCAGTCGGGGGCGACGAACGTGCAGGTCACGCCCATGCGGCCCATGGTGTGGGCGAGCAGGTTATACGTACCGCCGTAAATGGCAGAACTCGCGACCACATGATCGCCGGCACCGGCCACGTTAAAGATCGCGAGGAAATTCGCAGCCATGCCCGAGCTCGTGAGCATCGCGGCAGTGCCTCCCTCCATCTCGCAGATCTTGGCGGCAACCAGATCGCACGTGGGGTTCTGCAGACGGCTGTAGAAGTAGCCCGACTCCTCTAGGTCAAACAGCTTGCCCATGTGCTCGGACGTGTCGTATTTCCACGTGGTGGACTGGTAGATGGGCACCTGGCGCGGCTCGGCATCTCCCGGGTGATAGCCGCCCTGGACACATGTAGTACCGATGGTCTGCTCGCTCATATCTAGCTCCCTTGCCTGGGTTACGTTTTATTCGGTTCACAATACCGCTACCCTGCACCCCTCTCAACCCATCCCCAAGGTAGGTTAAGGGACAAATTGATCAGGGGTATTTATCTCAAGCCTTGGGCATTTGTTCGATAGATAAAAACGAGGCATACATGAAGCTCTCGATGATTGCATGCCCCGTCACGGGTACCATAGGCAGGTACACCGTGACCAAGGAGACAACGATGAAGCAAATCGATACGGCCCAGCTCGACATCACCGCCTGTCAGGCTCAGGCTGCCGAATACCACGCCCGTGGCTTTAACTGCGCCCAGGCCGTCGCCTGCACGCTCGCACCTGCCGTCGGGCTCGACCCCCAGACCGCCTTTACCCTCACCGAGGGCTTTGGCGCCGGCATGGGCGGCATGACCGAAACCTGCGGTGCCATCTCGGGCGCCGTGGCCATCATGGGCTTTGTGATGAGCGACGGCATGGAAAACCCCAAGACCAAGGGCCAGACCTACAAGCTGTCGCGCGAGATTGCCAAGCGATTTGGCGAGAAGAACACGACGACCGTCTGCGGCACGCTCAAGGGCATCGGATCGGACAAGGGTCCGCTCCGCAGCTGCCCTGGCTGCATCGACGATGCCGTCGCGATCGCCTGCGATGTGCTAAAGCAGCTCGCCGAGTAAACGGCAGCAACGGAAAAACAAAGGCCGGCGTGCGCTTGGGATCCATCCAAAAGTACGCTGGCCGTCGCCGTTAGAACTCGGCAAATTCGGGGGCGCCGACCTCAATCTCCTCGCGCCCCGCCATAAGCTCGCGCATCTTAGCGCAAAACGGCTCCTGCTCCCCCGCCTTAAACACCAAATGAATCGTCACGGCATCCGCGTAATCGGTATCCGAAACCTTGGCGCCCGAATCCTGCGCCAGGCGAAGCACCTGTTCGTATTGCGGATAGGCCACATGAACATCAACGGGCACAACGCTCGTCATCTCAACGATCTGTCCGGCCTCCTGAGCCGCGGCCACCGCCGCCTGCGTCGCCGCGGTATAGGCGCGCACCAAGCCACCGGGCCCTAACAGCGTGCCACCAAAATAGCGCGTCACTACGCAGCAAACATTTTTGAGTTCCGCGCCACGCAACACCTCGAGCGTCGGCATACCGCTCGTGCGGCTCGGCTCACCATCATCGCTCTGGCGCTCGCGTCCATCGACTAAAATCCACGCGGGAACATTGTGTCGAGCGTCGTAATGACGCTTGCGAACCATCTCGATAAAGGCATTCGCCTCATCCTCGGACTCAATATGGACCAGTTGGGCAATAAAACGGCTCTTGCGGTCCACAAACTCGCCCGAAGCCTCAATATTCGATTGCAGAGTAAAATAGCTGTCCAACAAAGCCCCTCAACAACAAGCAAAGCAACAAACAGCCTCAATAATACGGCAAAGACAGAACCGTTGTCCTCGCCGACAAGAACGGAAACGCCAATAATGCCGTCACCAACAGCGAGAACCCGTCAGCGCGAGCAAGGTGCCTTGAAAGACGAGGGCATTGACCTTATGGGCATGCCCGAAGGCTTGTAAGGCAGATTGCCGCGCTGACGGGTTCGCAGCGTCAACATAGTTGCCAAGTGGGCCTATAAGCCGGGTTCTGTCGTGAACGGTCATTTATCTTGTCTGCACGTTACCGTGCAGCTCCACGCACGCTACCCGAACGCGGACCGGGCCGGCCCATAGCGTTCCTATTCGCGCTTGCTCCGGATGGGGCTTGCCAAGCCGCCGTGTTGCCACGACGCTGGTGGTCTCTTACACCACCGTTTCAGCTTTTCCCTTTACGCCTTGCGGCGCAGGTGGGAGTCTTCTTTTCTGCGGCGCTTTCCGTCGGATCACTCCGCCCGGCCGTTAGCCGGCATCCCGCCCTCTGGAGCCCGGACTTTCCTCACGCGTACTGCAAGCAGCACATCGCGCGACCGTCTGGCCCACTCAGCAGTGCAAGAGTGTAACACACCGTTGCCGCAGGCAATGGCACAACGCAAACGCTCGACACGATAAACCAAGAACCGCCATGCGCTACAATGGTCCTGTCGATGGGCAACGTCGTCAGTCGAGACGCGACCGCGCTCCACACCCCTCCGTCTACTCGGTGTGTTCCCGTCTCCTCCCCGAGGCGGGATGTCGGCATTTTTTCATGCACCGACAACCAAATAGCAAACAGACAACCCGGGCAGCATTGCGCACGGATAGCATCGCGCACCTCAGCAGCAAATGCAAAAAGGGACCCGTCCATTGCGGACGGATCCCTTAAAACAAGTGATCGTCAAACCGATTTACTCGGCGTCGGTCTCCTCGTCCTTCTTCTCGGAAGGAAGCGGGGTAACCTCGATCTCGACGCCCAGAGTCTCAGCAGCAGACTTCATGGACAGGGAGATGCGACGACGGTCGAGGTCGATCTCCATGACCTTGACCTGAACCTTGTCGCCCACGTGGGTGACCTGAGAAGGCTGGTCGACGTGCTTGTTGGCCATCTCGGAGATGTGCACCAGGCCCTCGATGCCCTCGCCCAGGTCGACGAAAGCGCCGAACGGGACAAGCTTGGTCACAGTGCCCTCGACGATAGCGCCGACGGGGTACTTCTTGACCAGTGCGCGCCACGGATCCTCGGTGGTCTGCTTGAGACCCAGGGAGATGCGCTCGCGGTTGAGATCGACGTCGAGAACCTCGACCTCGACCTCCTGGCCGACCTTGACAACCTCGGAAGGATGGTTGACGTGGTTCCAGGAGAGCTCGGAGATGTGGATGAGGCCGTCGATACCGCCGAGGTCGACGAAGGCGCCGACGTCGACGATGGAGGAAACGGTGCCCTGGAGACGCATGCCAGACTTGAGCTTGGACAGAATCTCGGAGCGCTCGGCCTTACGGGACTCCTCGAGCACGACGCGACGGGAGAGGACGACGTTGTTGCGGTTGCGGTCCATCTCGATAACGCGGGCCTCGATGCGGGTGCCCATGTAGGAGGTGAGGTCCTTGACACGACGGAGGTCGACGAGGGAAGCGGGCAGGAAGCCACGCAGGCCGATGTCGAGGATCAGGCCGCCCTTGACGACTTCGATGACCTCGCCCGTGACCACTTCGCCGGCCTTGAACTTCTCTTCGACGCGAATCCACGCACGCTCGTACTCGGCGCGTTTCTTGGAGAGGATCAGGCGGCCGTCCTTGTCCTCCTTCTGGAGCACGAGGGCTTCGATCTTCTCGCCCAGCTCCACGATGTCGGACGGGTCGGCGTCCTTGCGGATGGACAGCTCGCGGGAGGGGATGACGCCCTCGCTCTTGAAGCCGATGTCCACGAGCACCTCGTCGTGCTCGATCTTGACGACCGTGCCGTCGACCAGGTCGCCCTCGTCGAACTCGGTCAGCGTGCCGTCGATCATCTCGTTCATCTGCTCGTCGGAGATGTCGCTGAAGTCGATGACGGACGTGTTCTTGATGTCGGTCAAAACGGACCCCTTTCAAACTTTCTCGGGGACCCTTCGTCATGATTGATTGCTTACACCATGTTCGCTCTGCAAAAGCTTGCTCGCTCAGCTGTGCAACAAAAACATGTCTCGGGGGCCTACAGTTACCTGCGCTTACGGGCTTATTCCCGATAAGCCGTATTAGTATAGCACACGGGAAACAACCCCTGCAGCACTATTCGAAAGGCCCCACGATTATTTCTCGCCGTTGCCGAAGGAGTCGCCGAAGGCAAGCCGCTCGAACTCGACGGGCGGGACCGGGCGCGAGAACAGGTAGCCCTGGATCATGTCGCACCCCGCGCGCTTGAGGAACGCCGCCTGCTCCCGCG
>DBEZGO010000092.1:0-2977 GCA_048189345.1 Collinsella sp.
CCCAACGCGAGGATCACGGTGACGGCAAGGACTGGGTTCGACACAATTTGGCCGAGGAAGGTTGAGAACGTTACGTCCATATATGGGCTTTCTCGAAGTTTGCAGACACGTTACAAAAACATGATAAATCGTATCACCTCCTACGGGTTTCTTTGCCGAGTTCTGATGGGAGAAGTAATTTTTTGGCACTAAAATTGAATATTAGCCCTGTTGACCGTGGGTGTTCTTTTTGCTATCACGCCATGCGGACACGCGCGTTCGCTCCGACACTCCAAAACCACAGTCTGTTCGCTTTACAACATGCAAACATGCGTTCGATAATAGGAGACATGGAATATCGACAGACAGATGGCAAAACTCGGCGCGTGCACAAGCAGTATGTGGACGTCGTGGCTCGCATCCTCGCGGGCGGACAGGTCGTGCCGGTCACCGTCTGCTGGGTCGACGGTCGTTGCTTTACGATTGACGAGATTGTCTCGACCGCTGGGTTTGGCCTGACGGTTCACGGCATCCGTACGGCAACCTATAAGGTGCGTTTTGGCGGGCACGCGACCGAGTTGTATCTGGAGGACCAGACGCGCGAACGACCAGATGGCTCGCAGGCCCACCTGATGCGTTGGTGGGTGTGGGCATTCGACCGTACGCTTGAGGGCGAGCGCCGTAGGTAAGGACGCACGGCGTTCGGGTACAATGACAGGAATCTTGTCAGCTACTGCGCCGTTATTTGTGGCGCTTTTTGAAAGGACGAACCTATGAACGATATCCAGGGCTATCAGAACGGCCCCGTCGAGAGCGGCGCAAGCCGCGCCAAGGAGATGTCGCCGCGCGCGTACAATCTCACCATGTCTGCCCTGATCTTCTTGGGCTTTTGCGCCATGGGCGCTGGCGCCTACTTTACGAGCACCATGTCGTTTGCGCGCATGATGATGAGCGGCGCCGCCTTGCCGCTGGTCTTTGGCTCGTTTATTTTGACCATCGTCGGCATGGTCATGATGTCGGCCGCCGCCAGCAAGCAGTCCGTGGGCCTGTCCCTTGTGGGCTACGTAATCTTTGCGAGTACCTTTGGCCTGACCGCGTCGTTTGGCCTTGCCAACTACGACCTGCCCACCATCAACACTGCCTTTATCGCCACGGCCGCCATCACCTTTGTCTTTGGCGCCTTGGGCGTGACGTTCCCCAAGTTTTTCCAGCGCGTATATGGCATCGGTTTTGGCATTCTGCTCGCCACTATTCTGGTTGAGATCGTGCTGATGTTCATGGGCGTCTCGCAGACCATCACCGACCTGATCGTGATCGTGGTGTTCGCCGGCTTTATTGGCTACGACACCTATGTTGCCACGACAGTGCCGCCTACGCTGCCCAACGCCGTGCTCATGGCGTCCAATCTGTTCGTGGACATTATCAACGTGTTCCTGCGCATCCTGAACATCCTTGGCCGTCGCGACTAGTGGCGAATTGCGGCGGTGCTTGCCGTGCGTGTAAATCGATGCGAAAGGCGGTCCTTCGGGGCCGTCTTTTTTGTACGCGGCGGGGTATCATGGATGGGAAAAGCCGATAGCGGCAGCGACAGGAAAGGTGGCCACGTATGGCAGACGTCGACAACAGGAACCGTAACCGCAGGTCCAACCGAGCGGGTCAGCCCAATCCCAAGCGCGAGGCCCGTGCCAAGGCCGCCGAGCGTCACGTGGCAACTGTGTCCGAAGCGTGCGCCAAGGATATCGAGCGTTCGCTTGCCGGTGTTCGCGAGTTTGACGGTATGCCTGCCGGCTTTGTCGCGGCGATGAAGGCCAAGGTTCAGAGTGCTGTGGCCGCCGAAGAACAGGTTGCCGAGGACGTCGAGGGCGCGGAGGCTGCCGAGACCGAGGCAGCGCTCGAGCCCGTCGAGGAGCCTGCCGAGGAAATCGCCGAAGCTGAGTCCGCGCCTGCTGAGGAGCCCGCTCCGGTTCTGCCTGAGGTCACCGTGCTCGATGCCTCCGCCACGCAGGCCATCCTGGACAACGGTCGTGGCTATGCGCAGTTCTGCGACATGGCCGTGCTCGCCTTTGCCTCGTTCACCAACCCGGGCGGTGGCTACATCCAGGGCTATCTGGGCCAGGAGGCCACGCTGTGCGCCGATTCGTATCTGTACAACGTTCTCGATAAGCAGCGCAAATGGTACGGCGAGAACCGTCGCCGCAACATCAACTGCGAGCTTTACCGCAACCGTGCGCTGGTGGTGCCTGCGGTGCGCTTCGACCGCAACCACGTGCATGCATACGCCGACGTGATCGTGGCCGCCGCGCCCAACGTTAAGCGCGCCCGCCAGGAGTATCGCGTGAGCGACGATGCTCTGCTGGACGCCCTGCGCGACCGCATTCGCTTTGTGCTTGCCATCTGCGACGAGCTAGGTCGCGAGAAGCTCGTGCTGGGCGCTTGGGGCTGCGACAACAACGGCTTTGACGCAGAGGCCGTGGCCGAGCTCTTCCGCAAGGAGCTCGCGTCGGGCGACTTTAAGGTCAAGCAAGTCTTCTTTGCCGTGCCTTCTACGCGCTGGGATGAGGATTTTGCCAAGTTCGAGCACGTGCTGGCAAACTTCCCCGAGCGCAACGAGGAGTCCTATGCCCAGGTTGCCGCTCGCGCTGCGGCAGCTCGCGCCGCCGAGCAGACCCAGGCTGCTACCGAGGATGATGAGGACGAGGACGATTGGCGCAAGTACCTGTAATCGGTACGTGCTGACAGATAGGTCGAGCCGGCGGGAGAGGCTGCTTCCGTCGGCTTTTTACTGAGCGAGGGGCTTACGATGAAAAACGTTCTATGCTTTGGCGACAGCAACACCTATGGTTACGATCCGGCGGGCATGCGCGACGGCACCGCGGTGCGCTATGCGCAGGATGTGCGCTGGTGCGGCGTGGCCCAACGTGACTTAGGCGAGGGCTGGCATGTAATTGAAGAAGGCCTCAACGGCCGCACGACGGTACGCGACGACATGTGCCATCTG
>DBEZGO010000093.1:0-37805 GCA_048189345.1 Collinsella sp.
AAACAATCCCTATTTCACCGCAACTTATGAAGGGATGGCTAGGCGAGGGGCGTGGATTTCCATTCGCCGGTGGCGTGGGGGATGTCGAAGGTTCGATAACCGCAGTCGTAGGCGTGCGCCTGGGCCTCGCGGATGTTCCAGCAGATATCGCAGGCGCGGTGCGCGTCCGAGCCAAAGGTGATCGGCACTTCGGCATGGGCAAAGCAGCGCAAAAGACCGGTTGCGGGGTAGTAGTCGCCCAAGCCCTTGCGCGGTGCGGCCGTCGAGACCTCAACGCGGCGGCCCGTATCGTGCGCGCACTCTGCCATCTGCTGCCAAAACGGTGCGGGGTCAAAATCGGGCGCAAAGCCTTCCTTCGAAAAGCGCATGACCAGGTCGGGGTGAGCCATCACATCAAAGTTGAGCGGGCTCTCGCAGGTGCGGCACCAGTCATCGACATAGCGCTCCCACACGCCGCGTACCCCCAGGTTTTCCCAAACGTGCAGGTTGGTGTCATCGTCGATCCAGCCGCAGCGCGAATCGGGCGTATCGGGACGAGCGACGTCCTCCGTTCCCGCCGTACCCGCGGCACCGGCCATGATATCGCCTGGGTTGCCAATCCAGTGCACACTGCCCAGGCGCACGACGGCGCCCTGGGACCAGCGCTCAACCAAAGGCTCGCAGCCCTCGTACCAATCGCATTCGAAACCGTAGATAAAGGTGAGTTCTGGCGCAATCTGAGCGGCAAGATTGCGAGCGTCCTCAAAAGCCAGACGATGCGCCGGGAGGTCACCCTCAGTAACCTGCACCTCGCAGTTAGCATCCATGCTGGCGGGCAGGGTGAGATGGTCGGTCGAGACCATGACGCGGCAGCCGGCCGCAGCAGCGGCACGGACGTTGTCCTCAAACGAGGCATGCCCGTCCGAAAACGAGGTGTGGGTATGGCAATCGACCAGCGGGCACATGGGCATAGCGGCTCCTTTGCGTCAAGCGAATCCGCTTCATTGTAATGGCGCAGCTCTCAACACGCCGGGCACGCCGGGGATCGAAATCGATTGGAAAGGTTGCGCGGCGCGTGGTGCGGCCTCGCTTGCTCTCAAAACGTGTACGTCAGCCTCCAAAACCGACAAATAATGACATGTTTGGAGGCTGATGTACATGTTTGGCCGGGGCGGTGGAGTGTCGGTTTCTTGTCGACAAGGAAAATCGCGCTCATCACGCGCCGTCACACTTGCGCCGCCCGCGATGTGCTAGCGTTTGGATGAACAAAACGAGCCCGTGCGGAAAGGAGCCGGACCGTATGCCATGCGATAGCAAATCTCCGCTGTCTCGCGAGACCGATGCGCCCGAGACCATCGTCAAGCTGGAGTGCGACATCGACGATGCGTCGCCCGAGGTGCTCGCCTATGCCGCCGACCGCTTGCGCGAGGCGGGCGCCCGCGAAGTGCACTGGCTGCCTCTCTACTGCAAAAAAGGTCGTCCCGGCTGGCAGCTGCAGGTAATCTGCGCCCGCGAGGACATTGACCGTCTGCAGATGATCATCTTTTTGGAAACCACGACCAACGGCATCCGCCGCCAGGTTATGGAGCGCGTCTGTCTGCCGCGTCGTTTTGAGCAGGTGGCGACGCCTTGGGGCGAGGTGGCCGTTAAAGTAGCCATCCTGCCCGACGGCAGTGAGCGTGCGGCGCCCGAGTACGAGGACTGCTCCCGCCTCGCTCGCGAGCACAACGTGCCGCTCCAACGCGTGATGCAGGCGGCCCAGAGCGCGGCACTGCGATTTGAATAGCGCGGCCGGCGACATCCCGCGCCCAGTCATATCAACCCCACCCGAAAGGACTCCCCATGAAATACCTCATCGCTTCCGACATTCACGGCTCGGCATATTGGACCGAACGCCTGGTCGCCGCCATCGAGTCCGAGCAGCCCGACCGCATCGTGCTGCTGGGCGACCTGCTCTACCACGGCCCGCGCAACGACCTGCCGCGCGACTACGCCCCCAAGCGTGTGATTCCGCTGCTCAACGCCCTGGCCGACCGCATCATCGCGGTGCGCGGCAACTGCGACGCCGAGGTCGACCAGATGGTGCTCGACTTCCCTGTCATGGCCGACTACGCTACCCTGTTTGACGAGACCGGCCGCGAGTTGTTCCTGACGCACGGCCACGTCTTTGGCGCCGGCATGCACAACAGCATCGACCACGCGCCCGCGCTGCCCGAGGGGTCCGCGCTCGTCTACGGCCACACGCACATCAAGGTTAACGAGGCAAGCGAGGCGCACCCGGGCCTGTGGCTCTTCAACCCCGGCAGCGTGAGCATTCCCAAGGACGGTGCGCACAGCTACGGCATCTACGAGGGCGGCGCGTTCAGTCACGTGATCCTGGAGGAGGAATAACCATGGCGCAGCACATGGCTCAGCAAAATGCCGAGGGCTCGCGCGATCTGTCCACGCTGGTCGACGCGTCGGCTGAGCTGCAGCATCTGGTGCAGACCATCTGGCGTTTGCGTCAGCCCGATGGCTGCCCGTGGGATCGCGAGCAGACGCATCAGAGCATCGGCAAGAACATGATCGAGGAGGCCTACGAGGCGCTCGATTGCATCGAGGCAGACGACGTGGCGCATCTGCGCGAGGAGCTCGGCGACGTGCTCATGCAGGTGGTGCTGCATGCACAGATTGCGGCGGACGCCGGCGAGTTTACACTGGCCGACGTGGCGCGCGATATCGACGCCAAGCTCATCCGTCGCCACCCGCACGTGTTCGGCGATGCGGATGCCGAGAGCTCCGACGAGGTGCTCAAGATTTGGGACGAGGTCAAGCTTGCCGAGAAAGCCGCCAAGGACAAGGTCGTGGCGGCGGGCGAGGCCGCGCCCGAGGGTCTGCTCGATGGTGTGCCCACGCATCTGCCGGCGCTGATGCAGGCCCAGAAGGTGTCGCGCAAGGCAGCGGCCGTGGGCTTTGAGTGGGAGACGGTCCAGGACGTGTGGGACGAGGTCGCCGAGGAACGTGCCGAGTTTGAGGCCGAGGCCCCTGGCTCGCCCGAGCGCGAGATGGAGTTTGGCGACCTGCTCTTTGCCCTGGTCAACGTTGCGCGCAAAGAGGGCATCGACGCCGAGAGCGCCCTGCGCGCCAGCACGGCAAAGTTTCGTCGCCGTTGGGCTGCGATGGAGCAGATGGCGGCCGACGCCCATGTGGATCTGGCTGAGCTTTCGACCCACGGCCTCAACGACCTCTGGGATGCCGCCAAGGCAGAGGAGTAAGACTGCGGGAACGACGGGCTGACGCGCCTCATCGTTCCCGCTAAATTTTTCGAAAATCAAGTGTATCCCTCGGCTAACTTAGGGCATAATGCAAAAAGTGCGACATGGCTAACTTACGGAGGTGCACCGACGGTGCACAGTCGGCCAGTCGCTTGCATCCACTACGTTTCCAAGTGAGAGGGAGATAACATGAGCGATATTATGGACGTCTACGGTCGCGAGGTGCTCGACAGCCGCGGCAATCCCACCGTCGAGGTCGAGGTCGTGCTCGAGGACGGCAGCTTTGGCCGCGCAATGGTGCCTTCGGGTGCTTCGACCGGCGCCTTTGAGGCCTGCGAGCTGCGCGATGGCGACAAGGGCCGCTACCTGGGCAAGGGCGTTTCGCAGGCCGTCGAGCACGTCAACAACGAGTGCGCTAACGCCGTCGTGGGCCTCGATGCCTTCGACCAGCGCGCCGTCGATGCCGCGCTGATTGCCGCGGACGGTACCCCCAACAAGACCAAGCTCGGTGCCAACGCCATCTTGGGCGTGTCGCTGGCCGTTGCCCGCGCCGCTGCCGAGTCGGCGGGCCTGTCGCTGTACCAGTACCTGGGCGGCGTCAACGCTCATCTGCTGCCCACACCTATGATGAACATCCTCAACGGCGGCGTGCATGCCGACAATAACGTCGACTTCCAGGAGTTCATGATCATGCCGGTGGGCGCTCCGAGCTTTGCAGAGGGCCTGCGTTGGTGCGCCGAGGTCTACCACACCCTCAAGGGCGTGCTGCACGAGGCCGGTCTGGGTGGCGGCGTGGGCGACGAGGGCGGCTTTGCCCCCAACCTCAAGACCAATGCCGAGCCGTTCGAGTACATCACCAAGGCCGTGGAGAAGGCCGGCTTTAAGCCCGGCGTCGACTTCATGTACGCCATGGACCCGGCCTCGACCGAGTTCTACAACGCCGAGACCGGCATGTACGAGCTCAAGGGCGAGGGCGTTGAGTATACGAGCGCTCAGATGGTCGATTACTGGGAGAAGCTCGTCGACACCTATCCCATCATCTCCATCGAGGACGGCATGGCCGAGGAGGACTGGGACGGCTGGGTCGAGCTTACCCGCCGCATTGGCAACAAGGTGCAGCTCGTAGGCGACGACCTGTTCGTCACTAACACCGAGCGCCTCAAGAAGGGCATCGAGCTGGGTGCCGCCAACGCGATCCTGGTCAAGGTCAACCAGATCGGCACGCTCACCGAGTCACTCGAGGCCATCGAGACCGCCAAGGAGGCCGGTTACGCCTGCATCGTGAGCCACCGCTCCGGCGAGACCGAGGACTCCACGATCGCCGACCTGGTCGTGGGCGTCAACGCCGGCCAGATCAAGTCGGGCGCCCCGTGCCGCAGCGACCGTATCGCCAAGTACAATCAGCTCATCCGCATCGAGGATGAGCTCGAGGGCAGCGCGCGCTACGCCGGCAAGGCAGCGTTTTACAACATTCGCTAAACAAGTGGTGCACGCGGGGAGCGGGGTTGACTCGGCTCCGTTCCACTTCTGATGGCCGCCATTGGGCGCTGGGCCATATGGCTCAGCGCCTTTTTTATGTCGAGCAAAGGCTGGCGAAGGCGGTGCGGGCGCTCGTGCTATAACTAAAGGACTTAGCGCAAACAAACCTCAACCGCACAAGGCGCACATGGATCAGATTTACGACAACAGGTACTATTCCGCCGGTTCGCGTGAGCCGTCGCCTCGCCGTGCGCGCACGGTGCAGCTCGGTGGGTCCGCCTACGCCGGCGCCGACCGCTCCATACAGCGCCCGACAAGTACCTCGCGCCCCAATGCTCAAGTGAATACTTCGACAGATGGACCAGTGCGCCCGGCACGTTCGTCGCATGCTCAGCGCTCGTCGGCTCAAACGCACGATAGGTCGAGCAGGCCCTCGAACCGTCTTTCGGGCTCGGACTTTATGCACTACGCCAACGACAACGCGGTGGTCAAGGCGATCTACGACTTTACCCACGGTCCTCAGCGAGGGCTATTCATCGGCATCGTCGTTGCCCTGGTGCTCGTGAGCCTGTATTTCCCCGTGCGCGACCTGTACGTGGCAAAGCGTTCGAGCGATATCTTGGCCAAGCAGGTCGAGATTCGCCAGCAATACAATGATGAGCTGCAAAAAAGCGTCGACAAGCTGCTCTCGGAGGAGGGTATCAAGGACGCGGCATCCGAGGACCTGGGCCTGGTGATGCCCGGCGAGAAAAGGATTGAAGTGCAGGGCCTGGACGGCGATTCGGACTCGTCGTCGGCTGAAAAGAAGTCGTCGAACGCCAAGAAGGCCAGCGAGGTGGCCAAGGAGATCGAAGAAGTCGGCAAGGACGCGCCATGGTACATCCAAGCGCTCGACATGCTGTTTGGGTTTAACGGCGTCGAGGGTCAGACGGTCGTGTCCAACGGCAAATAGCGCCCGGAGGGGAGCTCGCAATGACAAATTGCAAATGCTATAAGGTGGCCGCGATCGACCTGGGAACGGTGTCGTCGCGACTGGTGTTGGCGCAGGTCGAGGCCGGGGCGATCGTGGAATCGTCCAAGCATACCGAGATCACCGACTTGGGCGAGGGCGTGGACGCGACGGGGCGCTTTTGCGAGGCGGCCGTTGAGCGCGTGCTCGTTGCGTGCCGCATGTTTGTGGACGAGGCGCGTACTTTTGGGGCCGCGTGCGTCTGCACCACCTGCACGAGTGCCGCGCGCGATGCGTCCAACGCCGCGCTGCTGCTGGACGGCCTGCGCGATTTGGGGCTTGAGCCACAGGTGATTCCGGGCGAGGTCGAGGCGCGCCTGACATTTTTTGGCGTGGCGCACGACTTTGCCGGTGAACGCATTATCGTCGCCGATTCGGGCGGTGGCTCCACGGAGCTCGCGACGGGTGTGTACGCACCGGAGCGCGGGGTCTTTGCGCTGGAGGGAACGCGCTCACTGGACATCGGTTGCCGTCGCGTGACGGAGCGGTTTTTCTCGGCGCTGCCGCCAACGGACAGTGAACTTGCTGCCGCTGGCGTATGGGCGGGCGAGCAGTTCGGGGCTTACTTTGAGGGCCTGCCTGTCGACTTTGAGCACGCCGAGCGCCTCGTCGCGGTGGGCGGTACCGTCACCACGCTCGTGGCGCTGGTCCACGAACTGGAGCCGTACGACTCGAGCTTTGTGCACCTGCGCGAGCTTTCGATGGAGCAGATCTCGGCCGCCATCGATCGTATATCTACGCTGGATGTGGAGGGTATCGCTGCGCTGCCGGGCGTGCAGCCCAAGCGCGCGGGCGTGATTCTGGCCGGCGCCGTGGTGATTCGCGAGCTCATGCGCGCCGGTGGCTACGATGCGCTCACCGTAAGCGAGAACAGCCTACTCGCTGGCATGGTCGCCACCATCAACGAGGTTCTCGACGGCGCGACTCCCACCATCGCCTGGACCCCGAGCCTGAGTGCTCTTTAACCGTCTTCCTCTGAGTTGCGGTGAAATAGTTCCTAAATAAGCTGGTAAACGGTATAAACAGGATCTATTCCACCGCAACTTAGAGCCCTGCCGGCGTGTAAAAGAAGCGAGCCCGCATCCCCGGGGGACACGAGCTCGTAAACAATACGTGGTAGGGGCGGTGGGACGTCTGCGTATTTGCTGCGCAAATACGCACCGGCTTCGGCCGCCTGCCGGCGCCCTCGCCGGCTCGCTACGGACGCTGCGCGTCCGCTTAACGCTCGCCCCCTCGCGGGTTCGAGTCCCACCGGCATCTAAAAGAAGCGAGCCCACATCCCTGGGGAACACGGGCTCGCAAGCAATCACATGGTAGGGGCGGTGGGACTCGAACCCACAATCCTTGCGGCGAGAGATTTTAAGTCTCCTGCGTATGCCAATTCCGCCACGCCCCCGTGAGACTAGAAGTCTAGCACAAGCCGTCCGTTACGCGTTGACGGCCATCGAGTGTTGGCCCGACTTCTCCAGGAACTCCTGGAACTTGGCTTCGTCGCCTTTGTTCTTGTACTGCAGGGCCAACAGGTATTCCAGGCGGCAGCTCTTGACCTTGTCGTCACCGGCATCCTTGAGCATGCGCTCCAGCTCGGGAATGTCGTTGTGGCGCTTGAGGATCATCGTGTCGTACATCAGCTGGCACTCGTGCGCGACCGCCTCGGCCTGACCGCCCTCAAAGCCCTTGATCTCGTGCAGAAGCTCCTTGGACTTTTTGCGGTCCTCCTGGCCAACATAGTAGTTAAAGGCCTTAATCACCAGGTCGACGCGCTGCATCTTGGGGAGATTGAGTCCCAGCAGCAGGTCGAACATCTCGCTGGCGCGCTCGTGGTCCTCGCGCAGCAGATAGGAGTTCAGACGCAGGTAGTCGCGGTTGTAGCGCGGGTACAGCATGCTGGTGAGTTTGCCGTCGAGCAAACGATCGAACTCGTCCCACTGCTTGGCAGCCATAAGCTGCTGCAGGCGCTTGAACGTGGTGCGTTTTTTGACGCTAAAGAACACCGACACGGCGATGCAGATGATAACGACGGCGGTCCAGAGGGTGCGGGAATCGGGCATGTTAGGGTCCTTAGTCGCTCATAAAGCGAGCGGTATGACAACACGTACTAGATGTATTATACGCAGCGCGCAAGCAAACTGGCATAAAAGCTCATCGAGGCCGAGTGCCATCGCTCGCTGCGGTACACTTACCTAAAGTAAACCATGAAGGGAGACATTACCTATGAAGAAGATCGTTTTGGCTTGCGGTGCTGGCGCTGCTACTTCCACGCTCGTTGCCCAGAAGGTCGCCACCTTGCTCGACGCCAACGGTTACGCCGACAAGTACGAGATCGTGCAGTGCGCCATCTCCGAGGCCAAGGACTACTGCGACGAGGGCGCCGACCTGCTGATCGCCACCACCGTTGCCCCCGAAGGCCTCACCTGCCCGTACGTGAGCGGCGTGCCCTTCATGACCGGCATGAACCGCGTCGCTGCCGAGAAGGCCGTTCTCGACGTCATGGCTCAGTAGGCACTGCCTGTATGAGTGAGCAGAACGCCAACCCGGTCGAGCTCTTTGGCATGCGCGTTGCCCATGTGGGCATTAACGCCGCCGACCCGGCAGACGCCCTGGAGATCGCGGAGCTGTTCTCGACGATGATGGGCCTGCCCGTCATCGAGACCCCGGTTTCGTACTTTAACGATTCGCTGGTCGAGATCATGAAGCAGAACGGTCGTGGCACCAAGGGCCACATCGGCTTTGCCGTCAACGACATCGATGCGGCTGAGAAGTGGTTTGCCGAGCGCGGGCTCGAGGTCAACGAGGAGTCGCGCGCGCTGCTACCCGACGGTGGTACCAAACTCGTGTACTTTAAGCGCGAGTTCGCCGGCTTCGCCGTGCACCTGTGCCGCGAGTAGCGCACAAGCTGTCATAGCTAGCAAAAAGGGATAGGGCTGCGTGGCCCTATCCCTTTATTTATGTCGAGGGGCTTCCTACCGCGGCAGGCGAATCGTAAAGCGGCTGCCGACGCCCTCGACCGAGGTCACGCCGATGACGCCGCCGTGGCTGTCGACGATCCACTTGGCGATAGCGAGCCCCAGGCCCGAACCCTGCGCGCCGGCATCGCGCGCGTTGTCGGCACGGTAGAACCGCTCGAACGCGTGAGCTGCGGATTCCTGGTTCATGCCGATGCCTTCGTCCTCAACACTTATGTCGATCGTGCCCATGCCCGCATTGGGCGTTATGCCAAATGTGACGGTCGTTCCCGCATCCGAGTACTTGGCGGCGTTTTGCACGATCACGCGCAGAGCCTGCTTCACGAGCGCCACGTCAACGGGCGCATCGCAGCGCGGGTCGCTGACAAGCGCAGCGTCAAAAGCCAGCCGATATGTGTGCTCGGTATCGATCATCTGCGATTCTTCGCATACCTCGTCGACCAGTGCGGCCAGGTTGGTATTCGCACGCCGCAGGACCGTGCGCCCGGCATCGCCGCGCGCCAAAAACAGCAGCTGCTCCACGAGCTCTTGCATGTGCTCGCTTTCGGCCTTGAGGGACGCGATAGATTCTGCCAGCACGTCCGGGTCGTCTTTGCCCCAGCGATCGAGCATGTTTACGTAGCCCTGAATCACCGCGATGGGCGTGCGCAGCTCGTGGCTCGCATCGTTGACAAAGCGCATTTGCTGCAGTTTGGCCTCTTGCATCTGGCGCAGTAGGCGGTTGAGTGCAACCTCGATGCTTGCCAGGTCGGCGTCGCCGGTAGTGACGCTCGGCGAGTCGACGCTTGCGCGCTCGATGGCCTGCTCCAGTGTTTCCATCTTGCCGCCGGAGAGCTGCATACGGCCGAGCTCGTCCACGCGCAAGGCCAGGTCGTTGAGCGGTGCCATGGTGCGGCGCACGCGACGGGCGCCGCCGAGCATGTCGAGCACGCTGATGACCTGCCAACCCACAACGACAAGGTAGAGAGGCCATAGCGCGACGAGGTCCTGCGCGAGGGGGAAAGTCTTGGTGGTACGCGCAAGCTCGACGGTATAGGTGAGCGTTGCCAGGTCCCAGCCGCGCGCAGGCGCCAGCGACATGCCGTGAACGGCGACGCCGGGGATCCATCCTGCGGTAAACGCGCCGTCGGGCAGCATCTGGTTGTATCCATAGACGAGGATCGCCGCCGCAATCACCATCAGCAGCAGATCGAGCCAGACGTAGCTCATCAAGCGGCGCCACATATAGCTCCAGTTGATGGCGCGGGCGATGGATGTGACGCGCTTGGCCTCGGCGTTACGCGCGGCAGACATAGCCCACCCCACGCACGGTCTGGATGATGCGGGCGCCGCCGGCGTCCTCGATCTTGGCGCGCAGGTGCGCGATGTGCACGTCGACGTTGTTGGTGTC
The DNA here is from genome assembly GCA_048189345.1 of Collinsella sp. Classification (GTDB taxonomy): domain Bacteria; phylum Actinomycetota; class Coriobacteriia; order Coriobacteriales; family Coriobacteriaceae; genus Collinsella. Next base: position 10,078 of record DBEZGO010000093.1, read on the forward strand.
GCCCACGTATTCGTAGCCCAGCGCCTCGTGCGCGATGCGCTCGCGCGTGAGCACGGTGCCGGCGTGCGCCATAAGCAGGGCGAGGACGTCGAACTCGCGGGCAGTGAGCGCGATGGGCGAGCCGCCGACCGTGACTTCGCGGCGGTCGGGATCGAGCGCGACCGAACTCACGGTGAGCGCGGCGGGGGAGGGCGAGGCGGATGCCTGGGTCGAGTCGCCAGCCGGGGGTATCGCAGCGGCGCCCGTAGCGCCCGTCCCGGCCCCAACGCCGCCAACGCCCGAAGCCGCCCGCACGGCCTCCGAGCGCTTCAACGCCACGCGGATCCGTGCGAACAACTCCTCAATCGCAAACGGCTTGGTCAGGTAATCGTCGGCGCCGGCATCGAGCCCGGCCACCTTGTCCATCACGGCATCTCGCGCGGTGACCATAATCACCGGCACATCCTTGTGCTTGCGGACACGCCGTAGGACCTCCATGCCGTTGAGCTGCGGCAACAGCACATCGAGCAGAATAAGATCGTAGTTGCGCTCCAGCGCCAGGTCCACGGCGGTGCGGCCATCGGCGGCGTGTTCCACCTGGTAGCCCTCGTGCTCCAGCTCGAGCGTCACAAAGCGGGCGATTTTCTCCTCGTCCTCTACGATCAGGATCCGTGCCATGCGTGCCCCCGTTTGCGATTACTTGTCGTCGTTCAGATTTTGCTTGATGTCGTCCGCGGCGTCGGCGGCGTGATCCATAAGGTTGTTGATGCTGCCGGGCACGTCGCCGTCGCTATCGATGCGGTAACGCATGCCAAAGAACAGGCCGATCAGCATCAGCCATATCGTGGCGCCCCAGGCAAACAGGGCGATGATGGGGATCAGGATGGGGATGTTGAGGATGATTGCATCGCGGCGCGTGGCGATAAACTTGGTGTCCAGGCTCAGGCGGAAGAGCTTTTTGAGGTACTCCCACACGCTGTCCATCTTCTTGGAGAAGTCGGTCTTTTCGCTCGACTTCTCGTAGGCGGCCTGCGCGGCGACCATCTCGGCCGAGGGTTCGTCGACCGGCGCGGACTCGGTGGCGGCGTGCGCCGACGTGGTCTGGGTCTTGCCTTGCGACTCGAGCCAAATGATGGCGTCCAAAACGTTGCCGTCGGCGGCGTCGAGCGCGGCTTTGGCATCGGTGTAGCTCACGTTGCACTTGGTGCGGATGGTTTCAACTTTTTCGAGGTCGTCCATGACCTGTCCTTTCGTTCGATGGGCGCGACGCCGGGCGATCTGCCCGGGCGCGAGCGTTGCGTTCGGCGGCCTGCGTTGCGCGGCGCCGCCCCGCCCTTGGTCGAACTCTATAGTGCAGGTTATAGATTAAGCGATTCTTGAGCCAAGATTAACGTTGGATGAGTTTTTGGGTAGCGGTGGGAAAAGTATTAGACCTCGATAGCGGGGGATGTGGTGCCGGTGCAAAACGGCGTCAAAGGTTGGTCGAGCAGGCGGTTTCTCCATTGATGTCCGCACAGCATGTGACACTTACCCTGCCGCCCCGCTCTGCCGCGGCGGCATGCGTCTGAACAACGACCCTCTAAGGAGTTCGATACCGATGAGTGATAGCACCAAGCATCTCGCAAAGAAGTGCGTCAAGAACGCGGGGCCATGCCTCGCGCTGTGCCTTGCCGGCGCAGCGGTCGCGCTGCTGGCTGTTCTGGGGCCATTCGACGTGCTCCGAAGTGCCAGTTCCCTGCACGTTTGCATGGCCCTTGCCGGCGCCATGATGACCGGCGGCGTGCTCGATCTGGTTTTTTGGGTGCTTGACCCGTTTGGATGGAAGAACGAAGGGTAAGCCCTAAGGGATGGAAGGGCTGGAACGGTTGGCTTAGTGATCGTGCAGAATGTGGGCTAGCGACTTACAGGGAAGTGGTAATCCGATGACGGTCTATGTAACAGGCGATATTCATGGCGGCGCTGACATGCAAAAGCTCCGCGATTGGGAGCTTGGGGATAGCCTGGCGAGCGACGACTATCTCATCATCGCGGGCGACTTTGGCTTTCCCTGGGACTTTTCTACCGAGGAATGTGCCGATATTGCTTGGCTGGAGTCGCGACCCTACACCGTGCTGTTTGTCGACGGCAACCACGAGCGTTTCGATCACTGGGCGGAACGCCCCATGGAGTTGTGGCACGGTGGGCTGACGCAGCGCCTGTCGGATACCTCTCCCATACGGCGCCTGACGCGCGGCGAGGTTTTTGAGCTCGACGGCTCAACGATTTTTACCATGGGCGGCGCCACGAGCGTGGACAAAGAATACCGCATTCCCTATTCCAGCTGGTGGCCGCAGGAGCTGCCGGATGAGCGCAACTTTGAGGGGGCGCGGGCAAAGCTCGACAGCGTGGGTTGGAAGGTCGACTACGTGATCACCCACACCTGCTCCACGCGCATGCTTTCGCCCACGCTCTATCCGGCACCCGGCTGGAATTGCCCCGACGTTGATCGGCTTACGGCGTTTTTTGATGAGCTGGAAGACCGCTTGGATTACAAGCGCTGGTATTACGGGCATTTTCATCGCGACGCCAACCCGGCCGAGCGCCACACCGTGCTCTACGACTGCATCGTTCGCTTGGGCGACGAACTCCAGCCCTGGGATGTTGCGTAGAGGCGGGGTGGCTGGCTACTCGACCGTTACAGTGATGTTCTCCCGATGCGCGCGGATGACGTCCCAGCTAAAGTGCTCGACCAGCTGCTCGGCGGTACGCGGCGTGGTGTCCGGCGCGATGCCTGTTTGCCCGGCGAGCCATCCCAACAGTGCCTCGGGTGTGCCAAAGCGGGTGCGGAGCTCGCCCAGGTCCAGATCGCGATCGCGCTTGGAAAGGCGGCGGCCGTCCGGTGACATGAGCAGCGGAATGTGCGCGTAGTGCGGCGTGGGCAGTCCCAGCAGATGTTGCAGATAGATCTGGCGCGGCGTGGAACCAAGCAGGTCGCATCCGCGTACGATCTCGGTGACGCCCATGGCAGCGTCGTCGACCACCACGGCCAGCTGATAGGCAAACACGCCGTCGCTGCGGCGCACCAAAAAGTCACCGCACTCGGTGGCGAGTGCTTCGCATTGGGCTCCGTACGTGCGGTCCACGAATTCGATCACGTCGCTGGCGAGGTCGTCGACGGTGGGCACGCGCAGGCGCGTGGCCGGAGCACGCAGGGCACTGCGGCGGGTGATTTCATCAGCAGAAAGACCTCTGCAGGCGCCGCGGTAGATGGGCGTGCCGTCGCTGGCGTGCGGCGCGCTCGCGGCGTGGAGTTCGGCACGCGTGCAAAAACAGGGATAGGTGAGGCCGGCGTCTTGCAGCTGGCGCAGGGCGTCCTCGTACAGATCCAGGCGATCGTGCTGGTAGTAGGGGCCTTCGTCCCACTCGAGTCCCAACCAGGCCAGGTCGTCAATCAGTTGAGCGGCAAGTTCCGGGCGCTTGCAGCGATCGTCCAGATCCTCAATGCGCAGTACGATGCTGCCGCCCTGGCTGCGGGCCGAAAGCCACGCGCACAGGCAGCTGAACACGTTGCCCAGGTGCATGCGGCCCGATGGCGACGGGGCAAAGCGGCCCACGACGGGCGCGAGGGCGGGGGCGAGCTTGCTGTTGGGCGCCGTCGATGTGGCCACAGCGGGCGTTGTTATGTTGCGTGCGTTGATATCCATGCGGACGAGTATAGCGCGGGGCGCGGTGGGGGAGACGCTGCCGTGGCCTGCAAGTTGCCGAGGCCGCGCGTTGCGCGTGCCGGACCACCGGCTCGACAGCTCGATCGCCACCCGCCAGCCCAACCCCTCAAACGACAGAAACCCCGGCAGCTCTTCGCAACTGCCGGGGTTTCCGCGGAAAAGGGGGACATGATCCTCAAGCGAACGGCAAAGGGGCAAACCGTTTTCGCTCAACTGCTTTATGCCCCTCGCTCGCCAGCTTAATCGGCTTACGCCGCGGCAACACAAAGCCGCTACACCTGTGACGGAGCTATGAAGTGGTATCTATTGCCGGAGCGGGCTATGCCAAGGAGTGTCCCAGATTGCCGGCAGATAAGGAACGTCCCCAGGTGCCGGCCGCGGGCGTGACTTTCGTCCCGTTTGATACTCCGCTGACCTAGATGTTCGTCACATGAACCCGCAAACGTGGGACAATGACGCTACTGGTATCACAGACAAAGGATGTGCCTATGAACGCCCCCGTTGCCAAGACCTGTCGGCAGCGCTGCCCGTTTGCGCGATTTGCTTCCATTTGCGCGCTCGTCGCGTGCGCGCTGCTGCTGTTGCCCGCCGTTGCACGTGCCGACGGGTATTCCATGACCCAAACTTATATCAGTGCCACGGTTGAGGCCGATGGATCGCTGACCGTTGTTGAGGGACGACAGTTTGATTTCGACGACGACATCAACGGCGTGTTTTGGGAGATCAATACGGGCACCAACCAGCAGGGCGGCACGGCGGGCGTCGATGTGCTGAGTGTCGAGGAAGAGGACACCGCGTTTAACAAAGTCGATAGCGCGAACAAGGGCGATTCTGGCGTCTACACGGTCGAGCAGGCCGGTGACGGCGTAAGGATTAAGGTGTTCAGCCCCCACGAGAGCGGCGACAGCGCGATCTATTACGTGAGCTACACCATGACCGGTGCGGTTATGAACTGGGCCGATACCGCCGAGCTCTACTGGAAGTTCGTGGGCGACGGCTGGTCTGCGGATTCCGACGATGTCGAGATGGAAGTGCGCTTCGCAAATGCCGCTGCCGGGACGGCGGCCGTCAAAGGCGATAACTTCCGCGCATGGGGCCACGGTCCGCTGACGGGCGACGTGTCGCTCGATGAGGACGAGCCCATGGTCACCTATACCATTCCCTGCGTGCATCAGGGCGAATTCGCCGAGGCACGCATCGCCTTCCCCAGCGACTGGGTGCCGCAGCTTGCCGCCTCGGGCGAAGAGCGCATGTCAACGATCCTGAGCGAAGAGAAGGAATGGGCCGACGAAGCTAACGCCCGCCGCGCTCACGCTCGCATAATTGCCAATGCACTTGCCGTGCTAAGTGTTGTTGCGGCGGTGGCCTTTACCGGCACAATCGTTATGCTCAAGCTGCGCAAGCGCAAGCCCAAGCCGCTTTTCCAGGACGAATATTTCCGCGATGTGCCCTCGGCCGACCATCCCGCCGTGCTTTCGGCCCTCATGAGCTGGAACGAGGTGCCCGATCAGGCATATATCGCCACGCTCATGAAGCTCACTGACGACCGTGTGATCAAGCTGGAGCAGGCGACCGTGACCAAGGCCAAGAAGGGTCTGTTGGGGCGTGAAAAAGAAGAGCAGACGTATCGCGTGACGGTGAGCGATGCGGGCTGGAAGTCGGCCAAGGGCATTGACCACATGGTGCTCAAGGTCTTCTTTGCCGGTGCTAAGCCTGACGAGAACGGCGATCGCTCGCGCACGTTTGACGAGCTGCAGCACTACGTCAAGCAGCACGCTACGCCCGTGGGCGATAAGCTCGAGGACTATCAGAACACCGTTAAGGGCAAGTTGGCCGATAGCGAGTACGTTGCCTCGGACGGCATTGTTGCAATGGTGTTTTGCCTGGTTCTTGGTATCCTGGTTGCCTTTGTTCCCGTGGGATCCATCTTCTTTACCGATGGCGCACAGGCGAACATTACCGCCGCGGTTATCTCGGTGCCGATTGTGCTGGTGGGTATCGGCGTGGGCCTTACGTTCCGCCGCTTTACGCCGGAGGGCGCCGAGGTGGCGGCTCGCTGCAAGGCACTTAAGCATTGGCTCGAGGACTTCACGCGTCTAAAGGAAGCCGTCCCCGGCGATCTGGTGCTGTGGAACAAGCTGCTGGTGATGGGCGTTGCCCTAGGCGTTTCGAAAGAAGTGCTGCGACAGCTGGCCGAGGCCGTGCCTGCGGACCTGCGCAACAGCGACGATTTCTACGACAACTACCCCTGCTACTGGTGGTATTACCATCACTACGGCAACGAGTCTCCGCTCGATTCGTTCGATGACGTGTATCACGAGAGCATCCGTGAGCTGGCGTCGAGCTCCGACAGCTCGAGCGGCGGCGGAGGCGGTGGCTTCTCGGGCGGCGGAGGCGGCGGCGTCGGCGGAGGCGGCGGCGGAACGTTCTAGCGAGTTCTGATTTTTGGGATGGATCTTCTCCGGCGACTGCCGACGGATCCATCCCATTTTTATGCGCTACCTACGAAGACTGTCCCCAACGACTAGTCACTGGGGACGTTCCTAAATGACTAGGTATGGCTGCCGGGTTTAGGCTGTTAGATCGAGTTCGTAGAGGAAGCTTTCGCGCGGCATGTCGTGACGGCGCTCTTCGCGGTTGGCGCGGTGCGTGGCCGTGCGCTTAAAGCCGTGCAGCTCGTAGAACTTCCACGAGCAGTTGGAGTCGGTGTACAGGTGCGCCCTCGTCGCTCCAAGCGAGGACAGGTGCGAGACGGCGGCATCGAGCAGAACCGTGCCAACGCCCAGGCCATGAACATCGCGATCCACGGCAAGCAGCGTGACCTCGTTGTCGTGCGGCAACGGGCTGCTCTCGAGCAGGCGGTTGTTGGTTCGGATGGTTGCGCGCACAAACGAGAGATACTCGGCGCACGCATCGGGCTCTAGCTCACGCATCTGCGATAGCAGCGCGCGTTCGGTATCCATCCAATGCTCGTTGATAGTGGTGCCGGAGCTCTGTCCCGCACGCGCGAGCGAAATGCCACGCGCCTGACCGTCGATTACGGCAACCTGCGAAAACGTCGACGACGAAAGGCAATAGGCGAGGTCGCACGCGGCCTCAAGGCGGTTGTACTCATCGTTATCCGAATTGTTATGCCAAAGCTGCTGCAGAATCAGCGCGATGGCGTCGAAGTCTTCGGTATCAAACGGTCGGTAGAGAACCCGCGAGACCATGGTGCCTCTTTCTTTTGCGGATGCATATCGAGCACAGTTCTACCACGCCATTGGCATCTAATTATGGTGCCCCTGTGTTCCATGAACTCACCGTGCCCGGTGCCATGCCCATCCCCTCCGCTCGCAAACTTTTTCTGCACATGCGCCCGTTGCGGGGTGCATCGATGCGCTCGATGCGCTACATTAAATCAGTATTTTCAATGCCGCTGCGCGAGCGCTGCAGATCGACGTATCACCGACTCACAGAGCACGGCGGCGTACCAGACAGGAGGACTGCATGGGATCTGATGTGAAGATCGCACGCGCGTTGATCTCGGTTACCGATAAGACGGGCGTCGTCGATTTCGCACGGACGCTGGTCGATGACTTTGGCGTCGAGATCATCTCTACGGGCGGCACGGCTCGTGCCATCGAGGACGCGGGCGTTCCCGTAACCCCCATCGAGGAGTTCACGGGCTATCCCGAGATGATGGACGGCCGCGTTAAGACCCTGCACCCCAAGGTTCACGGCGCGCTGCTGGCCCGCCGCGATTCCGAGCAGCACATGCAGGAGGCTGCTCAGCACGGCATTAAGCTGATCGACCTGGTCGTCGTCAACCTGTACGAGTTCGAGAAGACCGTCGCCAATCCCGAGGTCACCTTCGCGGACGCCATCGAGCACATTGACATCGGCGGTCCCTCCATGCTGCGCTCTGCTGCCAAGAACGCCACGAGCGTTACCGTCATTTCCGACCCGGCCGACTATGATGCCGTCCTGGCCGAGATGCACGAGACCGGTGGCTGCACCACGCTTTCCACCCGTCGTCGCCTGCAGGTGAAGGTCTACCAGACCACCGCCGCCTACGACACGGCTATCTCCCGTTGGCTTGCCGCCCAGGCAAGCGACGTGGCGGACACCTCTGCCAAGCTCGAGATCTCGCTGGAGAAGGTCGACGACCTGCGCTATGGCGAGAACCCGCAGCAGAAGGCCACGGTCTATCGCTTTGCCGAGGGTTGCGAGAACACCGCGAGCTCGCAGTTCCCGCTCGTGGGCTCCGAGCAGATCCAGGGCAAGCCGCTCAGCTACAACAACTATCTGGATGCCGACGCCGCTTGGAACCTGGTCCGCGAGTTCGACGAGCCGGCCTGCGTGATTCTCAAGCACCAGAACCCCTGCGGCTCCGCCGTTGCCGAGGACATTACGTCCGCTTACGACTGCGCCTTCGCCTGCGATCCCAAGAGCGCCTTTGGCGGCATCATCGCCTGCAACCGCGAGGTTCCCTATGAGCTGGTCGAGCACTTTGCCGATCAGAACAAGCAGTTCGTCGAGGTCATCATCGCCCCGAGCTACACTGCCGAGGCGCTCGAGCGCATGGCCAAGCGCCCCAACTTGCGCGTGTTGGCGACCGGCGGCGTGGACCACGGCGCCCAGGTGGAGCTGCGCTCCATCGACGGCGGCATGCTGGTACAGGAGGTCGACCACGTGACCGAGGACCCCGCGACCTTTACGTTCCCCACCGACCGCAAGCCCACCGACGCCGAGATGGCCGAGCTCGAGTTTGCCTGGAAGGTCTGCAAGGGCGTCAAGTCCAACGCCATCCTGGTCTCCAAGGGCAAGGCCGGCATTGGCATGGGTCCGGGTCAGCCCAACCGCGTTGACTCCGCACTGCTGGCCTGCGAGCGCGCCGAGGACTTCTGCGAGCGCGAGGGCGTGGAGAAGGGCGGCTTTGCCTGTGCAAGCGACGCGTTCTTCCCGTTCCGCGACAACGTCGACGTGCTTGCCGCGCACGGCGTGACCTGCATCATTCAGCCCGGCGGCTCCAAGCGCGACGACGAGAGCATCCAGGCTTGCAACGAGCACAATATTGCGATGGTCTTTACCGGTGCCAGGCATTTCCGTCACTAAGTTTCGCCCCGGGACAAAATAATCTCCGCAAAAGACGGCTGCTCCGTTTGGAGGGCCGTCTTTTTGGTATAAGAGGACGGAATGACTAACACGAAAGGTACAACCATGCCCCAGATTGATGATGCCGAGCTGTTTGGTAACGCCGAGGATCAGCGTGCGTACGAGGATTTTTGCGCCAATCAGGAGGCGGTCGAGAAGTTCACGCTCGACAAGCCCGCGCTTGTCTGCCGTTGGCGCATGTCCAACAAAAAGGTGCCCATGCTCAACCGCCACATTCGCGCACTGTCCGAGCGCCTGGTGCAGGGCGAGCCGCTTACCCATAACATGCTCAGCTGGGCTAAGCAGCACGTCGAGTGGTCGCTTGCCGAGGGCGATTACACTGCGCACGACGGCGTACTCATGCTGGTGATCGACGTCAATGGCAACGCCGCCATGACGGTGGGCGAGTACGAGCCGCTGGCCGATACGTCGGCTAAGGCGCTGCGTGCCCGCTCCGCCGAGGCCCGCTCCGAGGCCGACGAAACCGGCGTGGCGCCCGAGCTGCTCGCCGCCGTCGATAACGGCGAGCTGGCCTTTGTGGCGCCGGCGGACGAGTGCCTGTGCGGCACGGCGACGCTCATCGAGCAGCTGGCCCAGACCAAGGGCATCCCGGTCACGCGCGTAGACATTCCCGCGCAGCTCAAGGGTGCGCTGTTTCTGGTGAGCGACGAGCACGGTGTGGTTGCCGCCGCCGACTCCGACGCCGCCGACTCCGACGCCGCCACGGTCGCCTTCTTCGCCGAAGGCTACGAAAAGCTCCGTGCCCGCCGCTAAATGATTTTTCTGGGACGGGGATTAAAGAATCATTTTGGTCCCCGCCGCCGCTGCGAGTGCGAGGCGGACAAAACGCCCCCGCTCGCGAACAGTTCTGTCACCTTGGCACCGCGCGCGGTGCGCACCTGCAGTTTCGCAGCCATAATGGTGGCAAGACAACCAAGAGGGGAGCGAAATCCATGGCGCTGATTTATGTCGTTGAGGACGACGAGCCCATTCGTCGTGAGCTTGTCGACATCCTTGCCCGCGCCGGGTTTGAAGTCGAGGCCTGCGAATCGTTTGAGCATGTCTCGCACGATATTCTCGCCGCCGCGCCCGACCTGGTGCTGCTCGACCTCACGCTCCCTGTCAAAGACGGCCAGCACATCTGCCATGAGGTCCGTCGCGAATCCGAGGTTCCCATCATCGTTCTCACGTCGCGCACGACCGAGATCGACGAGGTCATGGCCATGACGCTCGGCGCGGACGACTTTGTTCCCAAGCCCTATAGCGCGCGCGTGCTCGTGGCGCGCATCAACGCACTGCTGCGCCGCACCACGGCGGCAGGCGAGCGCAGCACACTTGTCCACAAGGGGCTGGAGCTCGACCTCGCCCGCTCCATGGTCACCAACACGCAAACGGGCACCAGCACCGAGCTCACCAAAAACGAGCTGCGTATCCTCTCGCTGCTTCTGAGCCGCGCGGGCAAGATCGTTTCGCGCTCGGCCATCATGCAGGACCTGTGGGACTCCGACGCCTTCGTGGACGACAATACGCTCACCGTCAACATCAACCGCCTGCGCACCACGCTCGAAAAAATCGGCATCAAGGGGTATTTGACCACGCATCGCGGCCAAGGCTATTCGGTCTAGGGGCCGGCTATGTCGTTTGGCAAGTTCTTTAAAGATGCGCTGCTTCCCGTCGCCGTGTGGACGTGCGGTGTGCTGCTGAGCTGCTTTGTGCTGACGGTCGCCGGCGCACCCGTTTCTATCGTGGTCGTGGCGGTCGGCGTGTCCTTTATCTTTGGTATGCTCGGCATCGTGATCGAGTACGCGCGCCGTCGTCGTTTTCTGCGCCAGCTGGAGCGTGCGGCAGAGGAGCTCGAGAGTCCCGCATGGGTGCAGGAGATGGTGCAATGTCCGACCTATGCCGAGGGCGAGCTCGAGTACGAGGTCTTGCGCCGGGTGGGCAAAGCTGCCTGCGACGAGGTTGCCGAAGGCAGACGTCAGACCGATGACTATCGCGACTATATCGAGAGCTGGGTCCACGAGGCCAAGCTGCCTCTGGCGGCAGCCCATCTGATTTTGGAAAACCTGGACGGCAGCGAAGATGATCTGTCGCGCGTAGATGACCTCGGTCGCGAGCTTGCCCGCGTGGAGCGCTATATCGACCAGGCGCTCTACTATGCGCGCTCGGAGGTTGTGGAGCGCGATTACCTGATTCGTCGCTGGGACCTCAAGACCTTGGTGACGGGCGCGATTAAGGCCAACGCGCGCGAGCTCATCGCGGCGCACGTGGCCCCAGTGTGCGAGAACCTCGACTTCGAGGTCTTTACCGACGAGAAGTGGCTTGAGTTTATTCTGGGCCAGCTCATCCAGAACAGCATTAAATACGCGCGCGAGGACGGCGCGAAGATCGTGTTTTCGGGCGCGTTGCTGGACGAGGGCCTGGCAAGTGAGCGCATTGAGCTCACTGTTGCCGATAACGGCTGCGGCGTGAGCGCGGCCGACCTGCCGCGCGTGTTCGAGAAGGGCTTTACCGGCGACAACGGCCGCACCACCAAGCGCGCAACGGGCATCGGCCTCTACCTGGTGGCGCGCCTGTGCTCCAAGATGGGCATTGACGTCACCGCGGCATCCGAGCCCGGCGAAGGCTTCGTCGTCACGTTTGCCTTCTCGACCAACAAGTTTCAATACTTTGAGTAGTCGTCGCGGTGTAACGTCCCGGAGCGTCATTCACGTTAAGACAATTATCCCAAACGGGATAATTCCATCATGATGTGCTATGATTATCCCGTTTGGGATAATCATAGGGGATTAGCATGCAAGACTGGAATGAGCGAACGATTTTTGACCCAGCTGAACTCGGTGCATATTTGCGTGAGCGCCGGAAGAAGCTCGGTTATACCCAACGCGATGTGGCTGATTTCAACCAGTGCAGTTTGCGCTTTGTGAGCGAGCTTGAGCGTGGAAAGGCGGGTGCCAATCTTCGCCAAACCCTTCAAATCGCTAACAGCTTGGGGGTCGATTTGATCCTGAGGGAGAGGGGCGACGGCTCATGGCATTAAAGGTTTATCGTGAGTATCGGGGAACGTTTGAGCTGGTCGGAGAATTTGAGAGGGCCGACCCCGTAAACGAGACGTTTGCATATGATGAGGGATATCTTGAACGCGACGATGCTGCCGCACTCTCAGCTTCTCTTCCCTTGCGACATGAGCCATATGCCAGCAATGAGTTTTCGGCCTTCTTTTCGGGCATGCTTCCCGAGGGCCCGGTTCGGCATGAGCTGTCGATGCGTTTTCAAATCCCCCAGTCAGACTATTTATCGATGCTCGAGCGTTTGGGCGATGAGTGCGTTGGTGCCTTGAGGTTTCTCGGCGATGAGAAATCGAGCTACGATCCGGGCTATCGTCCTCTGCAAGACGAGGATTTTGAGGCACTTTCTAAGGCGGAAGTGTTTGAGATTGCAAATGATATGCAGGATTCGAGGCTGTCGTTGGCGGGCGCTCAGTCTAAAACCGGTTGGTTTTTACCGCGCGGTAAAGATGCAAAAAAGGCCGGGTCGGGGGATTGGATGCTGCCGCTCGGCTCTGCCCCCTCGACTCACATAGTCAAGATTGCTTCAACTAAACATCCGGATTTGCCGTTCAACGAATTAATTTGCATGACGGCAGCGTCTGCTGCTGGGCTTGAAATTGCCCGTTCAGAAGCTTCGGATACGATTCCTGGTGCGTTCTTTTCCGAGCGTTATGACAGAATCTGGAGCAATGAGCCGCCGTCGATGAGCGGATTCGATGTGCCTCTGAGGCTGCATCAGGAGGATTTTTGCCAAGCGGTTGGCTGGCCTTCGTATATGAAATACGAGACACGTCCCGATAGCTGCTATATGGCTCTTTGCGGCCGATTGATAAGAGAGCAATCGTCTAACGTAATTGCTGATACTCAAATGTTCGCTCGTCAGGTAATGGTCGATTATGCGTTGGGGAATTGCGACTCGCATCTCAAGAACCATTCGTTTCTTTATAGTCCGAGTTGGCGGGAAAAGAGGTTGGCCCCTGCATACGATATTGTTTGCACGACGATAATGGGATACGACCATAATCTTGGGATTGATATTGGGGATCACCGGGTGATCGATGGGGTGACTCCTGAAGATTTCGAATTCATGTCTCAAGATTTGCATCTGCCACTCAAGATGATCAAGAACATCGCGGCGGAAGTGGCTGAAGAGGTGTCTGCCCAGCTTGCAGAACTTGCCTCTGCAACCGGAGATTTGGGTCGGGTCGCTCTGAAAATTCAGACGGATTCCGTTGAGAGAATGAGGGTTCTGGAGCAATTCTCAGCCTAAAGCAAAGCGGGGCCACCGTAATGGTGGTCCCGCTCTTGGAAGACTTGGGCACGTGGGCTTGCGCTCCGCGATGCGTTAGGCGTACGTTTGCTACTTCACGACCAAGATGTCGCAGTCGGTGTTGCGTAGCAGGAACGTCGAAATCGAACCCAGGAGCGCATACTTGATCGAGGACAGGCCGCGGGCGCCGCAGAGCACCAGATCGGGCTTGACCACGTCGAGCATCTCGTCCTTGAGCGTCTCGCGAATGCGGCCGGCGCGAATCATGACCTCGACCTCGGGAATATCGGGATTGGCCTTGGCCTCTTCGAGCTGCTTGGCGATGGAGTTCTTAAATGCCTCCTCTAGGCCGTTGACCAGATCGACCGGATAGGAACCGGCGCTCTCGAGCGCCGTGGAATCGATAACGTGGCCGATGATTAGCTTGGCGCCGTTGTTCGCGGCGACCTTGATGGCGCGTGCGAGCACAAAATCCTGTTGCTCAGTACCGTCGAGTGAAACAAATACCTTGGTGTAGCCCTCGTTCATGGTTTCCTCCTTGGTCTATCGCACGGGCGCGGGGCTCGTGCATCGGGCGGGCGCGGGCGCGTCGGCCGCCGGACACTTTATCTTGTTGCAGTTATACCCAAGGATTTGGGTTTGACCGCTCGCAATTCTGTGAACGGGCGAGTTTTTTGGTAAGGGTAGGCGCAGGCGCGCCGCCAACGGTTGATAATGGGACATCGCCCGCACCGTCCGCAGAACAATATCGGCGGGTGTCTAACGAGGGGGTCCCTTTGGATATTATCGAGCTTCTAAAATCTGCCTTCATGGGCCTGGTCGAGGGCATCACCGAATGGCTGCCTGTTTCGTCGACCGGTCACATGATCTTGGTGGACGAGTTCGTCAAGATGAACGTGAGCGAGACGTTCTGGAATATGTTCCTGGTCGTGATTCAGCTCGGCGCCATTCTGGCCGTCTGTGTGCTGTTCTTCCATGAGCTCAATCCGTTCTCGCCCAGCAAGGGCAAGGAGGGCCGTCGCGACACCTGGGTGCTGTGGGGCAAGATTGTGCTCGGTTGCATTCCTGCGGCGGCGATCGGCCTGCCGCTCAACGACTGGATGGAGGAGCATTTCTACAATGCTCCCGTCGTGGCGCTGGCACTCATTGTGTACGGCGTGCTGTTTATCGTGATCGAGAACTGGCGCGCGAGCAAGCGCGAGGAAATGGCCGTTGCCGGTTCGTTTGGTTCGCGTGCTGTGGTGTCGGGTGGACGTCCCGCCGGTGCACACTTTGCGGCGCCCGCGGCAGATGTTGCCGAGGACGAGGACGATGACGAGGATCTGGACTTTGGTTCCATCACCACGCTCGAGGACCTAAGTTGGAAGACCGCACTGGGCATCGGATGCTTCCAGGTGCTCTCGCTGATTCCGGGCACGTCGCGCTCCGGTTCCACCATCATCGGCGGCCTGCTTTTGGGCTGCACGCGTTCGGTGGCGTCCAAGTTTACGTTCTTTCTGGCCATTCCTGTCATGTTTGGCGCGAGTGCGCTCAAGCTGGTCAAGTATTTCATCAAGGGCGGTACGTTCGGCGCCAACGAGGTCGCTATCCTGGGCGTGGGCTGCGTTGTGGCCTTTGTGGTTTCGCTCATCGCTATCAAGTGGCTTATGGGCTTCGTCCGCCGTCACGACTTCAAGTGCTTCGGCGTCTACCGCATCATTCTGGGCATCGTGGTGCTTGCGTACTTCTTTGTTCTGGAGCCGATGCTCGGCCTCTAACTTAGTCGACGCTGCGCGGCGGCCAGGGCGACAACTTGTCATTCAAAGGGGGTGGCATGACCAAAAGGTCTATGCCGCCCCCTTTTCATGCCAATTTGTTCGCCCTGACCGTCGCTCGCTGCTGCTGCCATGACATCGGCGGTTTCGTGATTGTCAATAGATTGGTGCAGACTAACTTGACCCCATTGCACCAAATCCGTTGGGGCGAGCCTGACGGTGACGCACGGAGTCGTGGTGTGATTTGCGTCGGTGTCCGCGCGGCTCGGTATACTGGTACGGCTCAAACTATGGCGCCGCCCGCAGGCGCGCCGTCCGTCAGATGAGGAGTCGCCCATGACCCAGCCCTTGCCCTGGGAAAAGAACGCCGCGGTACCCGTGCCGCCCACGCCGGAACCCGTGCCGCTCGATGCATACACCGCCCCCGCTGCGCCGGAGCCCGAGCTCGTCCCGCTCGACATCTACGACGCTCCCGCGCCGGCACCCAAACCCGCCAAGCCGCTCGTCGACATCGACAGCCTTAATCCCGCCCAGCGCGAGGCGGTCCTGACCACCGAGGGTCCGTTGCTGGTCCTTGCCGGCGCCGGCTCGGGCAAGACCCGCGTCTTGACCTTCCGCATCGCACATATGCTCGGCGACCTGGGCGTTAAGCCCTGGCAGATCCTTGCCATCACGTTTACCAACAAGGCCGCGGCCGAGATGCGCGAGCGTCTGGCGGCACTCATTCCCAGCGGTACCCGCGGCATGTGGGTGTGCACCTTCCATGCTATGTGCGTGCGCATGCTGCGCGAGGACGCTGACCTGCTGGGCTACACCGGTCAGTTCACCATCTACGATGACGACGATTCCAAGCGCATGGTGCGCGATATTATGCAGGCGCTCGGTATCGAGCAAAAGCAATTTCCCATCAATATGATCCGCAGCAAGATCAGTTCGGCCAAAAACGCCATGATCGGGCCCGAGGACATGCTCAAATCCGCCGACAGCCCCAACGACAAAAAGGCCGCGCAGGTCTACCTGGAGCTGGAGCGCCGCCTGCGCGCCGCCAACGCGATGGACTTCGACGACCTGCTCGTGCGCACGCTCGAGCTGCTGCGCACCCGCCCCGAGGTGCTCGACAAGTACCAGGAGCGCTTCCGCTACATTAGCGTCGACGAGTACCAGGACACCAACCACGTCCAGTACGAGATCGCCAACCTGCTGGCCGCCAAGTACCAAAACCTCATGGTCGTGGGCGATGACGACCAGTCCATTTATAGCTGGCGTGGCGCCGACATCACCAATATCCTGGACTTTGAGAAGGACTTTAAAGACTGCAAGACCGTCAAGCTGGAGCAGAACTATCGCTCTACGGGCCATATCCTGAGCGCCGCCAACGCCGTGGTGCGTCACAACTCGCAGCGCAAGGACAAGCGCCTGTTTACGGCCGAGGGCGACGGCGAGAAGATCCAGGCCTTCCAGGCAAGCGATGAGCGCGACGAGGGTCGCTGGATTGCCGGCGAGATCGAAAAGCTGCACTCCAAGGGTACGAGTTACGACGACATCGCTGTGTTCTACCGCACCAACGCCCAGTCGCGTATTCTCGAAGATATGTTTCTGCGCGCGGGCGTGCCCTACAAGATCGTGGGCGGCACGCGATTCTTCGACCGTGCCGAGATCCGCGACGTCATGGCTTACCTCAAGATGATTGTGAACCCGGCCGACGAGATGAGCGTCAAGCGCGTCATCAACACGCCGCGCCGCGGCATCGGCTCCACCTCGATCCAAAAGATCGAGCGGCTGGCGCGCGACAACCGTTGCTCGTTCTTCCAGGCCTGCGAGATCGCAACAGCCGAGACGGGCATGTTTAGCGCCAAGGTGCGCAATGGCCTGTCGAGCTTTGTGTCGCTGGTGCGCGAGGGTCGCCGCATGGACGGCGAGCTTAAGGACGTCGTCGAGATGATTGTCGATAAGACGGGCCTGCTGCAGGCTTTCCGCGCCGAGGGCACCATGGAGTCCGAGAGCCGCGCCGAGAACATCCAGGAATTCCTGGGCGTTGCCGCCGAATTTGAGGAGACGCACGAGGATATCGAAGGCACGCTCGAGAGCTTGGAAGAGCTGCGCGCTGCTGGTGTTGCCGATGTGCCCGCCGACGTTGAGCCCGAGCCCGTTGTGGTGAGCGCGCCTGCGCCCGAGCCCGGCCCGTCTGCGCCTGTGTCTTCGTTTGAGGCGCTCGTTGGCGCGCGTGATGCCGCGGGTTCCAATCCGCTCGATAGCCTGGCGGCCCCGGCGCTCTCGCCGCAGGATGCTCTGGCTGCCGCCATCGCGGGCAACGCGTATGCCGCGCCGACTGAGCTGCCGGCGGGCGCCGTGCATGCCGACGAGATCGAGCGCACCTACGGTCCGCTCACCTGTAAGGCGCTGCCGGCACTCATGGAGTGGCTGGCCCTGCGCTCCGACTTGGATTCCCTGGCCGGCGAGACGCATGCCATTACCATGATGACCATCCACTCCGCCAAGGGCCTGGAGTTCCCGGCGGTGTTCGTGGCCGGCATGGAGGAGGGTATCTTCCCGCACGTGCACGACTTTGGCGGTAGTGACGATCCGGGCAAGCTCGAGGAGGAGCGCCGCTTGGCCTACGTCGCCATCACGCGTGCTCGCAAGCGCCTGTTCCTGACCTATGCGGCCACGCGTCGCACCTACGGCTCGACCTCTGCCAATCCGCGCTCGCGCTTCCTCAACGAGATTCCGTTTGAGGACATCGAGTTTAGCGGTATCGGTTCTGCCGGTTTTGAGGGCACGGGCTGGGAGAAGCGCGGCGACCGTCACGGCACGTTTGGCTCGGGTATGGGCTCGGACATGTATGGCGGCAAGGTGTTTGGCTCGCATACGCGCTCGACCGGCGGCTCTGGATCGCGCAGCGGCTCGAGCTTCGACGATTTCTTTGGCGGCAGCAGTTACGGGACCGAGCGCCATCGTGGGGTTTCGCCTGACGCCGGCCGTGTTGCCTCGACTTTTGGTTCGGGCGCGTCGCGAGCCAAAAAGCCGTCTTCCAAGGTGTCCCCGACGGTGGAGCGCAAGGTCGATCGTGCCAGCGCATCGCAGGACTTTGCCGCGGGCGATACCGTGAGCCACAAGACTTTTGGCACGGGTACCGTGATCTCGGTCGCCGGAGACATGATCGAGGTTCAATTCGAAAAGACCGGCCAGACTAAAAAGCTTATGAAGGGCTTCGCACCTATAGTGAAACTGACCTAGGCGGCTTTCCCAGGCACGGCACCTCGGCCTTCAATCGTCGGGCATGACCTCAAGGTCTATGCCCTCCTCTTTCAGGCCGATCTGCCGCACCTGGAAAACCCGTACATCCAGCTAGGCGGGCGTATGGGGCAACATCGCCTGCTCGGGCAGTCCTGCTCGCACGGAGAGCACATTAAGTGCTCTCCGGCTCGTGCGGAACTCGCGATCGATGTTGCCCCATACGCCCGTCCAGGTCCTTAGATAACGTTGCTTGCGAACGTCGCTCTGCTCGTCCGCTTTTTTGATCTGGAGAGCCGGGTGGGCTGATATATATGGACAAGGGGCTCCCCCGTTGGTGAACGGGGGAGCCCCTTGTTGCGTTTGGGTTGTTGGTGCGAACTAGAGGTGGCTGATGATCAGTTCCATCTTGCCTTCGAGGTCGATGGAGCTGACGGTGCTCGGGGCCAGCAGGTGGCTTCCCTTGTGGACGGGGTCGCCGCAGACGGTGCCTTCGCCGTCGATGACCGACAGGCACATGAAGGGCCAGCGCTGGTCGAGGGTCTTGCTGCCGTTGGCGCGCACGCGATCGACGGTGTAGCAGGGGTTGGACTCGAGCTCGGTCACGCCGTCCACCTCGGGCGCGGTCACCGTGCCGTCGGTCGGAGCCTGAGCATCAAAGTCGATGCAGTCGAGGCTCTGCTCAATGTGCAGCGGGCGCAGCTTTCCGTCGGTGCCGGGGCGGTCGTAGTCGTACAGGCGATATGTCACGTCGCTCGACTGTTGCGTCTCCAGAATCAGCGTGCCGGTCTTGATGGCGTGAACGGTGCCGGAGTCGATCTGGAAAAAGTCTCCCTTGTGAATCGGCAGCACGTTGAGCATCTCGTCCCAACGGCCCTCCTCGATCATCTGTGCAGCCTCGGCGCGGTCGTGCGCGCGCTGGCCGACGATAATCGTGGCGTCGGGCTCGCAGTCCAGTACATACCAGCACTCGGTTTTGCCCAGGCTGCCGTTCTCGTGCTCGGCGGCGTACTCGTCGTTGGGATGAATCTGGATCGAAAGGTCGTCCTTGGCGTCCAGAATCTTAATGAGCAGCGGGAACTCCTTGCCCTCGCAGTTGCCAAAGAGCTCGCGGTGCTCGGCCCACAGCCACGACAGCGTGTGGCCGGCGTACGGTCCCTCCGCAATCTGGCAGTCGCCGTTGGGATGGGCCGAGATGGCCCAGCACTCACCGATGGGACCCTCGGGAATGTCGTAGCCAAACACGGTCTCCAACTGGCGGCCGCCCCAGATCTTCTCGTGGAAGATCGGCGTGAGTTTAATCAAATCGGACATGTGCATACTCCCATAAGGTTGTGCGGGTGCCGCGTAAGACGGCTCAAAACGAGCGCCCGCGTGACTACAAAAACCTATGCCAACGTTACGTTGTGCAACTCAAAGCGATCGCCAACGTTGCGCGAGATCGAATACTCAAAGGCGGCGCCGCTGTCCAAAAAGCCAATCTGGGTGAGCTCGAGCAGGGGAGAGCCAAGTTTGGTGTCCAGACGCTCGGCTTCTTCCTCGGTTGCTGCTACGGCGCGAATGGTACGGTGGAAGTTCGAAATCTTCAGCCCACATTGCTCGCGGATGAAGCGGTAGACCGATCCGTACAGGTCCTTCTTTTTAAGGCCTGGAATCAGCTCGAGGGGCATGTAGGTGTACTCGATAACGATGGGCTTCTCATCGGCCTGACGCACGCGCACGACGTGATAGGCAAAGTCATCCTCGGCAATTCCCAGCTGGGCTGCGATGTCCGCTGGTGGATTAACGATCGAGAAATCGTAGACCACCGAGGTCACCTTCTCCCCGCGATGCTCATACGAAAAACCCTGGGTACGGTCGTTTTTGCCCTGGAAAAACGCCTGGCCGGGAAGCCCCGCCGTGTCCTTAACGTAGGTACCCGATCCACGACGGCTGGTAATAAGACCTTCCTCGGTGATTTGTTCGATAGCTCGTTTGACGGTGATTTTGGAAACGCTATAGAGCTCGCAGAACTCAACGACGGTGGGAAGCTTATCGCCCGGTTTAAGAGCGCCATCCTCAATACTCCGACGAATATCTGCAGCTATCGCCTCGTATTTGGGAATCATGGAACCTCCTTTCCGACATATATGAAAACAAAAGTAAGTATAACCCTCAACAGGGTACCCATATTACTTTTATCTAAGAAGTTCGAGAAAGAAAAAAGAAAAAGACGCTTTACTTTTAGAATTAGAGCGCTATAATTTAAGCAACGAACGGAATCCTGCAGCAGACCAGGATTGACCGTTTGGGGACGGTTTTGTTTTGGCAGGTTGGATATCGGTATGACCGGTGCGCGCCCGCGCCGGATAACCTGCCAAAGCAAACCCGTCTCCAACCGGAAGCTCTAGAACACGAAAGCGAGGACTTTGATGGCACAGTATCAGCTGCCCAACGACTTCTTCTTTGGCGCTGCTATGTCCGGCCCGCAGACTGAGGGTCAGTGGAACCAAGGCGGCAAGCTCGAGAACCTGTGGGACACCTGGTCCATCCAGGATCTGGGTTCGTTCTACAACTGCGTTGGCTCTTATGCCGGCAATGACTTTATGGCCAAGTACCAGGAAGACTTTCGCATTTTGAAGGACTTGGGCCTGGATACCTATCGCACTTCCATTCAGTGGAGCCGTCTGCTTGATGCCGACGGCAACCTTAATGAGGAGGGCGCTGCGTGGTATCACGAACTGTTCCGCGCCTCTCGCGAGGCTGGTCTGGAGCCGTTCGTCAACCTGTACCACTTTGACATGCCCACCTACCTCTTTAACCGTGGCGGCTGGGAGAGCCGTGAAGTTGTCGAGGCTTACGCGCATTACGCCGACGTCGCCTTCCACGAGTTTGGCCAGGAGATTAAGTACTGGTTCACCTTTAACGAGCCCATCGTCGAGCCCGAGCAGCGCTATCAGGAGGGCGTGTGGTTCCCGCAACTCCACGACTTCAACCGCGCTCGCACCGTGCAATATCACATCTCGCTGGCGCACGCGCTGGCCGTGGCCAACTATCGTCGCGCCTATGACGAGGGCGCTGTTCGCGCCGATGCCAAGATCGGCATGATCAACTGCTTTACTCCGGTCTACACCAAGGAGAACCCCAGCGAGGCAGACCTCGAGGCCGTGCGTATGACCAGCGGCATCAACAATCGCTGGTGGCTCGACCTTATTACCAAGGGCGAGCTTCCTGCCGACGTGCTCGACAGCCTGGCCGAGGGCGGCGTTAAGCTCCCGTTCCGTGCCGGCGACCAAGAGATTCTCAAGCAGGGTGTTGTCGACTGGCTCGGCTGCAACTACTACCACCCCACGCGCGTTCAGGCGCCGGCGAGCAAGATCGACCAGTACGGTCTGCCGCACTTTGCCGACGAGTACGTGTGGCCCGACGCCGTTATGAACGAGAGCCGCGGCTGGGAGATCTACCCGCAGGGCCTCTACGACTTTGGCATGGACTGCGCTAAGAACTACCCCGATCTTGAGTGGTTCGTTTCCGAGAACGGCATCGGCATCATGGACGAATACAAGAACCGTGACGCCGAAGGAACCATCCAGGATGACTACCGAGTCGACTTTGTGCGCCAACACCTGGAGTGGGTTGCCAAGGCAATCTCCGAGGGCGCCAAATGCCGGGGCTATCACTACTGGGCCGTCATCGATAACTGGTCTTGGGCCAATGCCTTTAAGAATCGCTATGGCTTTGTCGAGGTCGATCTCATGGACGGCTACAAGCGCCGCCTTAAGAAGTCGGCAGCCTGGCTCAAACAGGTCGCCACGACCCACGTGGTTGATTAGCGACCGGGCGAACGCCCAGACCGCGCGCCGCCGCGCGCAACACATGGCACATCTGGTGGCAGAGGGCGACAGACCACCGTGCGCATAGGAAAAGGCCGGATTTGAAAGTTAGGAGCAATCATGGCCAGTGACAACGGAAAGAGCTTCCTCGACAAGTTTGCCGAGGTCTCTGCGAAGGTGGGAAACCAGGTTCACCTGCGTTCCCTGCGTGACGCCTTCGCGACCATCACGCCGCTCTATATCCTTGCGGGTATCGCGGTTCTTATTAACAACGTCGTGTTCCCTCTGTTCCCGCTCGATGCGGCGGGCCTTGCCAACCTTCAGACGTGGGGCTCGGCAATTACGTTGGGCACCCTCAATGTCTCTGCCATTATCTTGGCCGGATTGATTGGCTACAGCCTCGCCAAGAACAAGCGTTTCGATAACCCGCTCGCTTGCGTGGTCGTCGCCATCTCTGCCTTCGTCATCATGATGCCGCAGCAGATCACCGCCTCGCTTGCCGCCACGAGCCCGCTGCTCACCGACAAGATCACCTCCGCCGAGGTCACGGGCGCCCTTTCGACTGCCAACACCGGCACCAACGGTCTGTTCTCGGCCATTATCATCGCTCTGCTCTCCGTCTCGCTCTTCATCAAGATTTCTGGCGTCGAGAAGCTCAAGGTTAAGCTGGGCGAGGGCGTGCCTCCCGCGGTCTCCAACTCCTTCAACGTCATGATCCCGATGCTGCTCAACCTCGCAATCTTCGCTCTTGCCGCAGCCCTGCTCGCCGTGTGCGCCGGCACCGATCTGTGCGCCATCATCTCCACGTGCATCTCCAACCCGCTCAAGAACATCATGAACGCCGGTCCGTGGGCTGTTATCCTCATCTACACCCTTGCCAACCTGCTGTTCTGCGTCGGTATTCACCAGTCCACCATCTCTGGCGCTACCGTCGAGCCGATCCTGACCATGCTCATTGTCGACAACATGGCTACCTTCGCCGCCGGTGGCACCATCCAGCCCGATCACTACATGAACATGCAGATCGTTAACAGCTTTGCCCTCATCGGCGGCTCGGGCTGCACCCTCATGCTTCTGCTCGACACGCTCCTGTTCTCCAAGAACAAGGCTTCCGAGACCGTTTCTAAGATGGCTATCCTGCCTGGCCTGTTCAACATCAACGAGCCGGTTATCTACGGTTACCCCATCGTGTACAACCTGCCGCTTATGATCCCGTTTGTCCTTCTTCCCGACCTGTTCATCGGCATCACCTATGGCCTTACCTGCGCAGGCATCATCAGCCCCTGCATCGCCCAGGTGCCCTGGACCATGCCTCCCGTCATCAATGCCCTGCTCGCTACGGGCTTTGACTGGCGCGCCGGCGTGTGGCAGGCTCTCGAGATTGTCATTGGCATGGCCGTCTACCTGCCCTTTATGAAGATTTCCGAGAAGGCAATCGCCAAGCAGGAGACTCTCGCCGAGTAGAACGCCTAACGTTCGTCCCTTTCACCTTTGCGGGCGCCGGTACGCGGTGCCGGTGCCCGCGGCTCTCTCCCTTGTGTAAAGATGCAGGGGGGTGGGCACAATAGCCGCAAGGAATAAAACCAGTTGTCGTCTGCGCGCCGCGCAGTTATAAGGAGGAAACCATGAAGAAGATCATGCTCTGCTGCAATGCCGGTATGTCCACGAGCCTGCTGGTCCAGAAGATGCAGGCCGAGGTTGCAAACCGTGGTCTGGATATCGAGATCGAGGCTCGTCCCATGAACGAGGCCCACGATCACCTGGACGAGTGCGACATGTTGCTGCTTGGCCCGCAGATCGGCTACACCAAGGGCGATTTTGAGAAGGAGGCCGCCGGTCGTTTTCCGGTCGAGGTCATCAACATGGTCGACTACGGCCGCATGAACGCTGCCGGCATCATCGACCACTGCGTCAGCGTGATGGGATAGGTGCTCCGCATGGAGAATATGAACGAACTGCAGATGACCTGCTTTGAGATCATCAGCTACGTCGGTACCGCCAAGAGCATGTACATCAATGCCGTGCAAAAGGCCAAGGAGGGCGATTTTGACGCCGCCGAGGAGCTTATCAAGCAGGGCGACGAGGCCTATAACGGTGGCCACGATGTTCACATGGGGCTTCTGAAGAAGGAGGCCAACGGCGAGCGTAACGGCGAGGCCCCGTTGATTCTGCTGCATGCCGAGGACCAGATGGCCGGCACCGAGACCATGCGCGTCATGGCGACGGAGCTCATCGAAATCCACAAGCAGCTGCAGGCACTTAAGGCCTAGTCGGCGTTATCGCCGCGAAGGACCATGCGGCCCGACAGACAACATAGTCCCTTTGACGGGCGCCGGGAGTCTCCGCCTCCCGGCGCCTTTATTTTTGGGGATGGTCTTGCGCGGCCGGTTGAGTGGCCATTTGCGTTTCCCCAGATAAAACCTGCCAAAACAAACCTGTCCCTTTTTGGTAGGTTTTTGCTTTGGGAGCGGTACCATACAGGCAATGTTTAAACGAGAAAGGTGGGCCCCCATGGAACCCAAGCAGTACTACATCGGCATCGACGTCGGCGGCACCTCGGTCAAGGAGGGTCTGTTCGATGAGGACGGAAATCTGCTGGCCAAGGCCAGCGTGCCCACGCCTCCCATCGTTGACGCTGCGGGCTTTGCCGCGGTGACCGAGGCTATCGACCAGGTGGTCGCCAAGGCGCAGATTCCGCGCGCCTTTGTGGCAGGCATTGGCCTGGCCGTTCCGTGCCCCATCCCGGCGTCGGGCGATGCCAAGGTCAAGGCCAACATTGCCATTAACCTGCCCGAGCTCAAGATCGCC
The DNA here is from genome assembly GCA_048189345.1 of Collinsella sp. GTDB lineage: Bacteria > Actinomycetota > Coriobacteriia > Coriobacteriales > Coriobacteriaceae > Collinsella. The sequence goes on from DBEZGO010000093.1 coordinate 34,825, forward strand.
ATCCAGGAGCACTGCCCTGATGCGGTCGTTAAGTATGAGAACGATGCCAACGCCGCTGCCATGGGCGAGGCCTGGCTCGGTTCTGCCAAGGGCGTGCAGAACGTGGTGATGGTCACCATCGGTACCGGCGTGGGCGGCGGCGTTATCGTTAACGGCGACGTGGTATCGGGCGTTGTGGGTGCCGGCGGCGAGATTGGCCACATGTGCCTGAACCCGGCCGAGGAGCGCACCTGCGGCTGTGGCGGCCATGGCCACCTGGAGCAGTATTCCAGCGCCACCGGCGTGGTGAGCAATTACCTGGCCGAGTGCAAGAAGGCGGGCGTCGAGCCCATCGAGCTCACCGGCCCCTCCGATTCCAAGGACGTGTTCCAGGCCTGCCGCGAGGGCGACAAGCTCGCGCTGGCCGCGGCCGACACCATGGCCGACTATCTCGGCCGTGCCCTGGCGCTTATTGCCAACGTGGTCGACCCCGAGATGTTCCTGATCGGTGGCGGCGCGTCCGCTTCGGCCGATGTCTACCTCGATAAGGTTCGCGAGCACTTCCAGCGCTACGCGCTTTCCGCCTCGCGCGAGACGCCCATTAAGGTCGCTTCGCTCGGAAACGACGCCGGCATCATCGGTGCCGCCTACGTAGCCCTGCGCGCCGCCGGTAAATAGCTGGTGCAAGGGGGTCAGGTTACTTTGCACCAACATGGTGCAAAAGGGACAGCCTTGGCCCCCATACCTGCCACAAAATATGCCGTGGCCCTTCCGTCTGCGAAGGCTCGGCATCGGCGTGCTACCATAGCTACGTCCAAGTACACATATCAAGTGGAGGATATCCATGGCAAACGTTCTTGTCTTTGGTCACCAGAACCCCGATAACGACGCCATCATGAGCGCCGTCGTCCTGTCCCAGCTGCTTAACCAGGTTGAGTATGCCGGCAACACCTACGAGGCTTGCGCTCTGGGCCAGCTTCCGGCCGAGTCCGCCAAGCTGCTCGCCGATGCCGGCATTGCCGAGCCCCGCGTGATCGAGTCCGTCGAGGCCGGTCAGCTCGTCGTCCTCACCGACCACAACGAGTCCGCCCAATCCGTCGCCGGCCTTAAGGACGCCACGGTCTTTGGTGTTGTCGACCATCACCGCATCGGCGACTTCGAGACCGCCGGCCCGCTGCACTACATCTGCCTGCCCTGGGGCTCCAGCTGCACCATCGTCACCAAGCTCGCCGGCGTGCTCGGCGTTGAGCTTTCCGACGTCCAGGCCAAGCTGCTGCTTTCGGCCATGATGACCGACACGCTCATGCTCAAGAGCCCCACCACCACCGATGTCGACCGCGCCGTCGCCGCCAAGCTCGGCGAGCAGGTGGGCGTCGACCCGGTCAAGTTTGGCATGGAGGTCTTCCTTACCCGCCCGTCCGGCTCCTTCACCGCTGCCGAGATGGTCGGCAACGACATCAAGATGTTCGAGCCCGCCGGCAAGAAGCTGCTCATCGGCCAGTACGAGACCGTCGACAAGAGCCGTGCGCTTGGCATGATTGACGAGATCCGCGAGGCCATGCGCGCCTACGCCGCCGAGAAGGGTGCCGACGGCATTGTCCTGTGCATCACCGACATCATGGAGGAGGGCTCGCAGGTCCTGCTCGAGGGCGAGACCGAGGCTGCTCAGAAGGGCCTGGGCATTGCCGACGAGCACGACGGCGTCTGGATGCCGGGCGTCCTCTCCCGTAAGAAGCAGGTCGCTGCCCCCATCATGGCCGCCTGCTAGGTTTAGTTGACCAAACGCCACGACCGGATCGCGGACGCCCCGCGCTCCGGTCGTTTTTTGTGCATGCGCCGCGTCGTCTCTTGGACAGGCGTGCCCGTGCCGTTGAGCAAATAATGTTCAACCTGTGGTTCCGCTTTTCGGCCACGCCTGCGTGCCTGTCGTGCAGGGTAGGCTAGATGCAAGCGTAATACGTTAGAGCGCGGCGCCGCCACTTGGGCGGGCCGTGCTTTTTTAAGACGGGAGCTTTCCCGTGAAAGGAGCCGCCCATGGCAGCAACCGAGCAGCTGTTCAACGTCCGTGAGCGCAAGCGCTTTGAACGCCACGACATTTGGGAGCGCATCGCCGAGAACGGCACGATTTCCGCCGCGGTTATGGTCATCGCCGCCATCGCCGCCGTCATTTGCGCCAATACCGATGCCTATGAGGCCATCCATCACTTTTTGGAGACCCCGCTGTATGTGGGTCTGGGCAACCTTACGGCCGGTCTTACCGTTGAACTTTTCGTCAACGACTTCCTCATGGCGATTTTCTTTTTGTTGGTGGGCATTGAGCTTAAGTACGAGATGACGGTCGGCGAGCTCAAGAATCCGCGTCAGGCCATGCTTCCCATGCTGGCGGCCGTGGGCGGCGTCGTCGTTCCCGCCTGTATCTACCTGATCTTCAACCATGCCGGCGCCCGCAACGGTTGGGCCATCCCCATGGCAACCGATATTGCCTTTGCGCTGGGCGTGCTATCGCTTTTGGGCAATCGCGTTCCCGACGGCGTGCGCGTGTTCTTCTCGACGCTCGCCATCGCCGACGACCTCATCTCCATCGCCGCCATCGCCATCTTCTACGGTCAGAGCCCCAATCCGTTTTGGTTGGGCGCCGCCGCGCTTGTGACGTGCGCGCTCGTGTGGCTCAACAAGACGCAGCACTACCGCCTTGCCCCGTATTCGGTGCTGGGCCTGCTGCTGTGGTTCTGCATGTTCAAGAGCGGCGTGCACGCTACGCTTGCCGGCGTCATCCTGGCCTTCACCATCCCGGCCAAGTGCGGCGTCAAGCTCGATAGCCTCACCGATTGGTTGGGCGAGTGCCTGCCGCTGCTCGATGACCGCTACGACGACGAGGCGCACATCCTGGGCCAGCATGACTTTACCGTCTCGACCACCAAGGTCGAGCGCGTCATGCACCGCGTGACCCCGCCGCTCATCCGCATGGAGCGTCTGATCTCCACACCGGTCAACTTTGTGAT
>DBEZGO010000094.1:0-8707 GCA_048189345.1 Collinsella sp.
GGTAAACAAAGGGTCACGTATGGTGCAAATTTCGCACGTACCTAGACGCTTTGATATAGTGTTGAGAACTCTTTACGTTGGAGGATGTAACCGGCATGTCCGATTCGAGCGACAGTTCTAAGCCGCGACCCAAGACCGCGGCCGTTCCACACTACACGGTGGGCGAGGAGATCATGAACTCCGTCACCCATGGTGTTGGCTGCCTGCTGGGTATCGCGGGCCTGGTGCTCCTGATCGTATTCGCCGCCCTGCGCGGCGGAGGCCCGGCCCACATGGCCGCGGCAATTGTCTATGGCGTCAGCATTATCCTCGAATACCTAGCCTCCACGCTCTACCACGCGATTCAGCCCGCGCGCGCCAAGCGCGTGTTTCGCATCATCGACCACAGCTGCATCTACCTGCTCATAGCCGGCAGCTATACGCCGTTTTGCCTCATCACGCTCGCAAACGACGGCGGCGCTGTGCTGTTCTTTGCCGTATGGGCCATCGCCATTATCGGCATCGCCCTCGAGTGCTTTATGCGCGAGCGTCAACCGCACTGGGTAAGCGGCCTGGTCTACCTGCTGATGGGCTGGCTCGTTGTCTTTAAGCTGCCCGAACTTGTGGCGCTGCTCAACCCCGTGGCACTTGCCCTGCTCGCCGTCGGCGGCGTGTGCTACACCGCGGGCGTGCCGTTCTATATCGCCAAAAATGTGCGCTATCTTCACAGTGTGTTTCACCTGTGGGTACTCGCCGGCAGCATCTTCCAGTTCATGGCGGTGATCCTCTTCGTAATCTAGCGACCACGCCTGCGCGCCCGCGTCCTTGTTTGGGCGCCGGTGCAATTGCCGTATCCGCCGTCAACGTTTTAATCCGACGTCCCGAATCTTGGAGGTTCGAGAAACTCCCGATGGACATAACCATCTCCCTTATTACCACGCTCGTTTTAACGCTTATCAACGGCTACTTCTCCATGTCCGAGATGGCGCTCACCACGGCTAAGCGCGCCGTGTTGGAACACGATGCCGAGGAGGGCGATAAGCGCGCCGAGCGCGCCGTCCAGCTTGCCGCCGATTCCGACCAGCTGCTCGCCACCATTCAGGTCGCCATCACGCTCGTGGGCTTCGCCTCGTCCGCCGTCGCCTCGACGAGCCTGTCCGACCCGCTCGCCACATGGCTCATGAGCTTTGGCATCGCGCCGCTTTCCGCCATCGCGCGCGGCCTGGCGCCGGTCATCATCACCGTCGCGGTCGCCTTTGTGTCCATCGTGATCGGCGAGCTTGTGCCCAAGCGCATTGGTCTGGCCAACGCCGAGGGCGTATCCAAGCAGGTCGTGGGACCGCTTTCCGTGTTCCAAAAGATCGCCCGCCCGCTCGTGTGGCTGACCGGTGCCTGCTCCGACGGCCTGGCCCGCATCCTGCGCATCAAGAGCGCCGACGACCGTCAGAACGTCTCGGAAGAAGAGATCAAGTACATGGTCTCGGAGCAGGACGACCTGCTCGACGAGGAAAAGCGCATGATCCACGAGATCTTCGACCTGGGCGACACCGTGGCTCGCGAGGTCATGGTGCCGCGCGTGGACACCACCATGTGCGAGGACGACGAGACAGTCGCCGACGTGCTGTCCACCATGCGCCAGACCGGCTTCAGCCGCATCCCCGTCTATCACGAGGACCCCGACAACGTCGCGGGCATCGCGCACATCAAGGACCTGATCCAGCCCGCGCTCGACGGCAAGGGCGACCAGCCCATCGCCAGCTTTTTGCGCGACGCCACCTTTGTGCCCGATACCAAGGACATCCTGCCGCTGCTGTCCGAGATGCAGACCTCGCACGACCAGATCGTGGTCGTCGTGGACGAGTACGGCGGCACGGCCGGCATCATCACCATCGAAGATATCGTCGAGGAGATCGTCGGCGAGATCGAGGACGAGTTCGACCCCGACAACAAGTACCTCACGCGCCTCTCGCGCCGTGAGTGGCTCGTCGATGGGCGTTTTTCGTGCGATGACGCGATTGAGCTTGGTTGGCCGCTCGAGGAAAGCGATGATTATGAGACCATCGCCGGCTGGATCTTGGAGCTTTGCGACTCGGTGCCCGACATCGGAGAGGTGTTTGAGGTCGCGGGGTACAAGTTCAAGGTACAGTCGATGCGTGGCCAGCGTATCTCGCTCATTCGCGTGATCGCTCCGGCCGAAACCGATAAGAAGGATTCCGAGTCCCCGGCAGAGAAGCCGGCGGCGTCGGGTGCGGGCTCTGTGGATCCGCACGATGGCGACGAGTAGGGCAAGGACGAGTAGGGGAGAGTTATGGCAGGCCTGTTCAACATCCTTAAGGTCACCGTCAGCGAGGACAAGATTTGCGCGCACGTGCTGGTGAACCCCGGCATGCCGCTCATGACCTCGGAGGATATCGAGGCTACGGCGCGCGTGTACTACCTGGTGCCCGCGATTGCCAAGCATCTGTGCCTGGGCGATTCGGGTCGCGAGTTCCAGGACTGCATGGGCCAGACCGAGCTTTGCCACCTGCTGGAGCACGTGACGGTCGAGCTCATGAACGAGACCGGTCTTGCCGGCAGCATCTCGTGCGGTCGCACCCGCGTGAGCGAGCATGATGAACGTGTCTTTGAGGTTGAGCTTTCGTGTCCCGACGACGCGTTGGCCATTGGCGCGCTGTCATCGGCGACCTTTATGATGGACTGGGCGTACCTGCACGCTGACCAGCCGGCCCCCGACGTGGAAGGCACGGTCGCTGGCCTGCGCAACCTGGTGCTGGGCATGCGCGCCGAGGCCGAGGGCAAGGACCCGCACGAGGCCGTTGCCGCTGCGAACGGCGAGGACGTGGCCGAGGATGCGCCCGAGGACGACGCTCCTGCCGACGCCGGCGCTGAGCCCGTTGCCGAGGCGCCTGCTGGGCCCGAGTCTGCGGAGCCCCAGGGCGTCCCGAGCTTTGACGACGAGCCGCAGGAGGCAATCGACACCGAGGGCGCGACCGCTGAGAGCCACGAGGCCTCCGCTGCCGTCTACGGTGGCGCCGCGACGGCTCCGGTTGCCCCCGCGCACGAGGGAGCGCTGCCGCTCGTTGACGGCGCCGGTGAGGACCCGGCTGCCACAGTGGCCATGCCTGCCATGCCGCAGGAGTAGGCTCACCCGCTTATCACCATCATGTACCTGCGCCTTTACCGTACGCAGATGAGCAAGACGGCAAGCGCTGTGCTGCGGGTATAATGGACAGCATTCAAACGGTGGGCGCCGAGGTGCCCGCAGGAGAGGAATGAACATGGGTAAGACTTTCAACTTTATCTCGGGTGCGCTCTTCGGTGCTGCCGCCGGCGCCATCATCGGCGTTGCCCTGGCTCCGCGCTCGGGCGCCGAGACCCGCGCCATGGCTGCCGATATCGCCAACGACGCCTGGGATAACATGCGCGACACCTACGAGCACGGTGCCGAGGAGGCCCGCGCTGCGGTCAACGATTTTGGCCCGATGGTCGACGCCAAGACCGATGACCTGCGTGCCAAGGTTGACCTTGCCCGCGAGCGCATGGACCAGCTGCGCGAGCAGCTCAACGACGCCATCTCGGGCGGCAACGTGACGCCCGCCGCCGATGTCGTGGTCGAGAACGCCGTCGAGGCCGACACCGAGGCCACGGAGCCTTCGACCGAGGCATAATGCGCGCCGGGGATTTTGTCGGCGCCAAGATCTATCGCAAGCCTACCGAGGATAAGCGCACCAAAAAAGACGGCACGCCGCGCAGCCCTAAAAAGCTCGGCAAGATTCACTTTCCGGTCTTTACCCCGGGCGGTACGCGCGTGGTGGGCTTTATGGTTCGCCAGTCCGATATCGCGGGTATGATCGAGCGCCCTGACCGATTTGTGGCGCTCGATGCCATTGGCGTCTACGAGGGCGCCATCGCAGTTGACGACGTCAAGGGCACCTACGATGCCGCTGCGGCCAAGCGCCTCGACATCAACCTGGACGATTGCATTATCTGGGTTGGCATGGATGTGCGCACGGAGTCGGGCGATGTCGTGGGCTATTGCTCGGATGTGGAGTTCAAGCCGCGTTCGGGTATTGTGCAGACGTTCTACGTGACCGCCGGCACCGCTTCGAGTGTGCTGGTGGGCGACACGCAGATGCCGCCCACGATGTTGCGCGGCTATGCGAACGGCGCGATGATCGTTTCGGACGAGGTCAAGTCGCTCGGGTATTCGGGCGGTGCCGCTGCAAAGGCTGCCGAGGCAAGCGTCGTGGTGGGCGATAAGGTCAAGAAGGGCGCCAAGGTGCTCGATGACAAGGGTTCGGTCGCCGTGGACAAGGGCAGCCGCGCGCTGGGCAAGCAGCTCGGCAAGACGCGCGGTATGTTCAAGGCCTTTAAGGACGAATACCAAAAGGCGAGCGGGGGCTCGTCGAAAGCTAGCAAATAGCGACGTTCCAAATGATGGGAGGCAAGCCGGAGACCTGTTGCTCCGGCTTGCTGCGTTTATGGGGGAGGGCACATGCGTCAAAACGGATCTAACTTAAACGGGCGCTCGGGTGCGCGTCCGACGGCGCGCCGCGACCTGGGGCAGCTGCCCAGCGGTCAGCGCAAGCGTCACCGTAAGCCCGGCGCGATGTATCTCAACCATAGCCGCGGCTTTAGCGACCGCAGCGCTCGCATCGGCAACGGCCGCACGCCCCGTCGTCCGTCTCGCCTGCCCTATGCGCTCATCGCCGTGGCTTGCGCGCTCGTGTTGTTTATCGCCGCCGTTGTGGGCTACGTTAACCGCAGCGTGGATGTCGTCCTCAACGGTCAGGAGACTGCGGTGCGCGTCGGCTCTACGCTGCAAAACCTCATCGACGACCAGGAGCTGACCGATACCTACGACGCTGGGGACCTGCTGGCCGTTGACGACAGCGTGCTGACCCGCCATGGCGGCGAAAAACTGTCGGTTAAGGTGGACGGCAAGCGCATAAAACAGGGCAAGTGGAAAAGCCGCGAGCTTACGGGCGGCGAGAAGGTAACGGTGAAGGACGGCCGCGACACGTATGAGAAGCACGAGGTCCAGGCGACGGTTATCGAGCCCAAGCTCAAGGTCGAGGGCACGGGTGCCATCGAGTACGTCAAGACGTGGGGTATCCAGGGCCGCTCCGAGGTATGGGTCGGCGAGCGGTCGGGCAAGACGCAGGACCGCGGCGAGGTCGTGCCCGCCACCGACTGCGTAGTCGAGTGCGCAAGCGTGGCGCCCAAGGGCAACGAAAAGTACGTGGCGCTGACATTTGACGAGGGCCCGAGCGGCGCGACCAAGCAGATCCTGCAGGTGCTCAAGGAAAAGGGCGTCACCGCGACGTTCTTCCTGTCGGGCGATGCGGCTGAGGCTTCGCCCGCCACGGCCAAGGCGATTGTCGATGCCGGCTGCGAGGTCGGCTCCAACAGTTACCGCGACGAATCGCTCAAGGGCCAGGATCGCGATGCGGTGCGCGAGCAGGTTTCGAAGGGCACCGAGGCAATCAAGTCCGCGACCGGAACGTCGACGATGCTTCTGCGTGCTCCCTACGCAGCCTTTGACGAGCAAAACTGGATTGATGCGATGGACCTGGTGTCTGCTGTTGTCTCGTGGAATATCGATTCGGGCGACTGGCTGCTCAACGGTGCCGACGAGCAGGTCTCGACGGTGCTCGATTCGGTGACGCCAGGCAACATTGTGCTGCTGACCGATAACGATGAATGTGCCGAGCAGACGCTCGAGGCGCTGCCGCAGATTATTGACGGGCTTATTGCCGACGGCTACAAAATCGTGACGTTGAACGATCTGGTCAAGACGGATACATCGCTGAGCAAAAAGCTCACCTCGCTAACGAAGGTCACCATGCCCAAAAACGCCGTGTTCCCCCAGCTCGCCGAAGATGACGACACCACAGACTAGTCATGTAAGAACGTCCCCAATGACTATGTCACGGATGCGTCAGCGTTTGGTATGCCTGCGATGTTTGGAGCATAAATTTGGCGCCACGGCGCGACGCTGATGCTATAGTTACTGCGGATAACAAGGGTCAAGAGAAAGGTTGCAGGTGAAATCCAAACCTCGACCATACAGTCGATGACCCCATGCAGGTGCTTCTTGCGCATGCACGGGGTGTGAGCGCCGAGCGGCGTGCCGCCCGCGCATGCGTATACATATATCTAATAGTCCACGGATGGCGTGCCCGTATGCTCGCAGTCCGAAGGGATAATGATGGGGAGCACCAGTGAATTATCTGAGTGAGATGCTCAAACTGCCGGTCTTGGACGTCGATGGCGAAAAGCTCGGCGTTGTGAATGATTTTGGCATTGCTACCGGCGAAGTATTTCCGCACGTGACGTCGCTCGCGTTCCGCGGGCCCGGCAAGACGCCGTTTATGATCAGCTGGCGCAAATGGGTTGACCGTATCGACGAGACGGGCGTACACCTTAAGTCGCCGGCAACCGAAATCCGTTTTTCGTACCTGCAGCCGACCGAACTCTTGCTCGCGCGCGACGTGCTCAACAAGCAGATTGTCGACACGCAGGGCATGAAGGTCGTGCGCGTAAACGACATCAAGTTTTCCATGTCGGGCGAAAATCAGCTGCGCTTGCTGGGTGCCGAAGTTGGTGCCCGCGGTCTGCTGCGCGCGATCAGCCCCGCACTCGAGCATGTCGTCGAGAGCTTTATGAAGCACCTGGGCAAACCGCTCGGCGAGGATATCATCGCCTGGTCCTATATGGACCTGCTCGATCGTTCGACTAAAAACATCCAGCTGTCGGTGTCGCACAAGACGCTTGGCGAGCTGCACCCTGCTGACATTGCCGACATTATCGAGCAGCTCGACCCGCGCCTGCGTGCGCAGGTGTTCGCGCAGCTCGATACCGCCCAGGCCGCCGAGGCCATCTCGGAGTTCGATGACGACGAGCTTATGACCGAGATGCTCGAGGGTCTGTCCGATACGGACGCATCGTCGATGCTGGCCATGATGGATCCGGACGACGCCGCCGACCTGATCGACGAGCTCGATTACGAGAAGGCCGAGAAACTGTTGCGCCTGATGGGCGTTCAGGAGGAGAAGGCGATTCGTAACCTGCTGGGGTATGAGGACAACACCGCCGGCCGTATCATGACCTCGGAGTTTGTCTCCCTGCCTGCCACGGCGACGGTCGGTGACGCCATCGAGGCGATCCGCAAGCTCGACGAGGACTTCGAGAGCGTCTACTACGTCTATACCGAGGACCCGAGCGGCATGCTCACCGGCGTCCTTTCACTGCGCACGCTCATTGTGGCCGACCGCGACGCCACGCTGGGCCAGCTGGCCTATCGCGACCTGGTGTATGTGTCGCCCGACGACGACCAGGAAGACGTAACGGACGAGATGACCAAGTACGACCTGGTCGCCATCCCCGTTTGCGACGAGAACCGTCACATTTTGGGTATCGTGACCTTTGATGACGCCATGGACGTTATCGCCGAGGAACACCAGGAGGATCTGCAGATTGCAGGCGTCGGTTCGGGCGATAGCGCGTCCGACGACTCGACGAATGTGCTCAGCTGGTTTGTGCATCGCCAGTACTGGGTTGTCGTGTGGGGCATTGCCTCGTGCATCATGGCAACAGTGCTGGGGACGGTGCTGGGCTCCGCGCATCTGGTGGTGTTCCCCATGTGCGCCATGCCGCTCGTGCTGCTGGCTGCCTCGCGTATGGTGTCGTTCGTCAAGAACTACTTCCTGGAATACGACGGTCATGACGATGAGCCCAAGCCGTATCTGGGGTTCTTCTTCCAGAGCACGGGCATGGGCCTGATCCTGTCGCTCGTGACCTACCTGTGCGCCCAGCTGGTGCGCACGGCCGCATTCCCCGACGCACCCATGTTTGAGGAACAGCTCTTTACCGGCTGCTTTAACATCGCGGCTATCGTCTGTCTGATTGGCAACATGAGCGCCGTGATTTACCTGATGGTGCTGTTCTGGCGTGACGAGCACGACCTCAATACGTCGGGTACCGCCATGAACGTCATCGCCGTCATGATCTCGTGTGTGGCGTACTGCATCGCTGCGATGCTGCTCGCCATGTCGGTCATGGGTTAGGTGGTCGCGTGCAAAATAGCAAGCAAAAGGCGAGCACCAAGCAAAAGCTGACCATCGCGGCCATCTTTGGCGCCATGGGTCCTGGCCTTCTGGCGGCGCTTTCGGGAAATGACGCTGGCGGCATTGCAACGTATTCCAGTGCGGGCGCCAGCTATGGCTACAAGATGCTCTGGATGCTTCCCGTCATGACTGTGCTGCTCATCGTGACGCAGGAGACCGCGGCGCGCTGCGGCTGCGTCACGGGCAAGGGCCTGGCATCGCTCATCCGCGAGCGCTTTGGCGTGCGCAAGAGTGTACTTGCTATGGCGGCGCTGTTGATCGCCAACACGGCTGTGACCATTTCGGAGTTTGCGGGTATCGCCAGCGGCCTTGCTCTCTTTGGCGTGCCGGCGAGCATCTCGGTGCCGTTGGTGGCGCTGCTGGTGTGGATGCTTACCATGTCGGGTAGTTTCCAGCGCATCGAGAAGATTCTGCTGCTGGTAAGCTGCGTCTTCGTGACCTATATTGTCGCCGCGTTTATGGCTGGCCCCAACTGGGGTGAGGTCGCGGTCGACCTGGTCGTGCCTAACATTCAAAATGACCCCAGCTACGTGTCGCTCGTGGTCGCAACGATCGGTACCACCATCGCGCCGTGGATGATTTTCTTGGCGCAGAACAAC
>DBEZGO010000095.1:0-21753 GCA_048189345.1 Collinsella sp.
AACGTAAGGAACGTGGTGCTCGTAGGCCAAGGCGGGGTGGGCAAGACTTCACTCGCCGAGGCCATGCTCCACCTTTCCGGCAAGACCGCCCGCCTGGGCGGCCACGACGGCACCAAGCCCACGCTCGACTATGACCCCGAAGAGGTCAAGCGTTCATTCTCCATCTCGACGACCATCGCGCCGATCGACTGGAAGGGCGCCCGCATCAACGTGCTCGATGCCCCGTGCTACCCCGATTTTATCGGCGACGCCTTTGCCGCGATGAGCGTCTGCGAGACGGCGCTGTTTGTGGTCGACGCCGAGGCCGGCCCGCAGCCTACGACGGTTAAGCTTTGGTACGCCGCCGAGGACCTGCGCCTGGCGCGCGCGGTGTTCGTAAACCGCCTGTCGCGTCCCGAGGCCAGCTTTGCGTCCACCATGGAACTGCTGCAGGAGCGCTTTGGTACACGCTTGGGCGCCGTGACCCTGGGCTGGGGCGAGGGCGAGGACTTTGACGGCATTATCGATCTGGTGCGCATGAAGGCGCGCCATTGCAACGGCACCGAAGCCGTTGAGTCGGAGATTCCCGAGGAGTATCGTGCCCAGGCCGAGGAGGCCCACGACCATCTGTGCGAGCTGGTGGCCGAGGCTGACGACGAGCTGATGATGAAGTACTTGGAAGGCGAGGAGACGCTGACGCAAGAGGAGCTTGAAGGCTTGCTGTCGAAGGCGATCGCCGAGCGCATCTTTGTGCCGGTCTTTGCGGGCGATTGCATTAAGGAGCAGGGCGTCAACTCTCTGATGGACGACATCGCCACATACTTCCCGGCGCCGACGGACTACGGCGAGATGCCGCTCATCGACGGCGATTCGCTCAAGATCTCGAGCGACGATGACCGCCCGGTGGCGTTTGTGTTTAAGACCCTGGCCGATCCGCAACAGGGTCGCATCAGCTTTATCAAGGTGCTGACGGGTACGCTTGAGCCGAGCCTTGAGCTCATCAATGCACGTACGCGCAAGGGCGAGCGTCTGGCCCACCTGTATGTGATGTGTGGCCGCGACATGACCGAGGTCGGCCACGCCTATGCCGGCGACATTATCGTGGCACCCAAGCTGGCGGCCGAGACGGGCGATACGCTCTCGATTACCGGTAAGGTCGAGGCTGCGGCGTTTAAGTTCCCCAACTCGCAGTACCGCATTGCCATCGAGGCCGAGAACCGCGGCGACGAAGAGAAGCTCTATACGTTTATCGAGAAGGCGTGCAAGGCTGATCCGACCATGAGTATCGATCGTGACGAGGAGACCGGGCAGACCATCATCTCGGCGGTGGGCGAGGCGCAGGTCTCGGTGCTGCTCAACCGTTTGGAGGACCGTACCAAGGTTGTGGCAAAGAGCGTGCCGATCCGCATTCCGTATCGCGAGACCATCCGCCGCACGGCAAGCGCCCAAGGTCGCCACAAGAAGCAGACTGGCGGCGCCGGTCAGTACGGCGACTGCTGGCTGCGTGTTGAGCCGCTCATTGGGCCCGACGGCACGAGCGACGGCTATGAGTTTGTTGACGAGGTCGTAGGCGGCCGTATTCCGCGCTCGCTGATCCCCGCCGTGGACAAGGGTGTCCAGGAGACCATGAAGGACGGCATCATCGCCGGCTACCCGCTCACGGGCATTCGCGTGGCTGTGTACGACGGTTCGTATCACAGCGTCGACTCCAACGAGATGGCGTTCCGCGCGGCGGCTCGCATCGGCCTGCGCAGGGCATGCGCCGATGCCGATCCAGTGGTGCTGGAGCCCATCGAGGAAATCACGGTGACGATCCCCGAGAGCTACGCCGGCGCCGTGATGGGCGACATATCGGCCTCCCGCGGTCGCGTGACGGGCATGGAGACCGATGAGCGCGGCGATACCGTGGTTATCGCGCAGGCGCCGCTGGCCGAGTTGACGGATTACTCGACGCGCCTGCGCTCTATCACGCGCGGCACGGGTGACTTTACCATGAAGCCCGCAGGCTATGAGCAGGTGCCTTATGACGTTCAGGCCAAGCTGGTCGAGCGCTATGAGGAGGGCCGCGCCAAGTAGCGTGCGGTTTTGTCTGCAACATATATGCCGATGCAAGGGCCGCTCCGGGTAATCCGGGGTGGCCCTTTTTGATCCCTTGGGGACGGAGGAAAACGGATCATCTTAGGTTTTGGGGCAGCTTGGTCGGCCCTAGTCCCCCGAGGCTTGATTGCGGCCGGTGGCGTAGCTGATCTGCACATGCGGCTGCAGGTTGTAACAATATACGTGGAAGCAGAGGGTCTTGCCGTGGTCCTCGACCGACTGTGCCTCCAGGCGCACGCCGCGGCAGACAAGTTCTTCTTCGTTGTACATGGGCGTGACGCGATAGAGCACATGGTTGCCCGTATCGCGAATATAGTTGAGAATCTGCTCTTCAAACGGTAGCATGCCCGTCTCGTTGAGATAGCGCGTGCCGGTGAGGAGATTCTTACGGTTGGCGTTTTCGCCGCAGAGCGACCAGGCGATAAGGTGGCAGCGGTTGTAGAGGCTCTGGCCCGGAATAAAGTCGTAGCGCTGCTGGCGCCATCCAGCGGGATGGATACGCGAAATATCGCCGCGCTCGCCTTGACCGAGTGATTCGGGGCCCACGCAGGCGAGCGCTTTGCGGGTGCGGCCCAGGCTGTCGAGCTTGGAGAATTTCTTAAAGCAGCCCTCTTCTGTAGCGCGCTCGTATTCATCGAGCGTGAATGATGGTGTGCCGAGCGGGTGCGTGCTGTCGGCGCGCAGGGCAACATAGGGGTTGCCCGCGTAGTCGGGAATGCTGCTGAGGTATACGCCGCGGGCGCGGTTGAGGTCGGGGTTTTCCACCTCGTCGATGGGGGTGGCGGCACTATCCGCGGAGGCAACGTTGCCGTTGGTGTTGGTCGCGGTGGATTCGGAGCCATCGCCAGAGTCTCGGCTATTTTGAGAGTCCGAGGAGCTCGCTGTTCCTGATTCGAGCCGGGCAACCAGGTCTGCTTCGTCGTCGGTGCGGTCGGGGCTCTCGCTTTGCTTCTCGGCCAGAGCCGCCGCCTGCTCATCGCTTTGCGGCGAGAGCAGCTTGGGCGCTCCATCGAGCGACCCTGTGAACAGCGCAAACCCCAGCACCACGGCGGTGCCGATGGAAAGTACTTGCTTGTAGGCGGACTTGCGCGACATTGAGGCTCCTGGATGGACGGTTGGGAATCTACCAGTCTAGCAGGAGCCGACAGGGGCCGTTCTGTCGAACAAATACTTAAGATTTGGGACAAACGCTACGGATCCATTTGCCCCCATGTTGGGCTTATGGCTAGATTGAGGTGGAGCCGAGCCAATTGAGTTTGCATTCGAGAATGCGCTGCTCACCGGGCGTGCTGCTGTCATCGAGTAGCGCGAGGAGCATCTCGGCCGCCTCTCTGCCTTCCTGGTCGACGGGCTCGATGATCGTGGAGACGGTCGGCGTGGTGAGGTTGGTCCAGTCTTCGCAGTTGAGTCCCAAAAGACCGATTTGCTGCGGAAGTAGATGGGCCATGGGCTGGAGGGCCTTGTAGACACGGGGGAGTGCCCACTGGTTTTGCACGAAGATGAGGGTTCGCTTGGCGGGGTTGAGCTTGTATTTAAAGTACTCGGTAAGCTCACTGACCGACGGCTTGTTGTGGTCGATGGGAATCGCTTTGTAGAGCTGTCCGTTCGCTGCCAGTGCCTCGGCATACCCCTGAAAACGCTCCATGCGTGTGCGCATTTCGGTCATGTTGGCGGCAATGGAGAAAAAGTCCTCGTAGCCGGCATCGAGAAGCGCCTGCGTGGCGTTGTACACGCCATCGTAGAGGTTGGTTTTGATCCAGCTGGTACCTGGGCTGTAGATGGCCGCGTCAAAAAAGACGACGGGCTTGCCGGCGCGTCTAATGCGGTCGTGCACGGCTTTGAAGTTTGCCGTGGGCTGGATGATAAAGCCATCGACGCCCAGCGAGAGCATTTTGTCGACATACATGAGCTCGGTCTCGGGGTCGAAATTGCTGGTGCAAACGACCGTCTGGTAGCCCGCGGGGAGCATGACTTGTTCCATGCCGTTGAGGACGAGGCCCGCCCACTTGTTGGTGTTATCCAAAATGATGATGGCAATGACGTGGGTCTGCTTGCCGGTGAGCGTTTGCGCTTGGGCGTTGGGAACGTATCCGAGTTCCTTGATGACGCGCGCAATCTTTGCCTGCGTCTTCTCGCTAAGCTTTTCTCGTTTGTCGTTGAGGTAATACGAGACGCTTGCCGTCGAGGTTCCCGCCTCTCGAGCGACGTCTGCGATCGTAACGCGCTGTTTTGCCACAGCGACTCCTTTCGACAGATGAGCATTTTCCAACATGATGACTTTGAGTCTTGGTGTGGGATGCGCTTCGGTGAGCGACCTTTTCCTTTCATATGAGTATGCAACAAATGCGGTATACGGGTGGGGGCGAAATTTGTGGCCGGCATGCGCATCTGCCGTCCACCGAGAAAATCAAATACTTCTTGACTTTTGAAATCGGGGGTAAAATCGCAGGATTCATTTTTGGTTAAACGCATAGCTAAATAGCATAACCAACGCTCTGACCTGCTCGTTTACCGAAATAAGCTGGCATTAAGAAAAACGAGCACCTATATTGGTCTTGTCGAAAAGACAGCAAGTCCAAACGGCAGGGGATGCTCCGGAGGCCTCCGCAAACGGTGTCTTGCGCACGCAACTCTATGAAAAGAGGGAAGCAATGAAGATCGTAGGCGTTGCCGCCTGTACCGTGGGTATCGCCCACACGTATATGGCCCAAAAGGCGATTCAGGATGAATGCGCCGCCCGTGGCATCGAGTGCAAAGTCGAGGCTCAGGGTGGTCTGGGTATCGAGAACGAGCTGACGCAGGAAGACGTGGATTCCGCCGACCTGGTGCTCGAGTCCGTCGACGTGGGTGTCGAGAACGAGGATCGTTTTGAGCAGAAGATGGCCGAGGGCAAGTTCCTGAAGGTCGGCACCTCGGATGTAATCGCCGATCCGGCAAAGATCATCGACCAGGCCGTTGAGATCATCAAGGCGACGGGTGGCGCCGTTGACGCGCCCAAGGCCGAGGCCAAGGCAGAGAAGAAGGCCGTCTCCGCTGCCCCGCAGGCCCCGACACCGGCGTCCAAGCAGTCCATCTTTGCCGATCCTGGCAAGACGCTGCTCAATGCATTCAATACCGGCGTTTCCTATTTTATCCCCATCGTCGTTATCGGTGGCGTGTTCCTTGCCTTCTCGTTGGCATCCGGTACTGCCGGTGCTAGCGGCATGGAGGTCACCAACCCGTTGATGGTGAGCCTTAACACCATCGGCATGGCCGGCATCTCTATGATGATTCCGGTGCTTGCGGCATATATCGCCTACTCGATGGCCGGTAAGCCCGCACTTGCCCCTGGTTTCGTCCTGGGCTACTTGGTCAACAACGCCGTCGTCACCCCGAGCGGCAACAGCGTTTCGACCGGCTTCTTGGGTGCCATGATCATGGCGGTTATCTGCGGTTACTTTGTCCGCTGGATGAAGACCTGGAAGGTCAACAACACCATCCAGACCATCATGCCGATCTTGATCATCCCGATTCTGACCTCGCTCGTCCTGGGTATGGCCTACATCTACATCCTGGCCACGCCGCTTGGCTTTGTGATGGATTGGCTCACCAGCGTGCTCGGTAGTCTGCAGGGCGGCTCCGCCGTTGTCCTGGGCCTGGTCATTGGTGTTATGACCGCCTTCGATATGGGTGGCCCCATCAACAAGACCGCTTCGACCTTTACCATGGCCATCATGGCCTCCGGCATCTACGGCCCCAACGGTATGTTCCGCGTCGCCGTCGCCATTCCCCCGATCGCCTGTGGTCTCGCCGCGCTCATCGCCAAGAACAAGTTCGATGACGCTGACCGTCAGATGGGCATCTCCGCGCTGTTCATGGGCTGCATCGGCATTACCGAGGGCGCTATCCCCTTCGCGGTCAAGGATCTTGGCCACACCCTGCCCGGCATCTGCATCGGCTCTGCCGTGGGCGCGGCGCTTGCCGCCTTCCAGGGCATCGACTGCTACGTTCCGCATGGTGGCTTTATCGTCGCCCTGGCCACCAACAACATCGCGCTGTTCTGCCTGGACATCGTGATTGGCTCCTTGGTCGCCGCTGCAATCCTGATTGCCATGAAGCCCACGCTCGATAAGCAGGCCAAGTAAACCTTTAAGGACTCCGGTTGTGCGGAGGGATGGATTTGACTCCGCACAACCGCCCCTACACAACAAAATCCATCCGTACTGATAGGGCCCACATCTGGGTCCCAGGGAACTTTTGTCAAAAATCCTCTGGAGAAGGAGAACAAAATGTCCAACCTCACCATCCGCCAGGCCGTTCAGGGCATGCTCAAGCTGCAGGATAGCGGCGATCACGCAACCATGGTCGGCATTGGCCCCATGAGCCCCAACCTGATTCAGGCCGTGTTCGAGCTTGCCAAGGACGAGGATTTCCCGCCCATGTTTATCGCCAGCCGCAACCAGGTCGATATGGACGAGATGGGCGCCGGCTACGTCAATGGTTGGGACCAGACGCGCTTTGCCGCCGACATCAAGAAGGTTGCCGACAAGGTGGGTTACACCGGTCCGTACTACCTGTGCCGCGATCACGGCGGTCCGTGGCAGCGCGACGAGGAGCGTAACGCCCACCTGCCCGAGGACGAGGCCATGGAGCTCGCCCGCAAGTCCTTCGTCGCCGACATGGAGGCAGGCTTTGACCTGCTGATGGTCGACCCCACCAAGGATCCCTATCAGATCGGCAAGGTTATTCCGCTCGACGTGGTGCTTCGCCGCACGATCGATCTTATCGACTACCTTGAGCAGTACCGTCGCGAGCATAACCTGCCCGAGGTTGCCTATGAGGTCGGTACCGAGGAGACCAATGGCGGCCTGACCTCCACCGACAAGTACGAGGAGTTCATTTCTCAGTTGCAGCCCGAGCTCGAGAAGCGTGGCTGCCCCATGCCCACCTTTATCGTCGGCCAGACCGGTACGCTCACCCGTTGGACCGAGCAGGTCGGTCATTACAACTTTAAGAACGCCCGCGAGCTCGCCGACATGGCCAAGCGCTACGGCGTGGGCCTGAAGGAGCACAACGCCGACTACCTGGATGACGCGACGCTGCTCGAGCACATCCCGGCACACGTGACCGCTTCCAATGTCGCCCCTCAGTACGGCACCGAGGAGACCCGCGCTTACCTCAAGCTCTGCGCTACCGAGCAGATCCTGGTCGACAACGGCCTGTGCGACGATCCTTCCGACCTGTACCACACGCTGTTGGTCAAGGCCATCAAGACCGAGCGCTGGCGCAAGTGGATGACCGGCGATGACGTTAACCTGCAGGTTGATGACATCCTGGCAGACGACGAGCTCAGCCTGAAGATTCTGGATGTCTCCGGCCACTACGCCTTTAACGATCCCGAGGTCAAGGAGCAGGTCGAGAAGCTCTACCGCAACCTCGCTGCCCAGGACATCGACGGCAAGCGCTTTGTGATCGAGCACATCAAGCGCCCGATCAAGCAGTACGTCGTCGGCCTTAACCTCAAGGGCGTCACGAGCCGCATCGAGAAGGCTCTCGAGGACTAAGTAGTTCCGGCGTTTTGACAAACGCCGGACCGGTCGACGCTGCGCGGGCATCTGCCGGGCAATCTGGCGCTCAAGCCGTCGCTCGCGTACCAAAGTACGCGTCGCTCCTCTTTCGCACCACCTTGCCACGGCAGCTGCCCGCTCGCTGACGTTGGTTCAACCAGTGATTGACCCGTTGTCCTTAGATTGCTAGCTATTCATTTGAAGGAGTTTGCACCATGAAGTTCTTTATCGATACCGCCAACCTTGACGAGATCACCGAGGCCAAGAGCTGGGGCTGCCTGGCCGGTGTTACCACCAATCCGTCCCTGTACGCCAAGACCGGCGGTAAGCTCGCCGACTTTGAGCCCCATATGCTCAAGATTGCCGAGCTCTGCGAGGGTCTGCCCGTGTCTGCCGAGTCTACCGCCACCACGGCCGAGGGCATGATCGAGGAGGGCAAGCGCCTTGCCGCTCTCGCCCCCAACATTGTGGTCAAGCTCCCCGTCTGCGAGGCCGGCCTCGCCGCCTGCCGTGCACTGGCCGATGCGGGCGTGCGTGTCAACATGACGCTCGTCTTCTCGCCGACGCAGGCCCTTATGGCCGCCAACGCCGGTGCCCGCTACATCAGCCCGTTTGTCGGCCGCTTTGACGACATCGCCGAGGACGGCATCTCGCAGCTCGACAATGTCGTGACCTGCATCAAGAACTATGACTGGACTGGCAAGAACGTCGACGACACCGTCGAGATCATCACCGCATCTGTCCGCACGCCCAATCACGTGACCCAGGCGGCACTGCTCGGTGCCGATATCGCGACCGTCCCCATGGCCGCTCTTAAGAAATGCCTGCATCATCCGCTGACCGACCAGGGCCTCGCCTCGTTCGAGGCTGACTGGCAGAAGGTCGTCGCTCAGGCTTAACGAGTGGATTGCCCCGGCATCGCGTCATCCGGTGCCGGGGTTGTTCTCAAGAGAGGAATTCGTATGACCAACCAGGCGCTGGCGAAGGTCGCCAATGAGGTCAGGAAGGGCGTCGTGACTGCGGTTCACGCGGCCAAGTCGGGACATCCGGGTGGATCGCTCGGTGCTGCCGACATCATGACCTATCTGTACTTTGAGGAAATGAATATCGATCCTGCCGACCCTTACAAGGCCGATCGCGACCGCTTTGTGCTCTCCAAGGGTCACGCGGCGCCGGGCCTGTATTCGGTGTTGGCAAATCGCGGCTATTTTCCCGGCGAAGAGCTCGAGACGCTCCGCCATATTGGCAGTCGCCTGCAGGGCCATCCCAACATGAACGACACCCCGGGCATCGATATGTCCACCGGATCGCTCGGCCAGGGTATCTCCGCCGCGGTTGGAATGGCGCTTGCCGCTAAGCACTGGGACGACGGCTACCGTGTCTACACGTTGCTGGGCGACGGTGAGTGCGAGGAAGGCCAGGTGTGGGAGGCGGCCATGTTCGCCGGCAACCACGACCTGGATAACCTCGTCGCTATCGTCGATCATAATGGCCTGCAAATTGACGGCAGTATCGACGAAGTTAACTCGGCTATGCCACTTGCCGACAAGTTCCGCGCTTTTAAGTGGCATGTGATCGAGCTAGCCGATGGCAACGACATGGCGCAGATTGAGGCGGCTTTCGCCGAGGCTCGCGAGGTGACCGGCGCGCCCGTCGCCATCATCGCCGAGACGGTGAAGGGCAAAGGCGTCTCCTTTATGGAGAACCAGGTTGGCTGGCATGGCAAGGCGCCCAACGATGAACAGTTTGAGCAGGCCATGGCCGAGCTCGCAGCAGCAGGGAAGGAGCTCTAATGGCAGACGTCAAAAAAGTCGCCACGCGCGTTAGCTATGGCGAGGCACTCGTCGAGCTGGGCAATGAGCGCGATGACTTTGTGGTTCTCGATGCCGACCTGGCCGCTGCCACGCAGACCGGTAAGTTTAAGGCCGCGCACCCTGAGCGCTTCTACGACGCTGGCATCGCCGAGAGCAACCTGATGGGTCTTGCCGCCGGCATCGCGACCACGGGCCACGTCGCCTTTGCGAGCACCTTTGCCATGTTCGCCGCCGGCCGCGCGTACGAACAAGTCCGCAATTCCATTGGCTACCCGCACCTCAACGTCAAGATTGGCGCTACCCATGCCGGCATTTCGGTGGGCGAGGACGGCGCCACGCACCAGTGCTGCGAGGATATCGCACTCATGCGCACGATTCCGGGTATGACGGTGGTCGTTCCCGCCGACGACGTCGAGGCTCGTGCCTGTGTGCGCGCCGCTTATGAGTTTGAGGGCCCGGTTTACATGCGCTTCGGCCGCCTGGCAACACCGGTCATCAACGATCACGAGGACTATGAGTTCAAGATTGGTCGTGGTGTGGTCGTGCGCGAGGGGTCCGATGTGACCATCATCGCTTGTGGTCTTATGGTCGCCGAGGCGCTTGAGGCTGCCGAGGCGCTCGCTGTCGATGGCATCGACGCCGAGGTCATCAATATGCATACCATTAAACCGCTCGACGAGCGCCTGGTGGTCGCCAGCGCAAAGAAGACCGGTCGCGTGGTCACCGCCGAGGAGCATTCGATTATCGGCGGGCTTGGCGAGGCCGTTGCCTCAGTGCTCGCGGAGCAGCATCCAGTGCCGATGCGTCGCGTCGGCGTGCGCGATGTGTACGGTGAGTCCGGCCCTGCGGTTGATTTGCTGCATAAGTACGGTTTGGACGCCGACGGCATCGAAGCCGCGGTCAGGTCCGTGTTGTAAGGAGGGTTCTACATGGGATTTGTATCTGCCAACCAGGTGACGATTGGACATGCATCGGCCTCGCGCGAGGACGCCCTGCATTATTTGTCCGAGCAGGCCATCGAGCTCGGCTTTGCCGATGACGCGTCTGCCGTAGAGGCTGCCTTTATTGCCCGCGAGAACGAGGCCGAGACCGGCCTCGTCGCCGGTTTTGCCGTTCCGCATGCCAAAAGCGACGCGATCCACACGCCGGGTGTTGCCGTGCTTAAACTGGCCGAGCCCGTTGAATGGCCGAGCTTCGATGGGGTGCCCGTCGATGTTGCGCTCGCGCTGTATGTGCCCGCCGGCGAGGCTGGAACCACGCATCTGCGTCTGCTCTCCAAGGCTGCCGTGATGCTGATGGACGCCGGCTTCCGTGACAAGGTGCGCGCGAGCACCGATCCCGTTGAGATTGCGGAGCTCATCAATAGTGGACTCGAAGACTAGAACGGTCGTCCCGTTCAATCAATCGATCCTTCTCCAAGGAAAAGGGCCGCGACGCCATATAGGTGTCGCGGCCCTGTTTGCGTTTCCCCAGATAAAACCTACTACAATAACCCTGGCCCTTTTTGGCAGGTCTGCTGGTCAATGCCCGCTAAACGAAGTTGCGGTGGAATAGTTCCCGTTTGGGCCCGATAGGCCGCAAAACAGGAACTATTCCACCGCAACTTAGGGTACGGCTGGGATGTATGCGGTTTAAAGAGCAGGGCCCATGGTTAGAGAGATTACGCTCGTCTCTCTAAATGTCTCTCTAAAGAGAAAGTAGGCTAGAGAGATAGTCTTAGGTAATCTAGCAGTGAATTCGATACATCTCTCTAAATGTCTCTCTAAAACAAGGTGCTTATCTCTCTAAAGTTAGAGAGATATACGAAACTTTAGAGAGATAAATCTATTGTTTTAGAGAGACGGAATGCCAAATCTCGTCCGTTCGCTACCATTTGCCAAAAATGGCGGATAAAGGGCTCATCGAAGTAATGGGTTCATCGACGAGCCGCAACCGACGCTATCGGAAGAAGTAGGTGCAGCCGAGTCGCCTCCCCAGTGTCTCTGGAAGTTAGAGGGGGTGCCAGAGAGGCAGTTGCCTCGCGATATGTCCCCAGATAAAACCTGCCAAAATAAACCTGTCCCTTTTTGGCAGGTCTGCGGGTCAATGCCCGCCAAACGAAGTTGCGGTGGAATAGTTCCTGTTTTGGCCCGATAGGCCGCAAAACGGGAACTATTTCACCGCAACTTATCGGGATACGCTACTGGTTCATGTTGCCGTGGACGTAGGGGGTGACCTCGGGGGAGATGTGGGCGCAGCCCAGCTCGCGCAGCGCGGACTCGATGGCGGCGGGCAACGGGGTCTTGCCCTCGCCGTCGACGGCGGCACCGCCGAGGGCGGCGATCTTGGCGACATCTGCGGGCGCGGCCTCGATATGCATGCAGCCGCCGACCAAGCGCGCGCGTACCTGCGCCAGGTCGAGATCGTGCAGGTAATCCTCGCAGGCGCGAATCAGGGAGACCTTCTCGCGCGTAAGCTCCTCGCCCGTGGGGACGCGCGTGGCAAGACAGGCTCCCGCCGGCAGGTTCCAAACGGGATAGCCCCATGCGCGCAACAGCTCACGCTCTTCGTCCTTGGTAAAGCCGACCTCCATAAGAGGGGAGCGTACGCCGAGCTCTTCTGCGGCGCGCATGCCAGGGCGGTAGTCACCGCGATCGCTTGCATTGCTGCCATCGATGACGGTGGAAAAGCCGAGCGACTTGGCGTGGTTGACGATGGCGGTAAAGCCGGCCTGCTTACAGTGGTAGCAGCGATTGGCATCGTTGCAGGCTACTTGGGGGAGCTGCAACTGATCGACCGAAAGATTGAGCACAGGGAGCTTAAAATGCGGCTCCTCATTGGCTTGCCCGTCAACGGACCGCTCAAACGAAGCCTGTTCAGGCGTGCCGATGAGCGGCGTGGTGAGGTGAACGAGAAGCGTGCTGGACGGCATGATGCGGGCGCAGACCGCGGCTAAAAAGCTGCTGTCGACGCCACCGGAAAAGCCGATGGCGACGCGCCCGTATGCCAAAAGCAGCTGTTCGAGCGCTGCGAGTTTGTCCTGAAGCTCCTCTGCAGGTGCGGTGGTGTCTGAAAGCATGAAACGTTCCTTACCAATATGTACTCGGTCGAAAACTATAATCCTACCGAGCTGCTTGTCATAAGATTTCTACCTATGTAACGAAAGCGCAATATGGTATATACGTTATATACAAGTTGTCAAATGCGGTAGAGTTGCGGCAATGCGACAGCGAGAGTCGATGGGGGACCGATATGATCAAGGCTGTTATTTTTGACATGGACGGAACGCTGGTCGATACCGAGCGTCTGGGCATCAAGGCATGGAAAGCGCCCGCTGCTGAGCTGGGTGTCGCGATTGATGACACGCTGATTCATCAGTTTATCGGTCGCACGCTGCCCGATGTCATGGACATCCTTGAGGCGCATTACGGCAGCAGGGAAACCGCTGAGGCGATCTATCGTCGTCACAAGGAGATTCGCGACGAGATGGTCAAGACCGAACTGGAACTTAAGGCCGGTGCCGCCGAGTGCCTGGACGAGCTGCTGGCTGTGGGCTATCACGTGGGCCTTGCGACGTCGTCGCGTCATGCCACGGCCGAGCACAACCTTAAGATGGTCGGTCTCTTTGACAGGTTTGAAACGGTGACCTGTGGCGAGGACGTCGTGCACGGCAAGCCCGACCCCGAGATGTATCTGCTCGCCTGCGAGCGCGCGGGCTTTGTCCCCGAGGAGTGCGCCGTGGTCGAGGATTCGCGCAACGGCTGCGTCTCGGGCATCACGGCCGGCTGCCACGTCTTTGCCGTCCCCGATATCGTGCCGCTGCCGCAGGACGTGGTGGATGGCTGCGAGGCCGTGCTCGATACGCTGTTCGATCTGACGGCGGCGGTCAAGGCCGTGCGCTAGGCTCTGCACCTGAGCCATTTCAATAGCATTTTAAAGATGCGGCCAACCGCTTAGCTGGGTGTTCGCATCTATATCCAAGATCCCGATTGCGCCCGTGGGCGTTGTCTGCCGCTAGCGGTGACGACAGCGGCGCCCGCGCGGAAGCGCTGATACGGCCAGCCCCTCTTATCGGCCAAGACTGCAGTTTTGGCCGATAAGAGGGGCTTTGTGCTTTAAATAATCGAGGCAGCCGCCTTGGCAAGAGGTTGGCGGGGCTTTGGGCGTTACGAGTTACTCCAAGAGCCAGTCGATTACGTTGCGCTTTCGAACTCCTTCGTAGTTTGCGTCAGCAAATAGTGTGTCGAGCGTAAGAAGCGTCTTGGGATAGTTGTCTCGGACTTTCTTAAAGGGGGCCAACTCGCGGTTGAGGGTGGTTTCGTCGAGCGTGGTGGCTGAAACCTGAAAATAGGCCGTCTCGTCTGAGCCTAGGGCAACAAAATCGATTTCCCCATCATCGATATCGCCCACGTAGACGTCGTATCCGCGGCGTAGAAGCTCGAGATAGACGACATTTTCGAGAATATGACCGATGTCGCTGCTCTGAGTTTTGACGAGAGCGCCTCTAAGTCCAAGGTCAACGGCGTAGTATTTGCCGTTTGTTGTTAGAAGCTGTCGACCGCGTACGTTGTAGCGCGGCGCTGAATACAGTACGAGGCTGTCTGTTAAGCCTTTGAGGTACTTGGCGACGGTCTTCTGATCGGTTTTGTTGCCGTTGGACGAGAGCGTGTCGGAGATTTTTTTAACCGAGGTTCGGCTTCCGATGTTATGGAGTAGGAACTTGGTGATATCGCGCAGGGTCGAGACGTCCGAGACCTTCAAGCGTTCGATAACGTCGCGTATGACTATGGTGTCGTAGAGACTCATAAGGTAATCACGCGCCTGGGGGCCCTGGATGCCCGTTTCGGCGATAAAGGGAAAGGAGCCCCGGGTGATGTACTCGTCAAACAACTGGGTAGGAGCCTTTCCACCATTGGTTTTTGCCGAGCAAAACTCTTTAAAGGAGAGGGGCAGCATCTTGAGCTCTACGTAGCGACCGGATAGTAAGGTTGCCAGCTCGCTCGAGAGTAGATAGGCGTTGGAACCGGTTATGTAGAGATCGACATTATCCCTGATAAATAGGCTGTCGACGGCTTTTTCGAAGTGCTCGACATGCTGTATCTCGTCCAGAAAAACGTAGTTCATCTTATCGGGGACGAGTCTGGCGGAAACGTAGTCGTAGAGTGCTCTATACGACGTAAGAGACTCGAACTCCAGATCTTCAAAGTTGAGGGATATAACCTGGGCATCTGTGGTTCCATGGTCGCGCAAATGACCACGGTAAATCTCGAATAGCTTCGATTTGCCAGACCTACGCACGCCCGAAACGACCTTGATAACATGCGAGTCTTTCCACGAAATGAGCCAGTCGAGGTACTGTTTGCGGTCAATCAAATCCATAAAGCCTCTCCCTGGGTCTGAAAACATTGGAACAAAATCAATATTTATATGAAATTACAAAAAATATGGAACCGAATCCATTTTATCAAAATAACTCATGAAAATATGGATTGTATTCCATAAATATCCGTAGCTGTAGCCCTGGCTAATGGGCGTGGGGCCGGAAAAAGCGCCGCAGCGGGGCTGATTCCGCTGCGGCGCTTTTTGCTACAGGTAGGCGCCGAGGTTGATGGCGGTGGCTTCGGTGTGACTGCTTGCCTGGGTGCTGGCACGCTCGAGGAGGAACGGCCGCACGAGTTCTTGGCGGTTGATGTCCTCGGCGGCGGTGACTGCGGTGACGGTGCGCGCTGCAGAGCCGACGTGGATATGTTTGGTCTTTATCGGGACCTTGTTCTCGATTTGCTCCATCAGCAGTTGGACACCCTTGCGGCCAATTTCGTAGCCCGGAGGCGCTACCGTGGTCAGTGGGACCGACCCACTCCATGCAAGCGGGTTGCCGTCGCATCCGGCCACGCGAATCTGCTCGGGGACGGAGATGCCTTTATCGACCAGCGCCGAGATGACGCCCGAGGCCAACACGTCGGTCAGGCCGACGACAAAATCGGGGCGTTCGTCGGCAGGGCGCCCGGCAATCTGAGCGCCAATGCTGTAGCCGTCGGCTGCGGTATTCCACTCTCCGGCGTCAATGACCTCAATTTTGATATCGGGGTGCAGGGCAAGGGCCTTGTGAATGCCAAGTACGCGCAGGGTGAGCTGCATGAATGCCGCTCTACCCACAACGGTGATATGGCGTGCACCGCGGGCGATGGCGAGCTCGGCGATAATGCGCCCCTGCGCCTCGTTGTCGGCGGCCACGTAGTAACCTGGCTCGGAACAGTGGATGTCCAGATGGACGATCGGCACGGGCATCTTGGCCATGGCGGGGTGCCAGTCGGGGGACGTCATGGGCTGAACCATGACACCGGACATTTGCGTGCCCATAAAATAGCGCAGGTAATGGTCCTCGAGAAGATCGTCGTTATCGGCGTTGGCGATGAGTAGGTCGTAACCGTGCTTACGGGCCTCGTTATGGGCGCCGCTGGCAATTTGGAGCGAGAAGCCGTGGTCGAGACGGGGAAGGACCAGGCCAAAGGACTTGGTGGTGCCGCCCGCGAGCTGACGGGCGCTTTGGTTGGGCAGGTAGCCAAGGCGACTGATGGTCTCGTTGATGAGCTTAAGGGTCTCGGGGCGCAGCTTTTCGGGGTGGTTGAGTGCGTTGGAAACCGTGCCCAGCGAAACCCCTGCCTCGCGCGCGACATCGCTGATTTTTACCTTTGCCATAGCGGCCCCTTTGATGCGTTTCAAGTACAAGCCAGATTGTAGCATCGCCCGCCCCTAGGGTGTCAAAACCTTCCAATTAGGGACAGGTTTATTGTGGCAGGTTTTATCTGGGTAAACGCTGGAGCCAAAGCCACCACGAAGGTGCCTGTCCTCCTTTGTAGTGGTTTTGATGCGGCTGGGCTGCGCGCTCAACAGTGGAGTGTCTACAATAGAAGCCGTTTTGAACGTAGATTGAAAGGCTTTGGTATGACTCGCTCTGTTTCTCGTCGTGATTTCCTGAGTTTGCTCGCCGGTACAGCATTAGTTGCGGCGAGCGGTTGCGCTGGCAATGGCGCTGACAAGGGCTCTGCCGCTGGTTCTGCTGCGGGTGCGGGCGACGATATCAAAGGCGCCAAGCTCACCTTTGTGGGCGACGATGCCTTCGCGCCCTATCGCTATCTGGAGACGCAGTCGGACGGCAAGCAGAAGGTTGTCGGCCTGGATATCGCCATTGCCGACGAGATGGCCTCGCGCCTGGGCTTTTCTTACGACTTTGAGCCGCAGGACTTTGCCGCCACGCTTGCATCGGTGCAGAGCGATGACAAGGCCTTTACCATGGCGATGAGCTCCAACGAAGAGCGCGAGCAGACGTACGACTTCACGCGCGGCTACTATCAGCCGCTCGTAGGCGTTCTCACACTTGGCGGCGATCCTGTCAAGCGCGTCGAGGACCTTGCCGGCAAGTCCATCGCCTGCACCACCGGCACCGTGCAGAACAAGTTCATCGCCAAGGTCATGCCCGATGCCGATATTCACACGTACGACGGCGGCGACCAGTGCCTGCAAGAGGTGCTCGCCGGGCGCATCGATGCCTACCTGTGCGACGGCGCCGAGGGCCAGTCCATGCGCGATGCGAACGAGGGCCTGGTGCTGGGCCTGCTCGATCGCTCCGAGACGAGCGGTCATGTGGGCGTGTACCGCCTGATGGCCAAGAAGGGTGCCGGCTTTGTCGCGGTGCTTGACGAGTGCATCGGCGAGATGCTCGAGGATGGCACCATCGACGGCTATATCAAGCAGTATGTGGGCGCCGACTTTATGTGGAACGGCGACTATTCCGCTTCCGGCACGTCGACGGTTGCCGGAAAATAGCGATCCGGTGAGGCGCACGCCAAGGGCATGCTGATGAAGTTTGAACTGCTAGAACCATATATACCGATGTTTATGAGCGGCCTGGTCGTGACCTGTCAGGTGACGGCCGCCGCGCTGGTCATAGCGCTTGCCCTGGGCTTTCTCATTGCCGTGCTCAAGGTTTTACCCTGTCGCCCGTTGCGTGCGGTGCTCAGCTTCTACACCTCTATCTTTCGCGGCGTGCCGCTTATCGTGCTGCTCTTTTTGGCGTATTTTGCGACGCCGCAGCTCACGGGCTTTAAAATTTCAATGTTTGCCGCCGGTGCCATTACGCTGGGGCTCAACGGCTCAGCGACGGTGTCCGAGACGGTACGCGGTGGTATCGAGGGCGTTGACCGGGGTCAGTACGATGCCGCTCGGGCCATCGGGCTTCGCTATGTTCCCATGATGCGCAAGATCGTTGTTCCGCAGGCGATGCGCTCGATTGCCCCCGCCCTGGTCAACGAAGTGATCACGGTCCTCAAGAGCTCCTCGCTGGTGGCCACCATCGGCCTGATGGACATGATGCGTGCCGCCCAGAGCGTGCAAGCGCTCACCTATCGGGCCTTTGAACCGTTTTTGGCTGCGGCCGTGGTCTACTACGTCATTGTCATGGCGCTCACTGCCCTGGGTAATCGGCTCGAGTGTCATCTGCGCCTCTAGAACCGGTCAAGCCACCGCAAAGGCGCCTGTCCCCATCGTGGTGGTTTGGGCATGTGTGCATCGGGTGGTATCTAAGTTGAGATACCACTTCTGGTATATCAGCTTGCGCTTGCGTGAGTACAATACTCGAACGTTATACGTCTCAGCGCCCCCCGTGCGTGGACGTCTTGCAGTCACGCGAACGAAGGGATCTATCCTATGTGCGGAATTGTCGGCTACACCGGATCTGATATTGCAAAGAACATCCTGGTCACAGGCCTTAAGCGCATGGAGTATCGCGGCTATGACTCCTCGGGCGTCGCGCTCGAGGTGGGCGAGGGTGCCGCGGCGCACCTCGACGTTATCCGCCGCGTGGGTAAGGTTGTGGGTCTGGAGAGCGAGCTTTCCAATATCGATAGCGACGCAACCTGCGGTATCGGTCACACCCGTTGGGCCACCCACGGCAAGCCTTCCGTCGTTAATGCTCATCCCCACACCAGCTGCGACGGTCGCATCGCCATCGTCCACAACGGCATTATCGAGAACTTTGCCGAACTGCGCGAGGAGCTGGAGGGCCGCGGCCATCACTTTAAGAGCGAGACCGATACGGAGGTCTTCGCGCATCTGATCGAAGAGGCCTATGCCGAGACGCACGACCTGATGGCCTCCGTGCGCGAGGCTTGCACCCACGTGGTAGGCGCCTATGGTTTGGCCGCCGTGTGCACCGACGAGCCCGGCGTAATCGCCGTTGCCCGCAAGGACTCTCCGATTGTGGTCGGCGTGGGCGAGACCGGCTCCTACGTTGCCTCCGACGTGATCGCGCTTATCGATGCCACCCGCGATGTCGTGGTGCTCGAGGACGGTCAGTTTGCCAAGCTTACGCCTGCGGGCGTCGAGTACACCGACGAGGCCGGCAATGTCATCGAGCCCAAGGTCACCCACATCGATTGGGATCTGGATATGGCCGAAAAGGGCGGCTATCCCGACTTTATGCTCAAGGAGATTCACGAGCAGCCTCGCGTCGTGCGCGATACCCTGGTTGGCCGCATGACCCCCGCCGGCGAGCTCGATATCGACGAGCTGGGTCTTTCGCTCGAGGAGCTCAACGATATCGACCGCGTCTACGTGATCGCCTGCGGCACCAGCTATCACGCCGGACTCATCGCAAAGAACCTTATTGAGGGCTGGGCTCGCATTCCCACCGAGGTTGAGGCTGCCAGCGAGTTCCGCTATCGCAACCCCATCATCACGCCGACGACGCTCGTCGTTGCCGTATCCCAGTCGGGCGAGACGGCCGATACCCTCGCCGCCATTCGCGACGCGCGTATCAAGGGAGCCAAGGTCTTTGGCATCACCAACGTGGTGGGCAGCCCCGTGGCGCGCGAAAGCGACGGCGTTATCTACACCAAGGCCAACAAGGAGATCGCCGTCGCCTCGACCAAGAGCTTCATCGGCCAGGTTGTGAGCCTGACGCTGCTGGCTCTGCTGCTGGCGCAGGTCAAGTACCGTCTGACCACCAAGCAGACGCGCATGATGTTCCGCGAGCTTTCCGATACGGCCGAGCAGATCCAGTGGATTTTGGACACGCAGACCGAGGCCGTGCACGAGGCCGCCCTGCTGTGCAAGGACGCGCAGTCGGCGCTGTTCGTGGGGCGCGGTATGGGCGCTGCCATCTCCTACGAGGGCGCACTCAAGCTCAAGGAGGTCAGCTACCTGCACGCCGAGGCATATGCTGCCGGCGAGATGAAGCACGGCCCCATCGCGCTGATCGAACCGGGCTTCCCCGTCATCGCCGTGGCCACCAAGAGCGCCACCTACGACAAGACCGTGTCGAACCTTATGGAGTGCAAGGCGCGCGGTGCCAAGGTCATCGTCGTTGCCACCGAGGGCGACGAGGAGATCAACAAGATTGCCGATTGCATCATCCGTGTGCCGGCCGTCCGCGACGTGTTCAGCCCCATCACGGCGAGCGTCCCGCTGCAGCTGCTCGCCCGCGAGGTCGCCATCCTGCGCGGCTGCGACGTCGATCAGCCCCGTAACCTCGCTAAGAGCGTCACAGTGGAGTAGTTGTTGTTCCGCCGTTCTACCGAACGGCGGACCTGCCGACGCTGCGCGGGCCGCATTCACGCCAATCTGACGTTCAATTTCGAGGGCGCGACCAGAAGGTCAGCGCCCTCTCATTTCACGTCACCTTGGCGCAAATGCGGCTCGCTCGCTGCTGGTGACTGACATCGAGCGTCCCGTCATCGGCCCGCTTTAACGACTAAGGCTCGGCCCCGTTGTGGCGGAGTCGGGCCTTGTTGCATTTGCCCAGATAAAACCTGCCAAAATAAACCTGTCCCTATTTGGCAGGTTAGCGGAGCTTGCTGGTCTCGAAGTACTCGGGGAACTGGTCCAGAACCTCAGTTTGGTTACGGAACATCATGTGCAGGTGCTTGCTGACCAAAAAACTCGCTTCGATGGGGTCGCGACCGGCGATAGCGCGGCGGATTTGCTTGTGCTCGTTAACAGTCTCCTGATTGTCGAGCGTCTGCGTGGCGGCGCGCAGCCAGCGGAAGCGCTCCAGGTCGGCATTGGTCGCCTCGAGCCAGGACCACACGGTACTGCGACACGCGATGCTAAAGATCATGCGGTGCATGAGGTTGTCGCTTAAAAAGAAGCCGATGCGATCCTCCTCGGCCATGGTCTTTTCCTGCAGCGCGATGGCTCGGTCGAGCTGCTCGATGCCTGCCGAGGTGGCACGGGCGCAGCACTCCACAATCACCTGCTTTTCCAAGTGCTCGCGAATGTAGCAGGCGCTCTCGGCAAGAGTGAGGTTGATGGGCGAGACATAGGTGCCGCTTTGGGGCACGGTACGCACCAGGCCCTCTTGCGCCAGGCGCACCAGCGCCTCGCGCACAGGGGTTCGCCCCATATCAAGGTCGTCGCAAAGCTGTTTGACGCCCAGCTTTTCGCCCGGCTTGTAGTCCAGGTAGACGATTTTGCGTCGAATGGTGTGGTAGGACTGGTCCTGTAGGCTCGTTTCCTGCTCGCCGACGTGCATCGATTCTTCCATAGTGCCTCGCAACCGTTCTATCACACTGATATGTCAGCTGTTAATTATGACGCGAATCAGCTCTCCGCGGTGGGTAATTCGACTGTTGCCCGAGAACTATTGCGGTGCCTTAGTCTGTGTTTGCACACGGCTGTGCTCAATGTTGCCGTATCATAAGCCGTCGCAAACGTGAAATAGAAAGAAGGAATCCCATATGCAACTGTCGAATATCGTACGCGATCGCTGGAAGGGCGTCTTGTTCTGCCTGATCGTCGCCATCCCCGCGACGTTGCTCGGCAAACAGATTGAGGTGGTCGGCGGGCCGGTGTTTGCCATCCTCTTTGGCATGGTCCTGGCGCTCGTCTTTCCCAAGAATCGTCGCGAACAGCTCGCCGCCGGTGTCACCTATACGTCTAAAAAAGTCTTGCAGTACGCGGTAATCCTGCTTGGCTTTGGCATGAACCTCTCGCAGATTCTGTCCAAAGGCGCTCAGTCGCTGCCGATTATCGTGGCGACGATCTCGACCTCGCTTGTCATCGCCTTCGTGCTCTGCCGCGTTATGAACGTGCCGGGCAAGATCGCGACGCTCGTGGGTGTGGGTTCGTCGATTTGCGGCGGTTCTGCCATCGCCGCGACCGCGCCCGTCATCGATGCCGACGATCGCGAGATTGCCCAGGCTATTTCGGTCATCTTCCTGTTTAACGTTATCGCGGCGCTCGTGTTTCCGACGCTCGGCGGCATGCTCGGGCTGACCAACGAGGGCTTTGGCCTGTTTGCCGGCACCGCCATCAACGACACCTCGTCGGTAACGGCTGCG
>DBEZGO010000096.1:0-6186 GCA_048189345.1 Collinsella sp.
CGCCGTCCGGCGCTTAAGAGGGGAGGGCCCCATGGCAAACGAGATCTGGACCATCAAGCGTTGTCTCGAGTGGACCAAGGAGTACCTGGCCGAGCGCGGCGAGGAGCACCCCCGTCTTTCTGCCGAGTGGCTGCTGTGCGCAGCTACGGGTCTGGCGCGTATCGACTTATATATGCGCATGGACGAGACGCTCGACGCAGCGCAGCTCGAGACCATGCACGCGGCGGTCGTCCGTCGCGCGAAGGGCGAGCCGCTGCAGTACATCACCGGTAGCACGCAGTTTCGCATGATCGACGTCGCGTGCGCCCCCGGTGTGCTCATCCCGCGCCCCGAGACCGAGATGCTCGTCGAAGAAGTTCTGAACTATCTGGATGCCGAGGTGCTGAGCCCCGAGGCCGCTGCCCGCCAGCGCGTGGAGCTGCCTTGGAACGATGAGGTCGAGCAGGCCCGCAAAGCCGAGGCGGCGCTGGCTGACGAACGCGCGGCCGCCGAGCGCCGTGCCGCCAACCTGACGGCCGCCGATGAGGCTGCGCTGGGTAGCGACGTGCTCGGTAGCCGCGCCTATGCCGAGGAACTGGCCGACCGCGAGGCCGAGGAAGCCGCCGCGCAGGCAGCAGAAGCCGAAGCGGCAGAAGCAGAGGCCATGGAAACCCCCGAGCCCGAGCTCGACGAATACGGCATCGCCATTGAGGACAACGACCAACAGGCGACTCCCGCGCAAGATGCCGCCGAGGCTAACGTATCTGCCCCAGCCGAGCCCCGCACTGCCCGCGTTCTCGA
This sequence comes from Collinsella sp., assembly GCA_048189345.1. Lineage (GTDB taxonomy): Bacteria > Actinomycetota > Coriobacteriia > Coriobacteriales > Coriobacteriaceae > Collinsella. Next base: position 781 of record DBEZGO010000096.1, read on the forward strand.
GGTCGGCTGCGGCACGGGCTGCATTTCGCTCTCCCTTGCCTGGGAGCGCCGCGGGCACGTTACCTGCACTGCTACCGATATCGAGCCGCGCGCCATCGACCTTGCTACCAAAAACCGCGATGCGCTTGGCCTCACGTCCGACGAGGTCGCCTTCAGCCTCACAAACCTGGTGAGTTCCATTCCCCGCGAAGAGTGGGGCACCTTTGACGTACTCGTCTCCAACCCGCCCTACATCCCCACCGATGTCATGCGCTCGCTGCCGCATGAGGTCAAGGACTTTGAGCCCGATCTGGCGCTCGAGGGCGGTGCCGACGGTCTCGATATCTTCCGCCGCCTGCTCAACGCGGCGCCCTACATGCTGCGTGCCGGCGGCCTGTTTGCCTGCGAGCTCTACGAGGGCGCGCTCGACGCCGCGGCCGAGCTCTGTCGTCAAGCAGGCCTTTCGGACGTGCGTATCGTCCACGACCTCACCGATCGTCCCCGCATCGTTCGAGCCATCGTCACCGAGCCCAAACAGCGTATTTAAGCTGAATAAATAGACATTTGTGCAAGTTTGTCCTTGCAATATACCGTAAAACTTCTACTATAGAAGGAGAAAGGTATGTCAAATCAGCTGCATCGGTACCGTATCGTGCTTGATTACATTGAACCTTGGCTTGATGAGCAGGATGAAGCTACGCTGAAGCAGATTTATGCAGACCTTTTGGTGCTCGAGAAGGAAGGTCCCAGCCTTGGTCGTCCGCTGGTTGACCGCGTAAAGGGCTCGAAGCTTCATCATTTAAAGGAGCTGAGAGTGACGTCGTGTGGTGGGCAGGTGATTCGCATCCTCTTCGCCTTTGACCCCAAGCGCCAGGCGGTATTGCTATTGGCGGGTGATAAGTCGCGAGCGGGATCGTCAAGGGCAAAATGGAACGGTTGGTATGCGATCAACATTCCAAGGGCCGAGCAAATATACCGTCGCCACGTAAGGAGGCTCGATCGAGATGGAACTGCATGAGTATATGGAATCTCGCGGGATAACACGCGACTCCATTACCGCCGAGCAGGAGAGGACTCGCGATCGTATCGAAGCCTATAAGCTTGCTCAGATTCGCAGGTTAAAAGATCTAACACAGGCGTCGGTCGCCCAGTCGATGGGCGTTTCTCAAAAACGTGTATCCGAGCTCGAGCGTGGGGAGTTGGGTTCGATGAGGCTCGACACGCTGAGCAGGTACGCAGAGAGCCTCGGCGGAAAACTGGTTGCAAGCATCGAGTTTCCCGATCGTACCGTTACGCTTGCGCGCTAAAAATCTTCAATTAACCCCCTCACTTTCACCGACTACTAGAGCCGCTCACCAAACCAACATGCGCTCTGGGCAAATAGGTTGAACGTTTCGTGCGAGAATGCCCCACAGTAAACAAACTTGCACCAGAGCGTAAGGGGCTGGCATACACATGCAGACGGTCTATCGGGTATACGAGGGAACGCGCGAGCCGCATCGGCTTGCCGTCGAGCGCACGGCCGAGGTGCTCGGCTGCGGCGGCCTGGCCTTGATCCCGACCGAGACCGTCTACGGTGTCGCCGTGGCAGTCAACGCCTTCTCGGACGCCGTGCCCCAAGATACAAGCGAATTCCCATCGTGGCCGCGCGATCCGCAGGCTGCCGTCAATGGCGCCGCAGTTCCTGCGCTCGGCACCGGCTATCGCCGTATCTTCACTCTCAAGCAACGTGAGCTCACGCAAACCGTCGCTTGGCTGGTCGATGGCGTCGAAGCACTCGACCGCTATGGCGTGGATATCCCGGAAGATGCCCGCGTACTCGCGCGACGATGCTGGCCGGGAGCCCTGACTATCGTGGTCAAGGCAGCCCCCTGCGTGCCGACCTTTATGCGCGCTGCCGACGACACCGTGGCCCTGCGCGCTTCGGCCTCTCCCGTGGTCCAAGCGCTCATCCGCGCCTGCGGCAGTCCCCTTGCCTGCACGAGCGCCAACACGCACGGCGCGCCTTCGCCGGCAAGCTTTGCCGCCGTCGAGGGTCGCATCCTGGAGGGGGTCGATGTTGCCGTCGACGCCGGTGAGACCCCGTGTCGCGACGCCTCGACCATCGTGTCGTTCCAGCACGGCGGGCTCCAGATCCTGCGCCAAGGCGCACTTCCCGCATCAGAGATCGAGCGGGTCCTGTCCGACCCGATGCAATAGAAGGGTGTAAGCGATGTCGTTGAATCTGGACAGCCTGGGCATGGAAGATGCCTCGTTTAACTTTGGCGGTTCCTACATCATGGCGCTCGACTGCGGCACTACCTCGGTACTCGCGGCCATTGTCGACGAATACGGCTGCATCGTTGCCCAGGCGCGTCGTAGCGTCAAAACCAGCTTCCCGCGCCCCGGCTGGGTGGAGCAGGATCCCACGGAGGTGCTTGCCAGCCAGATCGGCGTGATGATGGAGGTTCAGTTTAAGAGCGGCATCCATTCCGATCGCATCGCCGCCATCGGCATCTCCAACCAGCGCGAGACCACGGTGGTCTGGGACCGCGTGAGCGGCCAGCCCATCTATAACGCCATCGTATGGCAGTGCCGTCGTACCGCGCCGGCGATCGACGCGTTGGTTGAACAGGGTTGCGAGGAGCTGGTGCGCTCCCGCACGGGACTTACGCTTGACCCGTATTTCTCGGCCTCTAAGGTGCAGTGGATTCTCGACAACGTCGACGGCGCACGCGAGAGCGCGGCGGCGGGCGACCTCATGTTTGGCACCATCGACACCTGGCTCATCTACAACCTCACCGGCGGCCAGGTCTTTGCCACCGACTACACCAATGCCAGCCGCACGGCACTCTTTAATATCCATACGCTCGATTGGGACGACGACCTGCTGGCGCTCTTTGACGTTCCACGTTCCATGATGCCCGAGGTTCGCTGGAGCTCGGGCGACTACGGCCGCGTCGCGAGCGATATCATGACCAACATGCCGCCCATCATGGGCGTGGCGGGCGACCAGCAGGCATCGCTGTTCGGCCACTGCTGCTTCTATCCCGGCCAGACCAAAAACACCTATGGCACGGGCTGCTTTATGCTCATGAACACCGGCGACGAGATCGTCGAATCCAAGAATGGCCTGGTCTCCACCATCGGTATCGCTGCGGACGACAAAGTCAGCTATGCGCTCGAGGGCTCTATTTTTGCCGCCGGCTCAACGATGAACTGGCTTCGCAACAACATAGGCATCATCTCGAGCGTGAGCGAGTCGGCACAACTCGCCGCTTCGATTGGCGACAACGAGGGCTGCTACTTCGTTCCCGCCTTTGCAGGTTTGGGTGCTCCCTGGTGGGACCCGCATGCCCGCGGTATCGTGTGCGGTCTGACCGGCGCCTCGAGCCGTGCGACCATCGTACGTGCCGCCTGCGAATCCATGGCATATCAGAGCTACGACGTGCTGCGCGCCATGGAGCAGGACGTGGGGCTTTCGATTGAGCGCCTGTCTGTCGATGGCGGTGCCTCGCGCAACGAGTTCATCATGCAATTCCAGGCCGACCTGCTGGATATCCCCGTGCTGCAATGCGAGACGGTGGAGACCACGGCAATCGGTGCCGCGTACTTGGCGGGTCTTGCCGTCGGCTATTGGGAAGACCTGGAGGAGCTGGAGCAAAATGCCCAGATCGTTAGGACCTTCCTTCCCCACATGTCCGCCGAGCGCCGCGAGCAAAACCTTGCGGGCTGGCGTGATGCAGTCAGGCGCTCGCTCAGCACCGCACAGTAGGGCTGCGATGGGCTGCTCGATACAACAAACCGCTAAACTAATGCATGGCGTGCGGCGGCAACATTGCTGCACGCCTTGTCAGCAAGGCCGTTTTGCGGCCGCAACGAAAGGGGCAATCAATCCATGACCGTCACCTACGATGCGTCCCGTGTGACGCTTGTCGATCACCCGCTCGTCCAGCACAAGCTGTCGATCCTGCGCGACAAAAACACCGGCACCAACCAGTTCCGTCAGCTCGTGCGCGAACTCGCGCTTTTTGACGGCTACGAGGCCATGCGCGACCTGCCTATGGAAGACGTCGAGGTCGAAACCCCCATCACTACCGCCACGTTCAAACAGCTTGCCGGCAAGAAACTCGCCATCGTGCCCATCCTGCGTGCGGGCCTTGGCATGGTCGACGGCATCCTCGACCTGGTGCCCTCCGCTCGCGTGGGCCACATCGGCATGGAGCGCGACGAGGTCACCCACGAGCCGCACGAGTATTACTGCAAGATGCCCAAGGATATCGACCAGCGCATCTGCCTGGTCGTCGACCCCATGCTCGCCACGGGCGGTTCGGCCGAGATGGCCATTAGCTACCTGCGCGAGCGCGGTGTCAAGGACATCCGCATGCTGTGCATCGTCGCGGCCCCCGAGGGCCTCAAGTCGCTGACTGAGAAGGACCCTGATGTGCATATCTATACCTGCGCCATCGACGACCATCTCAACGAGGCTGCCTACATCGTTCCCGGCCTGGGCGACGCCGGCGACCGCATCTACGGCACGCTCTAGTCGCTGGGCTAAGACGGCCGCGGCTGCAAATACGAAGAAACGGTGCGCGCGGACGAACAAAAGGCGACCGCGCGCACTCCTGTTAACGGACGTTTTGCCCTGCAGGGTTCGAGAAAAACGTATTACCGTACCTGCGGCATAAAGAAGGTCTTAAGAAAACGAACAGGTGCGTATTAACCGATGCTTTTTCGGTTGTACTTTAGCGATTGGCTCGTACAATAGTCACCAATGTTTGGCGGGAACTGTTCTGTGAAGCGTTAAAAAGGAAAGTGAGGACGCCAGTGTTTCAGATAGCCGATCTGCTCGCTATCGTTGCAGGCGCCATCGCGGGCGCGGTCGCCTTCCTTCCCTTTGTCTTTACGCTCAAGCCGGTTCTTGACGATAAACAGAATGCGGACATGCTCAAGGGTATGGTGAGTCTGGCGGTCTCGGCGATCGCCCTGCTCGTCTTTACCTTGGTTGTGTTTGTGTTGTTCGGAGAGGCATTTCGCATGTTCCTCCTGGGCGAGGCGATCGGCTTCGTGGCCTTTATGGCCGCCTGCACGGTTCGCGTCGCCAAGGCGCTGCGAGATCCTCATGAGGTCGAAAGGTAAGTCGTGGAAATTTTTGAAAAGCTGCCTGATGAGATTAATCATCTGGTCAGCGAGTTCAGCTCCACCCCTGTCGTGGGCGATCTGAGCTGCGGCATCACGCAGTACTCGTTTTGGCTGATCGTCTCCACGATCGTGCTCCTGATCGTCCTGGCCGTGTTCAAGAAGAAGCAGACCCTGGTTCCCAAGGGCTTCTTCGTCAACGGTTTCGAGTACATCATCGAGTACGTCGAGAACGATATCGGCAAGGGCGTCGTGGGTGAGAACTGGAAGAAGCACTTCCCGTTCCTGTGCTCGCTTTTCCTGTTCATC
>DBEZGO010000097.1:0-2679 GCA_048189345.1 Collinsella sp.
GAGCGGAGGCACATCGGTGTAGAAGCTCTTTTTAGAGTTATGGACCGAAAGCGCAAAGATCTTATTGGGATCTTGCTTCACCCGATCCTGGCCCGGCCAGAAGATCCCTGAATCCCGCGTTACGGGAAAGAAGTCCGAGCCAATTCTCAAACGGTACTGATACTGAGGACTATCTTCCTTGGCGTGGTGCGGAAGGCTGGTCCAAACGCCGCCGCGCTGTTCCTCACCCAGAAACCACTCCCATGCCTCAACGTATTCGGAAGGCACGAGACTGCAGGCGCGGTCATAGCTTGGTCCATCCATCAACGGAACAGCAAGGTCAATGTCGTTCATCGCCAGCACCTACAACCATACGAACGCGAGTCATGCCCCTCAATAATATGGCCGAGAGTCAATTATTACGAGATCTCATTCCGCGATCGGCACATCGTTGATGCTCTCGGTTTGCCGCTGGCGCGCTTGTACCCCGCTACCCCACTTCCCTGTATACTGATGTAGCACGTGTTTCATCCGGGCTTGTTGGGCCGGGTCGTTCATGGGAGGTTCTTGTGGCTGTTTCGAATCCGCCTAAGGGAAGCGTTTCTTCTTCGTCCATCAAGCCGGTTACGCGCAAGGCCGTGCGTTGCCAGCGCGAGGTCGCTTGGCTTGTCACGCAGGCGGCGGGCAGGCTTGTGGCGACCACTCAGGACGTCAATGCGCCTACGCCGAGCTTTGTGTTAGCGGCGGCGCTGGATTATGTGCGCCAATTGGAGGTTGCCGCGCAGGATGCCAACGGCCACCTCGACTACCAGAACGTTATGGCGCCCGACCTGCAAACGTTCTGCCACATGGCCAAGTTGCCTGCCGCGCCCAATGCGCTTTCGGACGCAGGCTACATGTTTACGCTCTCGGGCGCGGACCTTATCCGCGACATCTATGCATACTGCAGCGAGCTCGCCGAGCGCCACGTCTTTGACGCGGCAGAAGTCAAACCGGGAAATGTCATCAAGCTGGTTCTTAGGCTGTTCTTGATGGACGGGTTCGGGGCCATGCCGGCGTAAGCCGAGTCTTTAGCATCACCGTCGACTGGGCAACAACCGCTTTACCTTAATGGACGCCAATCGAGGGTCGATTATTGGGTCGCCTCGTCCACTAACGCATCTATCCCACGCGCTCCGACAGTCGATACTTGCGGTTGCGGCTCGTCGCCGGCGCCGTGGGCTCAAGCTCGCCTTGAGCAATGAGCGCGTTGACGCGCGACCTAACCTGGGAAATTGTGAGCCCTGTGTGCTCTGCCAGCTCGCGCGTCCCCAGCTCGCCGTAGTGTTTGAGTGCCGTCACAATTAAGCCCCCGCCATGATCGACCGGCTCGATCTTTGAACGGTAAAGTACGACCTTGAACCGATCGAATCCCGGGCAGAACAGGGGCCCGGCCAGACCATGCGCGCGTATGGCATCGATCATCATCGGGATGCCCGAGCCATTGCCCTCAGCCGGCGAACCTGCGCCATCCGGCAGCGGGACAATCGACATGAGCTTCACAAGCGTCGCGTTACGGCATCGGGAGCTGCCGTCAAACAAGTTCTCGCGAGTCTTTCCCCCGTAAAGGCCGCCAGGATTTGTCACCTCGACACGATCATCAAAGACGTCGACGGCAATCGATTGTCCACAGAACCGATCCCCGTATTCTCGATGGATTACGGCGTTGGCGATTGCCTCGCGCAGAACCTCCTCGGGAATCTCAAGCGAGTCGACACGCGAGACGCCTTGGACGGTCGAGGTTCGCCGCAAATTCTTGGCGACGGCTGCGACGGCATCCGAGATCATCTCGCCCAACGTTCCCTCACAGATTGTGCGGTCCATGAACCTCAGCGACCCCGCCACGCCCTTCTGAGTTCCCGCATGGACAGCCACGTCAATGAAGAGCTTGGGATAGAACTGCTGAGGGTAGGTGCCCACAACTAGGAGTCCAGCCTTGGTGACATTGCCCTGGGAATCAAGGATATTTAGGCGCTCCAGCTTCGTTTGTTTGTCCGGCGCGCCGCGCATTGCCCGGGGCGTCAACGAGAAAGCCCGATCTATCGTACGGTCGACCAGCGTCTCGTCGAGATTGTCCGCGCCCGCACCCGCCACCGCGTCCCGATCGCTCGGAGTCGCTCGACCGTATGACGCCAATGCGAGCACCTCGGTCGATGAAAGCGGCACATCTTTGTCATCGATGCGCTTGTAGCTGCCGCCCTGGGCGCCCCGCTCTATGACATAGCAGGGCTTGCTCGACGGATCGAGCTCCTCAATCGCAATGACGAGAACGATGACGCCCTGAAGCTCCACTCGCTCGATCGTGTATTTAGGCGGATTGGCCAGCTTTCCTCGACCGCCCGCATCACCCATGCCTGACACAAATTGGTTGAGCACTTTCTCGGTCTCGAAGTTCTCAACCGGGACAAAACCTGCGCGCTCACTCACTCCGAGCACGATGATTCCGCCGGCAGTGTTCGCGAATGCGCTCACCGTTTCCCACACATCGCGGGAAAGCGTCGTGGCGCTCTCCTTCACTTCGACGTTAAGATCATCCGAGCCCATACGCCTTAAAGACTCAAGCAGACCGGTCAGCTCGTTTTCGTTCATCTGCACGTCCTTTCGCTCGGTCCTGCGGAGAATGCCGCGGATAGATTTCCCTCGTCTCTCAGTTATCTCTCG
>DBEZGO010000098.1:0-19149 GCA_048189345.1 Collinsella sp.
ACGTTTGCAGTCGCGGCGACAAAGGCCTCGTTCTCCTTGTGACGTGCGTCGATATTTTTGGACAGGCCGCGCAGCACGCCAATCACGATTACGGCGATGGCAATCCAGCTGAGCCACTGGATGCGGGCTATCGATCCGATCATCGCGATGACGATGCCGGCAAAACCCATCACGATGGTGAGTTCATCGGCACCATTGCGACCCTTCATAAAGTCATTCATGCAAATTGCCTTTCGTTCGATATGCTGCACGCCTTTATACCCGATTTAGAGCAAGGGGGACAGGTTAATCTGCACCAATGTGGTGCAAACATACCTGTCCCCGGAATACCAAGACGGTGCAAAGAAATCTGTCCCCAATGCCCCTATTACTTGGAGAGCTTGTCGACGACGCGTTCGATTTCGGCGAGCTTGGCGGCTTTGAGGTCTTCGTCGCCCGATTCGATTGCCGAAGTCACGCAGCCCTCGATATGCGCCTTGAGCACGTCGGCGTTAATGCGCGCGAGGAGCGCCTGCGTTGCCATGAGCTGCGTGGAAATATCGACGCAGTAACGGTCCTCCTCGACCATCCGCAAGATGCCGTCGATCTGGCCGCGTGCCGTCTTGAGCATGCGGGTCACCGATTTATGGTCTGCCATCATGTCGGGTCCTCGTTTCTGGTCGATCTTCCGGATGTCCCCGTCAGTTGCGGTGAAATACGGACCGTTTAAAGGCCTAGGGCGGCACAACAGTCCGTATTTCACCGCAACTTCTGAGGATTCAGTAGGCAGCGACTGCTATGCGGCGGTCACCGAAAGGGCGTGGAACTTCTCGCCGGCGCCCTCGACGGCGGCGGTGAGCTGCTCGACGGTCACGGTGTCGGCGCACTCCACCTGGACGGTCTGGGTCTCGTGATCGGCGTCGGCGTCGGTCACGCCGGCCACGTTGAGCAACGCCGTCTCGACGGTGGCGTCGCAATGGCCGCACATGAGGCCGGAAGTCTTGATTGTGTAACGCATGGGTATTCCTCCCTGTTGTGTCGGCTTTCCCAGGCACCCGACCTTGACCTTCAAGCCGTCGCTCGCGTACCAAAGTGCGCGTCGCTCCTCTTTCGGGTCAATCTCGGGCGTCTGGAAAACCCGTTCTAGATGGACTTAATGGTGAGCCTATTTTGCCACTTTGGGCTTAAAGGATTTTAAGCGCAGCGCATTGCTTACGACGCAGACACTCGACAGGCTCATGGCCGCGGCGCCAAACATCGGCGAGAGCTGCCAACCGGTGAGGGGGAAGAACACGCCCGCCGCCAGCGGAATGCCGATGCCGTTGTAGAACAGCGCCCAGAACAGGTCCTGCTTGATGTTGCGAATTGTGGCGCGCGACAGCTCGATGGCACGGGCGACGTCCATGAGGTCGCTGCGCATGAGTACCACGTCGGCGCCCTCCTTGGCGATGTCTGCGCCGGTGCCGATAGCAAGGCCCACGTCGGCGCGCGCCAGGGCGGGGGAGTCATTGATACCGTCGCCCACCATGGCGACCTTGCTGCCCGCATCCTGCAGCTCGCGTACGTGGTGCTCCTTGTCGGCGGGGAGGACGTCGGCGATGACCTGTTCGCTGCTCAGCCCCACGCGGCGGGCGATTGCTTCGGCGGTGACTCGGTTGTCGCCGGTGAGCATGCGCACGTCGACGCCAAGCGAGCGCAGTGCGGCGATGGCTCCGGCACTCGTTTCCTTGACCTCGTCAGCCACGGCAATGGTGCCGGCGAGCTCGCCGTTCTTGGCAAAGAACAGCGGCGTCTTGCCCTCGGCGGCGAACTGTTCGGCAAGACCCGCGGGCACCTTCGCGCCCAGCTCGTTCATCAGGCGCATATTGCCGGCGGCAATGGCGTTTTGCCCCTCGCGCGCCGTAACGCCTCGCCCGGGCACGGCGGCAAAGTCCTCGACGGCGCGCGCGACAATCCCTCGCGTCTCGCACTCGGCCATAATCGCCTCGGCCAGCGGGTGTTCGCTTGAGCGCTCCAGCGCGGCGGCCAGCTTGAGTAGCGCCTTTTCGCTCATGGCGGGCGATCCGTCGGCGCGCGTGGCTACCACGATATCGGTCACGGCAGGCTTGCCGCGAGTGACCGTTCCCGTCTTATCGAGCACCACGGTGCCCACGCTGCGCAGATTCTCCAGCGCCTCGGCGCTCTTGAACAGAATGCCCATCTCGGCGCCCTTGCCGGTGCCGACCATAATAGCGACGGGCGTGGCCAGACCCAATGCGCACGGACAGCTGATCACCAGCACAGCGACGGCGGAGGTGAGCGCTTCGTTCACGCTACCGGTCAGTGCCATCCACGCCACGAAGGTCATGGCCGAGATCACGAATACCACGGGCACGAACACGCCGGCGACCTTGTCGGCCATGCGGGCGATGGGCGCCTTGGTGGCGTTGGCGTCCTCGACGAGCTGGATAATCTTGGCGAGCGACGTGTCGGCGCCCACGCGTGTGGCACGGAAGGCAAACGAGCCGGTGCGGTTGACAGTGGCGGCGTTGACGGTGTCGCCGGCGGTCTTTTCCACGGGGATGGACTCGCCGGTGAGCGCGCTCTCGTCCACGGCCGAGCTGCCCTCGAGCACCACGCCATCGACAGGGATGGACTCGCCGGGGCGCACACGCAGCACCTGGCCGGGCAGAATGGCATCGACGTCGACGGTGGCCTCGCTGCCGTCCTCTGCCACGACGGTCGCGGTCTTGGGTGCTAAGTCGATGAGCGCCTCGATAGCGCCGCCGGTCTTGGACTTGCTGCGCGTCTCGAGGTATTTGCCCACGGTGACGAGCGACAGGATGGTGCCAGCGCTCTCAAAATACAGGTTGTCCATGCTCGTCATCATGGCCTCGTGCACCTGACCTGCGGCTAGCTGGTCGGCCATGATGAACATGGCGTAGAGCGACCAGGCGATGGAGGCGGTGGCGCCCACGGCAATAAGGGCGTCCATGGTGGGCGCGCCGTGCGCGAGCGATTTAAACCCGTTGATAAAGTACGCGTCGTTGACGTAGACGATGGGAATGAGCAGGACGAGCTCGGTGAGCGCGAGCGTCATGCTGTGGGTGTGGTCGGTGAAGATGCCGGGCAGCGGCCAGCCGAGCATGTGCCCCATGCCTATGTAGAACAGTGGGATGAGGAATACGATCGAGACGATGAGGCGGGTGCGCATGGCAGAGGCGGCGGCCTCCAACTTTTTGGTCGGTGACTCCATATGGGCGGCGCCGGACCTGGCTTGCGCACTTCCGCTTTGGACAGCGTCGGTGCCCGTGCTGATGGGTGAGGCCGAGTAGCCCGCGCGGTCGACAGCGGTGCAGATGTCGTCGGGGGAGACCTGCGCAGGGTCGTAGTCCACCAGCATAGAGCCGGCGAGCAGATTGACCGCGACGCTTTGGACGCCGTCGAGCTTGCTCACGGCACGGTCCACGTGCGCTTGGCACGCGGCGCACGTCATACCGCCCACGTCAAACTTATCCTGAGCCATGGCTTCTCCTTTCTGTAATTTGGTGTTGGAATTGTTAACCTGCTGATACTATACACCCATACCCCCTGGGGGTATACAGTGGAGATTGAAATGTATGCCATTCTGTTATTGGCCGAGGTGATAGCCAGGTCGGCGGACCGTAGCCGGTCTAATGTCTCAATCTGTAACAACTAGACCCGTTTTTGTCGAGTAACTGTTACAGATCGAGACATTACATCGAGCCACAACTTAACGTCTCAACCTGTAACGCCTAAGGACCGTTTTTCCTGCTAGATGTTACAGATCGAGACAAACCGTCCGCGGTCAACTCAAATGTCTTGATTTGTAACATCTAGAGAGGTTTTTGACCCCTTACTGTTACAGATCGAGACAATTGCCGGGGAGGGGTCCCGTCACGGCAAGACGCCCGCTCCCTAGATGCAGAATCCGGGGATCACGCAAGTCCGCTTCTTGGGGCTGTCCGCAGGCGTTGCGTACGTAAAGACGTCGCCGTCGTGCCCCACGCGGTTCATATAGAGCGTGCCTTCGCTCTCCGATGTGTCGGGGCTTACCGTGCGCTCCCACCAACAGGTGTCCTTGCCCTTCCACTGGCGGACCATCGTCTCGTTCGTGGAATACGGGCTTACCTTGAGCTCGCGGAAGAGCTGATACTCCTTGCCCTCGCCGTTGTAGATGTCTGCCAGGTAGTGATAGTCCTCGGTAAACGAATCGGGCGGTTGCGTACCGCACAGCTCGACCATGGCGGGCAGCCAAAGGGTTGCGGGCAACTCGCTCAGGCACGATGCGCTGTTGGCGGTGCCCACATTGTTCGAGACCTTCTTGACCCCTTTAATGAGTGCGCGCAACTCGTTGGGCAGCAGCTTAAGGCCGTCGCCGTTGAGCCATTCCCGCAGCTCGCAATCTGCCCAGCCGGCGCTCGGCGGTTCAGCCGCAGCGTTGCGCTCGGCAATACCCGCATCGAACATAAACGTTAGTCCGGCCTTGCCCGTCCCGTCCAGAAGCTCATCGTGGCGGATGCCCACAAGCTGCGCGCCAACCTGCAGCCCGTTGGTGAGCGTGACACGCTTGGTACACGGATAGGGGATATGCCCATCGGCATCGAGCAGATGATAGCGCTTGGCAATCTCGCGTGCCTCGCTACGGGCCTCGGCGGCCTTAATCTTGAGCGAAATCTCCTGCAGCTGATCCCAGGTGTAGTCGTCAAGTGAACCGCGGATGCCGTCAAGGTAGTCGGGGATGCCAAAGCCATGGGTTGCCGCCCCGATAACGCTGAGCCCCGCAACGGCTGCGATAGCGCCGCCGATAATAAAGCGGCGGCGGGTCATGGCATCGTGACGGGCCTGATTCAGGATCTCTCGTGCGCGCTCGCCGGCGACGTCGACCTTAAGGTGCGTGCCAGAATCGATATCAATCGCGGCCTCGTCTCCTGTGCCTTCGCGGCCCTCGGATTCGGCATCGGTGAGGTATGCCGAGAGCACCTCGAGCATCTGCTGCTCGGTGGGACGATCGCACTGCTCGACTGAGAGACCCTTCATGATGATTTGGACGAGCGCTTCATCGCCCTCGCAGCGCGGCTCGAGCGGTGCCGGCTTGGTCTTGGTCTTTACGAGATAGAACGAGCCGGTTGCAGCGGCGTCCGTCGACTCAAAGTCAAACGGTTTGCGACCGCTGTAGAGCTGGTACAGAATGCTCGAAAGCGCATAGACGTCGATTGCCGGCGAACGGCGAAGGGCCGCGATGCCTTCGATATCCTGCGTGAGCATCTCGGGCGCGGCGTATGCGGGCGTGGCAAAGCGCCAGATGTCGGCGCGCCGGGTGATCGTGTCGTCGCCGAGAGCCATGGTCGCGGAGCCCATGTCGATGAGGCAGGGGTCAAAGGAGCAATCGGCAATCTGCTGCTCGAGCGTTCGGCTGGTGGTGCGGAACATGATATTGGCAGGCGAAAGGTCGCGATGGACGACCGGATTCACGAGGCCTTGGGTCATCAAGAGCGCACGAAGCACGGCGTTTCCGACGGCGGCGACCATCTGGGTGGTCAGCCCGCCCGAGGCGTCGTGAGGAAGCAGGGGCAGCGCCTGCTTGAGTGAGGTGCCCTCGACCCACTCCATGAGGATGAGCGGGTCATCCTCGCACGATCCGTAGCCATAGACGCGCGGAAATCCGCGCAGGTGCGAGACGGTACACAGATGACGGTACTCCTCAAACAGCGCAGCGGTGTTGGCCAGGTGCGCGGCCGATTGCTCGGCGGAGCGGTCGGGGGCTTGGCCAGAGAGAATGACGTTGTCCTTGAGCAGCTTGACGGCAAAGACCTCGCCGCTCGTGTTGGTCGCGCGCAGCACGTGCCCGATGTTGCCGTTGTTGCGGTGGGCCGTCTGGAGAATAAGTGTCATAAACCGGCGTTTGGCGTCGTCCTCGGCGCTGGGGTCGACCGCCACGGCGGTATCGAACGTATCGAGACGGACGAGTTTGTCGCCATAGGCGCTATCGGTAGTATCCATGGCGTTCCTTTGTCTGGCATGGGTTGCCGCACGTATACGCGAGCAGTGCGGATATCGGTAAAGTACCATGATAGTCGCACTGCCCACGTATACCGCTGAGCATTGTCGTTTACGACGCAGAAGGCAGAAGACGCAAGACGGACGGCGACCGTCTTCCGATCGCTGTCCGTGCTAGTCCACAATGACAAGGAATGTCGTGTAGAGACCCAGATGGAGCCTGTCGCTGTTGGCGATTTCCACGGGGGGATAGACTTTGCCGGGCTCGCGTTGGTCGCGCGGCGGCTCAATCACAATATCGCCGTCGCCCGCGCCCGATTCGAGCACTGTGCCGTTGGTCGATCCAAGGCCCTGGGCGTACCAGTGCTCACCCTCGAGCCAAATGCGAAGATGCTCGCGCGAGGCGTCGGCGCCTACATCGGTGATGCTGGGCGAGGTTTTGGGCAAAGAACCAATCACGGTGCCGCGCGGATCGCGTGTGAGGGGATGGATTTGCATGTCGGCGCAGTTATCGGCATGGGTTCTGAGCAGACCGAGGTTGGGAGCGACGGCGTGCGGCTGCTCCAGGCTGCTCATAAAGCCACGTCCGACGGTAGTTTCGGTGGTGCCAAAGTGCCCGCCCGTCTTGCTGTCGCAAAAGCGCTCGACGGTGGCCACGCCCTGAACGGGATCGGCGAGCGCCCCCGTTGCCACAAAGAGCATCAAGAAGAGCGTGCTTTTTTCGCGCACGGCATTGCCGTCAAAGTTGTCGATGCGATTGAGGGCATTTGCATATAGGCGGCTGTCCAGCTTGTAGCTGGCGAGAGCCGACATCATTTCGTCGGCGGCCGGACCGCGATAGTGCTCGGCGATTGCCCGATAGGCGGACTCGCCGCCGCCGAGCTTGCTGCAGATTGCCGCGGAAAGGTTGAGCGTGGTGACGGTAAAGTCGCTGTAGATGGCGGGCGCGCACTGGTCAGGCTTGCGATGGACGATGTAACGGGTGAGATACGAGCGGTTGGAAGAGCATTTCTCGAGCAGGGTGCTGCCGAGATAAGAGTTTCCATTGATGAGCATTCGGGCGATCTCGAGATGTTTAAGACCGCCGAACGAGCGAATATCGTTATAGAGGACCGAGCAAGGCGTCTCTGCTGCCACGGATACCTCCTTTGATTGCTTCCTAGCCAATATGGCGATAGGAATTAATGGCCCCGGTGGGCGACGTATTAAATGGCTGCGCAATATATAGCGTAACCAAAGCAACATTATAGGCCACATGTTCGAAATTGCAGGAAGACTGAGGGATTTGGTTTGGACTGGACGGAAATCCCCCTCTGTCTTGATCTGTAACATTTGGACCCGATTTTGCCCTGCATCTGTTACAGATTGAGATAATCGGCCGGGCCCACCTCGTCCGCCTCGTCATCTGTGGTTTACGTGGGGGCATACGGAGTGCGGGTATACTAACCGGCGGCGAATCTGCTCCATCGCTTAGAGCTGCTGCGTCTGGACGGCGCGTGATAGGGCTGCCAAAGCGATCGCCAGCGTGCTGAGCAACGTCCTCTCTGTGCGCACCCGTTTTTGTATGTATTAGCGCACTACCAAGCACGCCAGCGCGGCCGCATGCCGTGCCCATAGCGCGTGCAGATAAGGAACAACAACATATGCGTAATTCTGTATCCGACGTCACCGACGCCGAGATTCTGGACGAGACCCGCGAGGCCATGACCCAGGCTGCCTTCGATGCCGCCGACGAGGCAAATGCTGCCCAGGCCGTCGAGTCCGCTACCGAGAGCCTGCCCGCCTTTGACGAGCTGGGGCTTTCCGACGAGATGCTTCGTGCTATCGAGAGCCTGGGCTACACGGCGCCGACGCCCGTGCAGGCCGGCTCGATCCCCGTGGTGCTCGAGGGCCGCGACCTGCTTGCCGCCGCCCAGACCGGCACCGGCAAGACGGCCGCCTTTTTGCTGCCGACCATGAACAATCTGGAGCACATCGCTCCGCCCAAGCCCGTGCGTGAGCGCGGCGGCCGCAACCGTCGTCGCGGCGCCAAGAAGCCCGAGGGCAACGGCCGTGGCCCCGTGATGCTCGTCATCACCCCCACGCGCGAGCTTGCCCAGCAGATCGACGAGGTCGCAAGCAAAATCGCCGACGTCACGGGCCACGTTGCCGTGACCGTCGTGGGCGGCGTGAGCTACAAGCCGCAGACCGCGGCACTCAAGTACGGTTGCGATATCCTAGTTGCCACGCCGGGTCGTCTGGTCGACCTGATCGAGCAGGGCGCCTGCCACCTGGACGAGGTTAAGGTCCTGGTGCTCGACGAGGCCGACCGCATGCTCGACATGGGCTTTTTGCCCGCCGTCCGCCGCATTGTGCGCGAGACGCCGGCCGAGCGCCAGACGCTGCTGTTCTCGGCGACGCTCGACGAGGAGGCCGTGGGCGAGATCACCGACCTGGTGAGCGATCCGGCTCGCGTGGAGATCGCGCCCGCCACGTCGACCGCCGACACCGTCGACCAGTTTGTGTTCCCGGTGTCCATCGAGGCCAAAAACAACCTGCTGCCCGAGTTCCTCAAGAAGGAGGGCCCGGAGCGCACCATCGTCTTTATGCGCACCAAGCACCGCGCCGACAGCTGCTGCCGTCGTCTGGAGCGCAAGGGCATCAAGGCCGCCGCGATTCACGGCAACCGCAGCCAGGCTCAGCGCGAGCGTGCCCTTTCGGCCTTCCGCGACGGTACCGTTGACGTGTTGGTGGCAACCGACGTGCTCGCCCGCGGCATCGACATCAGCGACGTGCGCTACGTCGTGAACTTTGACGTGCCGGCCGAGCCGACCGACTACATCCACCGTATTGGCCGTACGGGCCGCGCCGGCGAGCTGGGCTGGGCCATCACGTTTGTGACCGAGCAGGATGTCGATGAGTTCTACGAGATCGAGAAGCTCATGGACAAGACCGCCGACATCTACGAGGCCGGCGACCTGCATGTGGGCCCCAATCCGCCCGCGGTTGACCCCGAGCGCGATCCTGCGGCCTTTAAGGTGAAGAAGAAGACCAAGCGCGGCAAGTCCAAGAGCAAGAAGAAGCTTGAGCAGGCGCGTCGCGACGGCAAACGCAACGGCGACGATTACGGTGATGTGGCCGGTCGTTCCAACCGCGGTCGAGACGAGCGTCGCGGCGACGGTGAGCGTCCGAGCCGTCCCAAGCGCGGCGGCAAGACCCGCGTGCGCGAGGGCGTTCAGGCTCGCGTGGACGAGGCTGTGGAGAGCGTGGCCCGCGAGGTGGCTGCCGAGGAGCGCGGCGGTGCTGTCGAGCAGGCCCCGCGCGGCAACCGTGCCGAGCGCCGTGCCAAGCAGTTCCAGGGCGAGGCGCATCGCCGTCGCCGCGAGGACGAGGACCGCGGCGGTCGTCGCCGTGTTGAGCGCGAGGACGAGGGCCGTGGCTCGCGTGGCGGCAAGCGTGGTTCGGGCGATCGTCGTCGTTCCGGTCGCGATGGCGAGCGCGGCGGCCGTGATGAGCGCCGTGGCGGCGAGGGCCGCGGTTCGCGTGGCGAGCGTGGTACTCGCGGCGGCGAGTCCCGTGGCGGCAAGCGCTTTGATGAGCGCGGTGGCCGTGGCGGCGAGCATCGCGAGGGCACTCGTGGCAATGGCAGCCGCAGCGGTGCTGGCCGCTCTAACGAGTCGCGCGATCGCCGCGATCCGCGTGCCAGCCGCGATCGTCGCGATGACTGGCGCAACTACGACGATACCCGCGAGGAGCGTCGTGGCGGCTATCGTGGCGGGCGTGGCGGCAACCAGGCCGGCTCCCGCGGCGGCCGTGCCGGCGGTCGCGATAATCGTGGTAGCTATGGCAATAGTCGTGGCGGCAAGCGCGGCGGCAGCTCCCGTCGCCCCGGTGACGGCGGCGGCAAGCGCAAGTAACATACGCATCGCCCGCTAGAGCGAGGTGAACCAAGGGCCCCGAGCAACTACGCTCGGGGCCCTTTTTGTTTGCCGTATCCGATCGCTAGTTCAAATGTGATTTCCTCGGGAATGCATCTAGAGGATGCCGTGGGCCTGTTTCCTACCATGCGGCAATGGGTCCCATGGGGTGCGCCGTGCATTTTTTGGAGTATTCTGCAGTTCGAGTTGTCTGCATATGATTTGACGTCGCCAACGGTGGCTTTCGGATATCCCTAGCGAGCGTTCTGAGTCAGATTTCGTCGTTTTCCGGAGCAGGGGCGCGTCATTCTCGCCATGTCGGAACCCAAAATGACGCAGCGCCCTAAAGGTTTGCCCGCTCGGGGTATTGCTGGCGCGGTCACGTTGCAGAATACTCCGTTTTTTGCACGGGCCAGGATGGGGTACCTCGGGAGAACACGGCGGTATCCCGTAAATATATACAATCTGTACCGTAATTTATACAAAACAAAGAGGCAGACAGCGTAGGGTTGGTGCATTGGGGTGCTTGATGCACCAAAATGGGGATCCCACGTGCCGTATACTCTGGCTGGATGTGAAAACGGCTTGACGCGTTGCCAGACGTAGGGGGAGGGTGTCTCGATGAGCGTATTCGAAATTGTGTTTAGTCCGACGGGTGGAACGCAGAAGGTGTCTGGCCTTGTGGCCGGGGCACTGGACAAGAATACCGTTACCGTCGATCTGACCGTTAGCGGGCTAGATTTCAGCGCTGTCTCGATGACCGAGGACGACGTGGCCGTAATCTCTGTGCCGGCGTATGCCGGTAGAATCCCGGCTGTGGTGGCTGACCGGTTGGGCATGGTGCGCGGCAACGGGGCTCGGGCTGTTTTGGTTTGCGTATACGGAAACCGCGCGTTTGAGGACACGCTCGTAGAGCTGGAGGACGTTGCGAAGCATGCGGGATTCCGGGTGATCGCGGCAGTTGCAGCCATTGCAGAACATTCCATTGCACGACAGTTTGCTGCCGGTCGTCCGGATGCGCAGGATGCGGCGCAGCTCGCAGAGTTTGCGCAGCAAATTCAGCAAAAGCTGTTGGCTGAGGATGCGTCCGAGCCCTCTATCCCCGGCAATCGTCCTTATAAACAAGCCAGAGGTCACCGCATGGCACCCGAGGCAACAGGGGATTGTGTCTCCTGCGGTGCATGCGCTGCATCGCCGTATGTCCGCGAGGTGCTCGCAAGCTTGATTCCAGCAAACTATCCGCTGTTTCCCAGATGCTGAGCAAGGTTTGCGTCGTGCGGAAGGAATGCGAGCTCTTCATCTAGCGCATACGAAATTGGCGCAATGGGGGCAGGTTAATCTGCACCAACCTGGTGCAAACAAACCTGTCCCCAATGCACCAGAGTGAGGAGTGCTCCCGAGTGCCGGCAGAAAAGGAACGTCCCTAAGTGCCGCTTAAATACCGTTTATCGGAGAAAAAATACCGTTCGCCGGTCATAATGATTGTTCCGGCTTTGGGCTTGTCTATAATAACCCACGTAAAAGAAATGCGGAAGGTTACCGAGTCCCCTCGGACGTGGGCCTAACCAAAGTCTTAGAACGGGTGTGTCTCAATGGGTGCATTCGATTGATTTTGGTTGGGCTATATTTATGAAGGGACATGTCACCATGGGTTTCTTTTCTCGCCTAATGGGTGGTTCGGATAAGCAGACGACTGCGGCTTCCGAGTTCGAAATCCTCGCTCCCGTTTCCGGCGAGCTTGTTAATCTAGAAAAAACCAATGACCCCGCTTTTAGCAGCCGTGCAGTGGGCGATGGCGTTGCCGTGGTTCCCCAAGAGGGAACGGTGTGCGCTCCTGTTTCCGGTACCGTCGCCGCTCTGTTTCCGACTGAGCACGCGCTGGGCATCATGTCCGATAACAGCTCTGCTCAGGTGATGCTGCATATCGGAATCGACACTGTTAAACTTGAGGGCAAGGGCTTCCATGCGCTTGTTGCCCAGGGTGATCACGTTGACGCGGGCCAGCCCCTCGTCGAGGTCGATTTCGACGTGGTTCGCGCTGCCGGCTTTGATCCCACGGTCTTCGTTATCGTGTGCGAGCGTTCGGAGAACTCGACTCTTCGTGAGCATGCTTCCGGCCCTGTTGCTGTTAAAGAGCCTGTCGTCTGGCTTTCCGAGTAAATTCTTGTGGTGGGTACCGTGGTTATCAAGCGAGTTTTTAACAACAACGTCGCAATGGTCACTTCGGACGATGGCTCCGAGCTCATCGTCATCGGTCGAGGCCTCTGCTTTGGCCGTCATGCCGGCGATGCCATCGACGAGGCGTCGATCGAAAAGACCTACGCGTTGCAGGAGGGAACTTCTCAGGACTCGCGTACGATTGACCGCTTGGCACATCTTTTGGAGTCCATCCCCACCGTCAACCTCGTGATTTCCGAGGAAATCGTTCAGATGCTTCGTCGAGAGCTCAATGCCGACATCAACGATAAGATTCTCATTGCTCTCGCAGACCATATCAGCCTTGCTTTGGAGCGCGAGCGCAAGGGCGTCCCCTGTGAGAATCCGTTGCTACTCGAGATCCAGCAGTTCTATCGCAAGGAGTACGCGCTTGCGGGCCGTGCGCTGCAGATTATCAAGGAGTATATGGGCATCCAGATGAGCGAAGAAGAGCAGGGTTTCATTACGCTGCATATCGTCAACGCCACCATGCCGCAACGCTCCGATCGTCTGATTGTTTCGGTCCAGCTTGTTCGCGACGTGCTCGCGATTGTTTCTGAGCGCTATGCTACGACCCTCGATGACACCTCGCTGCCTTACGAACGTTTCGTTCGTCACCTGCAGTTTTTCGCACAGCGAGCGCTCGATCCTACGGCCGGGCAAATCAACGGAGACGCGCTGTTCCGAATCGATGAAACGGCGTATCCGTGTGCATTCTCGTGCGCGGACGCCATAGCCGCTCACTTGTCGTCTATCTATAACGTTGTCGTTACCGATGCCGAAAAGAGTTATCTCGCATATCACATTGTTAACCTGCTTGGAGAACCTGGTCTCTAGGCATAACGTGCCCACACATCGATTGATATAAGGCAAGGCTCACGGTCTTGTCTAGGGCACATCTGTCTTAATTTGCGGAAAAGGAAGGGGAGTACCGCTATGACCGCAAAAAAGAAGTTCAATTTCAAAGCGCCGTTGGAGGTGTTCGCGAAGTCGATCGTCCAGCCGATGATGTATCTCTCGGTTGCCGGCATCCTGCTCATCGTGGGCATTATTCTGACCAACAAGACCATCTGCGCTTTGGTCCCCGTACTGGGCTCCGGTCCGTTCCAGCTTGTGGGCGCCGTTGTCTATCAGTCGCTGATGTTTATCATCAACAACCTCTCGATTCTGTTCTGCGTGGGCATCGCCGGCGCCATGGCAAAGAAGAACAAGGGTCATGCTTCGCTGATCGCCCTGATGTCGTTCTTCCTGTTCCTGCAGGCTAACAACATCGTGCTCAACGCCACCGGCTCTCTTGCCGATGCGAACGGCATGCTCGGTCTTACCGGAACCGGCCAGAGCACCGTTATGGGCATCCAGGTGCTCGATACCGGTGTGTTTGGCGGCATCATTCTTGGTTGCATCACCGGTGCCGTGTTCAACAAGTACTCGAACAAGCAGTTCCCCATTGCCCTTTCGATGTTCTCGGGCGTTCGCTTCCCGTTCCTGATTATGATCATCATCTCCTGGATCATGGGCGCTGGCTTCTGCATCGTTTGGCCTCCGGTTCAGGGCGCCATCTCCTCCGTTGCCGGCATCATTAAGGAGTCGGGCAACATCGGTCTGTTTATCTACGGCATGCTCAACAAGCTGCTCGTTCCCACCGGTCTGCACCACCTCATCTACACCCCGTTCCAGTTCTCCGATGTGGGTGGCACCCTTACGCTGGGCGATCAGGTTATCGCCGGCGCCTATCCCATCCGTGTTGCCGAGATGGCAATGACGGGCCAGCCCTTCTCCGATAGCACCTATTTCAACAGCTACACCTTCAACAACCTGTGGCCCTACATCGGTATCGGTCTCGCCTTTATCGTCACCGCTTACAAGGGGAACAAGGATAAGACCAAGGCCGTTATCATCCCGCTGATCATCACCGCCGTGCTCTCCTGTGTCATCGAGCCCATGGACTTCCTCTTTGTCTTTGCCGCTCCCGTGCTCTTTGTTGTTCACTCGGTTCTTTCCGGCATCTTCCTGGTCCTGCTCAAGGTCCTCTCCGTGCCCGCTTCGACTGCAGGCGGCATCATCAACATCGTGGTTTCCAACCTGGTCCTCGGTGTCGACAAGACCAACTGGCCGGTTATGCTGGTGCTTGGAGTCGTCAACGCCGCTCTGTACTTCTTCCTCTTCACCTTCCTTATTAAGAAGCTCAACCTCCACACGCCTGGTCGCGAGGAGGAGTCCGAGCTCGCCGAGTCCGTTGCCGAGGGCGAGGCCGCCGCGTCTGTCGCGGTGAAGCAGGGCGCTGTTGCCGCGGCTCCCGCAGAGGGCGTCGATGCAGGTATTGCCGACCTGGTCGCAGGTCTTGGTGGCAAGGACAACATCGAGGAGCTCGAGAACTGCTTTACGCGTCTCCGCGTGAACGTTAAGAACCCGGACCTCATCAATGAGGACCTCATCAACCACGTGCCCAACAGCGGCATCAACCGCAACGGCAATAATATCCAGATCATCTTTGGCATGAAGGTCGCCGAGATGCGCGACAAGGTCGAAAACGCAATTGAGAAGGAGCAGTAAACAATGATCATTACTCTGTGTGGTGGCGGATCCACCTTTACCCCCGGCATCGTCAAGTCCATCGCCCTGCGCAAGGACGAGCTCGACGTTGACGAGATTCGTCTGTACGACATCAACGAGGAGCGCCAGCGCAAGATCGGCGTGCTCGTGGACTGGATTTTGCACGAGGACCTCGGCCTGGACATCAAGCTCACGGTGACCACCGACAAAAAGACGGCTTTTACCGACGCGAGCTTCGTGTTTGCCCAGATGCGCGTGGGCGGCTACGCCATGCGCGAGCAGGACGAGAAGATTCCGCTGCGTCACGGCTGCGTGGGTCAGGAGACTTGCGGTTGCGGCGGCCTTGCCTACGGCATGCGCACCATCTTCCCCATGGTCGAGCTGATCGATGACGTTGAGAAGTACGCCAAGAAGGACTACTGGATTCTCAACTACTCCAACCCTGCCGCCATCGTCTCCGAGGGCTGCCGCGTGCTGCGTCCCAACGCTCGTATCATCAACATCTGCGACATGCCGATCGCGATCATCGACGTGGTTTGCGCCGCGCTCGATATCGACAAGAAGGATGTCGAGTACGATTACTTTGGCCTCAACCACTTTGGTTGGTTCACCTCGATCCGCCACAAGGGCGAGGAGGTGCTCCCGCAGCTGCGCGAGTACATCAAGGAGCATGAGATTCTGCTGCCCGACTCTTACCTCAAGGGCATGGGCTCGCTCATGGCAAAGAAGCCCGAGGAGGCCGTCGACGAGCACCCCGAGCAGAACCGCCACACCAAGGGCAGCTGGTACTACGTCTGGAAGGGCGAGTACGAGATCATGGAGTGCTTCCCGGAGTACCTGCCCAACACGTATCTGAACTACTACCTGCAGCAGAAGGAGTTCGTCGAGCACTCCAACCCCGAGCGCACCCGTGCTAACGAGGTTGAGGAGACGCGTGAGAAGAACCTCTTTGATGGTATCGACCACTACGAGAAGACCGGCGAGATCGACGAGAGCACGTTCTATGCGGGCAGCCACGGCGACTGGATTGCCGATCTGGCTATCGCTCTGAAGAACGACACCAAGCAGCGCTTCCTGGTCATTTGCGAGAACAAGGGCGCCATCCCCAACATGCCCTACGACGCTATGGTCGAGCTGCCTGCCTACATTGGCAAGAACGGCCCCGAGGTCATCAGCCGCGACAACATTCCGCTGTTCCAGCAGGGCCTCATGATGCAGCAGCTGAACTCCGAGAAGCTCATTGTCGAGGCTACGATCGAGGGTTCGTACGAGAAGGCGCTTAAGGCCTTTACGCTCAACAAGACCGTGCCGTCGATGAAGGTCGCCAAGGAGGTTCTCGACGACATGATCGAGGCCAACAAGGGTTACTGGCCCGAGCTAAAGTAAAAGCAACAGGGTCGCTGGCCGCATGCCTGAAGCAATGCCCCGCCCACGTGATTGCGTGGGCGGGGCATTGTCGTTTGGTAACGCGTTTTATCAAATATGGCATTTATCTGCGATAATGTTCATTTTCACCGCTGATGGTGACATTTCATACCGCCTGCCGAACTGCGTGGAGACCTAACAACTTTATAGGTCAGTGTTGTGCGTGTAGCAATTTCGCCCGGCCTCGCCTCCGGGCTGCCATGTGAGAGGGGATCTTATGGCTCGACTGCACGTAATGGAACGCAGCCACGCTCAGGCCGTCATGGACGACCTGCACGATGCACTCGGACGTCGTCTGGCGGTGAGTTCACTCGCCCCGTGCCCCGTCGAGTTTACGACGGCGCTCGTCAACCTGTGCTCCACCCAGAGCTGCGGCAAGTGCACGCCCTGCCGTGTGGGCCTGAGCGCGCTGAGCGATCTGCTCGCCGATGTGCTCGAGGGCCGCGCCGACGAGTCCACGCTCAACTTGATTGAGCGCACCGCCCGCACCATCTATCTTTCGAGCGACTGCGCCATCGGTTACGAGGCCGGCGCCATGGCACTCACGGCCATTCGCGGCTTCCGCGACGATTTTGAGCACCACATCCGCGAGCACTCCTGCGGCTTTGACCGCGAGGCTCGCGTCCCGTGTGTCTCGGGCTGCCCGGCGCACGTCGACATTCCTGGTTACATCTCGCTCGTCGAGGCAGGCCGTTATGCCGACGCCGTCAAGGTCATCCGCAAGAACAACCCGCTACCGCTCGTCTGTGGCCTGGTGTGCGAGCATCCCTGCGAGATGCATTGCCGCCGTGGCATGGTCGACGACCCCATGAACATCCTCGCCCTCAAGCGTTTTGCCGTTGAGCATAGCGACCTCAACGACCACAAGCCACATGTAGTGGACAACACCGGTAAGCGCGTCGCCGTGATCGGCGGCGGCCCGGCCGGCCTTTCCTGTGCCTACTACCTGGCCGTGATGGGCCACAAGGTGACCATTTTTGAGCAGCGCCACCACTTGGGCGGCATGCTGCGCTACGGCATCCCCAGCTATCGTCTGCCGCGCGAGCGCCTGCAGGCCGAGATCGACTGGATCTTGAGCGCCGGCATCGACGTGGAGCTCGACCACTCCGTGAGCGGCGAGGAGCTCGCCCGTCTGCGCGACGAGTTCGATGCCGTCTACCTGGCCATCGGTGCCCACAGTGACAAGAAGCTCGGCCTTCCGGGTGAAGAGGCGCCCGGCGTGGAATCGGCCGTCAAGATGCTGCGCGCCATCGGCGATGACGAGCTGCCCGACCTGAGCGGCCAGCGCGTGTGCGTCATCGGCGGCGGCAACGTTGCCATGGACGTGGCACGCTCCGCCGTGCGCTGCGGTGCCGAAAAGGTAAGCATCGTCTACCGCCGTCGCATCTGCGATATGACGGCCCAGGACGCCGAGATTGCCGGTGCCCAGGCCGAGGGCTGTGAGGTGCTGGAGCTCACGGCGCCGCTCGCCATCGAGACGGGCGAAGATGGTCGCGTGAGCGGCCTGCGCGTGCAACCGCAGATTATCGGCGAGCCCCGCCGCGGTCGTCCGGCTCCGCGTGCCGCCGCTACGCCCGAGCGCGTCATCCCCTGCGAGCGCGTGTTTGTCGCCATTGGCCAGGACATCGATTCCAAGCCGTTTGAGGACATGGGCATCGCCTGCAAGTGGGGTTGCGTGGTCACCGACTCGGACGGTGCCGTGCCCAACTTCGATGGCCTCTTTAGCGGCGGCGACTGCCAGACCGGCCCCGCCACCGTCATCCGTGCCATCAACGCCGGCCGCGTGGCTTCGGCAAACATCGACCGCTATCTGGGCTTCGACCACAAGATCAAGCTCGACGTGGAGCTGCCGACCGTTCAGTTTAAGGGCAAGCACGAGTGCGGCCGCTGCGAGCTGGGTGAGCGCGAGGCCGGCGAGCGTATTCACGATTGGAATCTGGTCGAGCAGGGCCTTACCGAGGAGGAGGCGCGCCAGGAGGCAAGCCGCTGCCTGCGTTGCGACCACTTTGGTTTTGGCGCGTTCCGCGGAGGGAGGAACCTGGAATGGTAGAGCTCAACAACCCCACTGTCAGCGATAACACCGAAAGCGGAGCACTCAATATGGTCAAGCTCACTATCGATAATTGCGAGGTCGTGGTGCCCGAGCACACCACGATCCTGGACGCGGCCAAGTCCGTCGGCATCCAGATTCCCACCCTGTGCTACCTGCGCGATCTGAACGAGATCGGCGGCTGCCGCGTGTGCGTGGTCGAGGTTGAGGGCTGCGACCAGCTGGTTGCCGCCTGCAACAACTACGTGCTCGATGGCATGGTGGTCCACACCAACAGCCCCAAGGCCCGCGAGGCGCGCCGCACCAACGTGCAGCTGCTGCTTTCGCAGCACGATTCACGCTGCACGAGTTGTGTGCGCAGCGGTAACTGCAACCTGCAGACCATTGCCAACGACCTGGGCATTTTCTATCTGCCGTATCAAAGGCATTTGGCGGGCGAGGGCTGGGATTTCGATTTCCCCATCATCCGCGAAAACGACAAGTGCATTAAATGCATGCGCTGCATCAAGGTGTGCGAGAGCGTACAGGGCCTAGGGATTTGGGACCTGACCAACCGCGCCACGCATACCGCCGTGGGCACCCGCGGGCGCGTGCCGATCGGCAAGACAGATTGCGTCGCGTGCGGCCAGTGCATCACGCATTGCCCGACGGGCGCGCTGCGCGAGCGCGACGACACCGAGACCGTGTTTGACGCCATCGCCGATCCCGACAAGATCGTGCTGGTGCAGATTGCGCCGGCCGTGCGTAGCGCCTGGGGCGAGGAGCTCGGCATTCCGCGCGATGAGGCCACCGTCGAGCGCCTGGCCTGTGCGCTGCGCCGCGTGGGCTTTGAGTACGTGTTCGACACCGATTTCTCGGCCGATCTCACCATTATGGAGGAGGGCTCCGAGCTGCTCGAGCGCCTGGGTAAGGCCGCCAAGGGCGAGGGCGACAGCCGCAGCTGGCCCATGTTCACGAGCTGCTGCCCGGGCTGGGTACGCTTTGTGAAGGCGCGTTACCCCGAGTTTGTCGACAGCCTGTCCACGTCCAAGTCGCCGCAGCAGATGTTCG
>DBEZGO010000099.1:0-10410 GCA_048189345.1 Collinsella sp.
TGAAAGCCTATGACGAGCGTATGTATCGTCGTGCACGCTACGGTGTGGTCGGCTTCTTCACCAACCTGCGCGGTCGTGCCGGAGACAAAACCACACTCGGCCTATACCGTCTTGCCTCAAAGATCTTCAAATTCAACTAGCTGCTGAGTAATCGCTGATGATAGGTTGACTGGGCCCCTTGGCCTTTAGTTTGCTACTGCGAACAGTCCTGCTCGCACGGAAAGCACATTAAGTGCTTTCCGGCTCGTGCGGAACTTGTATCAAACTAAAGGCCAAGGGGCCTCTGCCATAAGAATTGATTGTCAGGCAGCTGAATTTGAAGATCTTAGACGCGCGGTACACAGGGGCCTGGGCTGAAAGGGATCTTGTTGAGTAGGTTGTCCGGTGGGTCTTGGTTATGTTTGTCGCGAGTTCCGCACGAGCCGAAGAGCACTTAATGTGCTCTTCGTGCGAGCCAGGACTGTAGAGCAGCAAACATAACCAAGACCCATCGGACAACCGGACGAGCTAGTTTACTTCGCGGCGCCGGGGATGCCGTGGGAGGTTTTGGCGGTTTTGGCTCCGTTTACGATGGCGGTTTCCAGGGCTCTTATGGCGAGCATGCCCAGCTGGTCTAGGGGAACGGCGGCGCTTGCCTGGGCGCCCAGTTTGGCGCTGGCGAGGGTGTAGATGGTGTCGCCGTCGTTGGTGGTGTGTGTGGGGCGGATGGCGTGCGCGTAGGCGTCCGCGGCCATCTGAGAGACCTTGGTGGCCTGGGCCTTAGTGAGCTCCACGTTGGTGACGATGCAGCTGATGGTGGTGTTGGTGCGGTCGAGCGGCATCTGCATGGAGCCGGCGGCGGCAAGGGCGGCGAGCTCCATGTCGACGATCTGGTCGCTATCGGCTGCGGCGCGCATGCCGGCCACCCACTCGCCAGTGGCCGGGTCGACGACGTTGCCGCAGGCGTTGACGGAGACCACGGCGCCCACCTTGACGGGGCCGAGTGCCACGGCGGCAGCTCCAAGGCCGGCCTTCATGCAGGTAGCAGGTCCCATGAGCTTGCCTACAGTGGCGCCGGTGCCGGCGCCCACGTTGCCCTGCTCGAGCGTGGCAGGGGTGTGGTCGAGCGCCTCGCGCACGGCAGCGATACCGGCCTCAATGTCGGGACGCACGGTGGGGTCGCCAAAGGCAAGGTCGAAGATGCAGCTCGAGCACACGATGGGCACCTGTGTGGGGCCGACGGGAAGGCCGATGCCGCGGCTCTCGAGTTCGCGGGCCACGCCGCTTGCGGCTTCGAGGCCAAAGGCCGATCCGCCCGAAAGGCAGACAGCGTGGACCTTATCGACAGTGTTTTCGGGACGCAGCAGGTCGGTCTCGCGCGAAGCGGGAGCGCCGCCGCGTACGTCAACACCGCCGGTGGCACCCTCGGGCGCCACGATTACGGTGCAGCCGGTGCCAGCCTCCTCGTCCGTATAGTTGCCAAAGCAAAAGCCATCGACATTGCAAACATCGATGGCTTCGAGCGGTGTGTCCATATTTTCTCCTATCGGTTTTCCGCCGGGCCTTATGCCCGGTCGGGATCCGTACGGTACGGCAAAATTGTAGGCGCTGGGGGATACCCGGCGCCAGATGCGATTACGAGAGTTTTTGAATCGCGCGTGCGACGCGGGCGATGGGCAAGCCCACCACGTTGTAGAAGTCACCGGAAATATCGTGCACGAGCATGCGGCCGCCTGTGCCCTGGATGCCGTAGGCCCCGGCCTTGTCCATGGGTTCGCCGGAGGCGACATAGTGCTCGATCTGCTCTTCGGTAAGCTCATAGAACGTCACGTCGGTCACATCGACAAACGACAGACTCTCGGCGGCATGCGGAGCTGCAGCGTCGCCGGCTTTAACGATGCAGACGCCGGTTGCGACCTGGTGCGTGCGGCCCGAAAGCTCGTGGAGCATGGCGCGCGCCTCGTCCCCGTTTGCCGGCTTACCCAAAATCTTGCCATCGAAGGTGACGATGGTATCGGCCGCGACGGTCAGCTCATTGGGCTCGGCATGCTCGGCGGCGACGGCAGCAGCTTTAGCACGCGCCAAGCGCTCGACGAGCGTAAGCGGAGCTTCGCCATCAAAAGGCGTTTCATCGATGTCTGCGGGAATTACGCGAATGTTATAGCCCGCCTCGCGCATCAGCTCTATGCGGCGCGGCGATTGCGAAGCCAAGATCATAGTTGGATGCCCTCGGCGACCTTCTCGACGGCCTTTTCGCCGGCGAGCGTGCGCAACAGCTCCAAGGCAAAGGGGAGTGACTGTGCCATGCCACTGGCAGTGATGATATTGCCGTCTTGCGTGACTTTCTCGCCGGTATAGGTGCCCTCGGGGAAGCTCTTCTCAAAGCCGGGGAAGCACGTGGCGCGGCGTCCCTCGAGTAGACCAAGCTCGCCCAGGATAAACGGGGCGGCGCAGATGGCGGCAACGTGCTTGGTCGCGGCGAAATCGCAGACTACGTCGCAGACGCGCTGGTCGGCGCGCAGGTTGGTGGCACCGGGCAGGCCGCCGGGCAGCACGACGCAGTCGTACTCGTCAAAGTCGATCTCGTCAAAGAGCGCATCGCAGGTCACGGGAATCTGCAGCGAGCTTACGACCTCACGCGTGGGCATGATCGAGACGAGCGTGGCGCGCACGCCGCCGCGACGCATGACGTCGACCATGGTCAGGCATTCAATCGTTTCAAAGCCATCGGCGGCGAGAACGGCAACGCTGGGCATGAGAGTTCCTTTCGTAAGGCGGCATACAATTAGCCGTCTTATACCCCGAAGACCTCCGCTTGCCACGCTCGATTTCCTAATGATTTTTCTGAGCAATGATTAAGTGGCTAGTTGCGCCTAAGGTGGACGACGGTCTCGCAGTGGAAGGTTTGCGGGAATAGGTCGACTGGCGTGATCTTTACGGGGGAGAAGGTGTCTTCTTCGACAAAGCGTTTGAGATCGCGCGCCAGGGTGGCCGGGTCGCAGCTCACGTAGGCGACATCGCGAGCACTCGTGCTGGCGATAAGGTCGATCGCCTCGGGGGCGAGGCCTGCGCGCGGCGGGTCGACCACCAAGACGTCGGCATCCTGGTCGGGGAACTCGCGCACGGCATCGCCACCGATGACGTCGACGTTGTCGAGTTTGTTGATCTCGAGGTTACGGCGCAGGTCGCGCACGGCCGGACCGTAGGCCTCGACGGCGGCAACAAAGTCGCAGCGGCGGGCGAGCGGCAGGGTAAAGGTGCCGGCACCGCAGTACAGGTCCACGGCAAGCTCGTCTTCCTGCGGGTCGAGCGCTTCCATGACAAGATCGATCAAAATCTCGGCACCCTTGGTGTTGACCTGGAAAAAAGACGGGGCAGACAAGCGCATCTGACCCTCGGCGATATTCTCGGTCCATGAGCCCTCTCCGGCGAGCATTTCGACCTTGGAGACACGGCGGGCCTTCTTTTCGCCCTTGCTCATCACGCGCACGATGCTCGTGGGGTGAGCGGCGTCCGCCAGCACGCGGGAGACCTGCGAGCGCGGAAAAGAGCCTGTGGGCGTCCAGAGCGCGACCTCGAGTGCCTTGGTGCGGCGCGATGCGCGAATGCCCACGCGTTCGAGCCCCAAGTCATGGCTGCCGCTTAGATAGTTGAGTGCGCCGACGACCGATTTGAGCGCCTTCGGGAAGCGCTTATCGAACAGCGGGCACGTATCGACGGTCACGATTTTACTGGGGTCGACACCGTGCATGCCAAGGCGCATGCGACCGTTGACGACGGTCGGTTCGAGCTCGATTTTATTGCGGTAGCCCCAGTCGTCCTTGGTGTGGCAGATGGGCTGCACCAACTCATCGACCTGCTCAGGAGCGAACTTGCCGATGCGCTCGAGCGTGGAGCGCAGGTTTTGTTCCTTGGCGGCAAGCTGTGCCGTGCGCGAGAGGTTGCCCCACGAGCAGCCGCCGCAAATGCCAACGAAGGGGCAAGGAGGCTGAATGCGATCGGGGCTTGGCTCTAGAACCTCGGTGGTGCGGGCGCGCATGAACGACTTACCGTCCTGCACGATCTCGGCCTCGACGGTGTCGCCCGCCACGGCGCCCTGCACAAATACGGCCTTGCCGTTGTCGGCATGCGCCAGCCCGTCGGCGCCGTACGTCATCGATTCTATGGTGAGCTTCATATCCCTGCCTGTCATTCGCGTTGTTGTCCGCACCATGGTAGCAGGGAAAAGCGCCCCGCATCTGAGGCTTTCCTCAAATGCGGGGCGCTTCTACAAACTGCTTCTACAAACGACTATTTCGTCTTGCCGGTAATGAGCGTCTTAAGACCCAGGCCGATCAGGCCCAGGCCCATGCGCACGCGACCGGGGCGATGGCGCTCGATGGCCTTGGTCTTGCCAGCGGGCTTATCGCGACGGGCGCTCGTCTCGGGTGCGGGCTTGGTGACCTGCGTCTCGGGCCGAGGTGCAGGTGCAGGCTCGGGCTCAATGACGGTCGCCTGGACCTCTTGGACCTTGGGTGCTACTGGCTGCGGCTCGGCCTCGGGGGCAGGTTCCGCCTCAATGACGGGCTCGGGCGCGGCCTCGGCGTTGCGATAGGCACGCTCCAGTAGAGCTTCCTGCGAGTTGAAGGGTTTCTCACCCTCTGCACGCTCTACGGGGACCCAGGTGCCGTCGCTCGTGAGGCTGCGGGCCTTCACGTTGTCGCGCAGCTGCATGCCCATGTACTCGTGCACCAGGGCACGGCAGGTGGGGTCGAGCACGGGGAAGGCGATCTCCACGCGGTGTTCGGTGTTGCGCGTCATCATGTCTGCCGAGCTCAGGTAGATCATGTCCGAGTCCACGCCAAAGGCATAGACGCGCGCATGCTCCAGAAAGCGTCCGACGATGGAGCGAACGTGCACGTTCTCGGTCTTGCCGGCAACACCCGGCTTGAGGCACGAGATGCCGCGGATGATCATGTCCACGCGCACGCCGGCACACGATGCCTCGGCAATCTTGTCGATGACCTCGCGGTCGGTAAGCGAGTTGAGCTTAAAGAACACGCGGGCGGGCTCGCCGACAAGGGCGCGTTGAATCTCGCGGTCCAGACCGCGCATGATGAGCGGCTTGAGGCCCACGGGCGCCACGCCCAGGAATCGGTAGTCGCCGCGCAGGTTGCCCAGCGACAGGTTGCGGAAGAACAGGTTGGCGTCCTCGCCGATACCGGGATGGGCGGTCATGAGCATAAAGTCACTGTAGAGCTTGGCCGTCTTCTCGTTAAAGTTGCCGGTGCCCAAAAGCGTCAGACGGGTAAGCGCCATGCCCTCGCGATAGGTGAGCTGGCAGATCTTGGAGTGGCACTTAAAGCCCTCGGAGCCGTAGATAACGGTGCAGCCGGCCTCTTCCAGACGCTCGGCCCACTCGATGTTGTTCTGCTCGTCAAAGCGGGCGCGGAGCTCCATGAGTACCGTGACCTCTTTGCCGTTTTCGGCAGCATCGATGAGCGACTCGCACAGGCGGCTCTGTTTGGCCACGCGGTAGAGCGTGATGCGCAGCGAGATGCACTCGGGGTCGTAGGCTGCTTCGTGCACCAGGTCCAAGAACGGGTTCATGGCCTCGTAAGGGTAAAAGAGCAGCTTGTCGTGCTGCAACACCTGCTCGCGGATGGAGCGGGCCATATCGATGGTGGGGTTGGGCTGCGGCTTAAACGGCGTAAAGAGCAGCTCGTTGCGTAGGTGTTCGGGAATCTTGCCCTCAATGCCAAAGACGTAGCCCAGGTCAAGGGGGATATCGCATGTAAACACCGAGCGACGCGAGAGCTCGAGCGCTTTGCGGATGGTCTTGAGCGTTGGCTTCTCGAGTGAGCCCGATACGGCGAGCACCACCGGCTGCAGGCGCAGACGCTTCTTGAGGATGCGCTTCATGTGCTGGCGGTAGTCCTCTTCCTCTTCGACGCCCTCGCCGTCCGGGTCGATATCGGCGTTGCGGGTGACTCGGATGAGCGCGCGGTCGAGTGGCTTGTAGGAGCCAAAGCAACTGTCCAGGCAGGCGAGGATGACGTCCTCGAGCAAGATGTAGGAGTAGGTGCCGGTGGGCGAGGGGATCTCGACCACGCGGTTCATCGAGGCAGGAATCTCGATAAGGCCCAGCAGGCTCTCCTCGTCAGTGACGCCGTCTAGGCCGCAAGCCAGATAGAGCGCGCCGTTGCGCAGGTTGGGGAAGGGGTGGCGCGGGTCAATGACCAATGGTGAGATAACCGGCGACACGTAGGCCTGGAAGTAGCGGGTTACAAAGGTGCGCTCCTCGGGCGTAAGCGAATCGATGCGGGCGCGGTGAACGCCCAGAGTGTCGAGCTTGCCCTCGATGCTCTTAAAGATGGACTCCCAGCGGGTAAGGAGCCCGGGCAGCTCGGCCATGACAGCATCGACCTGTTCGGAGGCGGTCATATTGCTCTTGTTGTCGACAGGCTGTTTTTTGAGCTCTGCCAGATCGGACAGGCCGCCCACGCGCACCATGAGAAACTCGTCGAGGTTAGACTCGAAAATCGACACGAACTTTAGACGTTCGAACAGCGGAACGGTCTCATCGAAGGCTTCGTCAAGCACGCGGTTGTTAAAGCGCAGCCAGCTAAGCTCTCGGTTTTGCGTGTACGAGAAGTCGCGCGGCGGCTTGCGCAGCTTTGCAGCGGCTTGCTTCTTTTCGATTTTGCTCGACATATGCATCTGTCCGTTCAGTCCCCGTAGAGGACGGTAGCCTAACTCTAAATCACTATTGTCTCAATTTAGTCGACCGCTGGCACGGACGTATCGCGTGAACGGTATCTTTACCTACTTCTTACGCTGACAAGTCATAGGACTGACGCCCCGCTCGTCTGCAAGCGGTCTATATCCTCACTCAACTGATGCGTAAGTATGAATAAGAATGATAGATAGCTGAATATCATCGAATACAGGCAGAAACGTAAACTAGCGTCATTTATATACATAAAACCGATTTAGCTATGCAATTCTGAATCAAAAGTTTAGAGACGCAATCGCAAATGGTTTTTAAGAAAAAAGAGCATTTACCTTTGAAAAGCTACTTTAGAACGCTGAAGTGCATTATGGGGGAATCATATGCGATATACCGTTCATCGCACTTTGTTGACCGTTCGGGGGCGAGGTGGAATTGCGGGTGGAATTTGGATATAACTAGTGCTGTCAGCAAGCAGCGTCCGCTATGGAAGGGCGCTGAGAGATTCGGCCGAAAGGCCCGAAAGAAAGGTAGGAGGCCATGACGAAAGGTCTGCACGTGCCTTCCGAGATCGGCAAGCTCAGGAAGGTCTGCCTGCACCGTCCCGGCGACGAGCTCCTCAACCTGCCGCCCGACGAGCTCGAGCGACTCCTGTTCGACGACGTCCCGTTCCTGGAGGTCGCGCAGCAGGAGCACGACACCTTCGCCCAGATCCTGAGGGACCAGGGCGTGGAGGTCCTCTATCTCGAGAACCTCGTCGCCGAGGTGTTCGACCAGGTCCCCGGCGCCCGCGCCGAGTTCACCGACCAGTACATCGCCGAGGCAGGCATCCGCGGCCAGCACATGCCGCAGATCGTCCGCGAGAAGCTGGACTCCATCGAGGACAACCTCGAGTTCGTCAAGAAGACCATGGCCGGCATGACCAAGGCCGAGATCGACATGCCCCTCACGGCGTCCACGACCCTCGACTCCCTGGTCAACTCCGAGTCCGAGTCCGACCTGATCATCGACCCGATGCCCAACCTCTACTTCACCCGCGACCCGTTCGCGGTCGTCGGCGAGGGCGTCAACCTCAACCGCATGTACTCGGTCACCCGCAACCGCGAGACCCTGTACGGCAAGTACGTCTTCAAGTACCACCCCGACTACAAGGACGTCTCGCTGTACTTCCGCCGCGACTGCCAGTTCCACACCGAGGGCGGCGACGTGCTGAACATCAACGAGAAGACCCTCGCCGTCGGCATCTCCCAGCGCACCCAGGCCGCCGCGATCGACATCATGGCCCAGAACATCTTCTGGAACTCCGACTCCAAGGTCGAGCGCATCCTGGCCTTCGACATCCCGGTCTCGCGCGCCTTCATGCACCTCGACACGGTCTTCACCCAGATCGACGTCGATAAGTTCACGATCCACCCCGCCATCATGGGCACCCTGCGCGTCTACGAGCTGACCGCCGGCAAGAACCCGGGCGACGTGAACATCCGCCTGATCGAGGACACCCTCGAGCACGTCCTGGAGGACGCCACCGGCGTCGACCAGGTCAAGCTGATCCCCTGCGGCGGCGGCGACCCGATCGCGGCCTCCCGCGAGCAGTGGAACGACGGCTCCAACACCCTGTGCGTCGAGCCCGGCAAGATCTGCGTCTACGCCCGCAACACCGTCACCAACGACGTGCTGTACAAGGAGGGCCTGGACCTTCTCGTCGTGCCCTCCGCCGAGCTCTCCCGCGGCCGCGGCGGCCCGCGCTGCATGAGCATGCCCTTCTGGCGCGAGGACCTCTAAGGTCTTCAAGGACCCGTACAGGTCTTAATACATACATCTAGCTGCCATTAGATGTCTCCCATTGGGGCGGTGCGGGTATTCGCACCGCCCCATTCTTGTATGAGGAACGTCAACACGATTGGATGACTGCTTTTGTAAGGAGCTTGGCCATGGATATCAAGACGATCGGCGTTGAGGAATGGCTTAACGTTTGGGAGAAGAGCGCTACGTGGGATATCGCCCAGTCGACGATTTCGTCGCTTACCATGGGCGAGCTGCGCGCGCTCGACGATCAAGATGGTGCCACGTTCTACGAGCGCCTGGATCGCGAGAAGATGAACTACGGCTGGATCGAGGGTTCGCCGGAGTTTAAGGCCGAGGTTGCCAAGCTGTATCGTCACGAGGTCAATCCCGATCACATTCTGCAGACCAATGGCTGCACGGGCGCTAACCTCAACGCCATCATGGCCGTGGTCGAGCCCGGCGACCATGTGATTGCCGAGTGGCCCACCTATGCGCCGCTCTATGAGATCCCGCGTACACTCGGCGCCGAGGTCGAGTATTGGGAGCTTTGCGAGGAGCTCGGATGGAAACCCGATATCGAACAGCTCAAGCGCCTCGTTCGCCCCAACACCAAGCTCATTTGCATCAATAACGCATCGAACCCTATCGGTACGGTGCTCGATGCCGATACGCTCGGCCAGATCGCCGAGATTGCCCGCTCGGTTGGCGCCTATGTGCTGTGCGACGAGGTGTACCTGCCGCTTGAGAACACCGAGGACTTTTTGTCGATGGCCGATGTGTACGAGAAGGCCATCGTCACCAACTCGGTGTCCAAGACCTATTCGACGCCTGCGGCCCGTGTGGGCTGGGTTGTGGCAGATGAAGAGGTGTCCAACCGCATTCGCACTTACCGCGACTACACCATGATTTGCGGCGGCGTGTTCAACGATGCCCTGGCGACCCATGTGCTCAAGCACAAGGACAAGATCCTCGAGCGCAATCGCAAGATCGTGTTTGGCAATCGCGATATCGCACAGGCTTGGATCGACACGCAGCACCGTGTCTCCTGGACGGCCCCGCAGGGAATGTCCACCTCGTTTATCCAGCTGGACATTCCCGAGGATGACGAGGAGTTCTGCAAGCGCCTGCTGTCCGAGAGGGGAGTGCTGCTGGTACCTGGCGGCCGCTTTGAGCTTCCCTGTGGCGCACGCCTGGGCTACTGCGCGAGCGAGGACGTTCTGCGCGAGGGCCTGAGGCTTTTGGGCGAGGCGCTGGCGGAGTTCGATCGCTAGGATTCCGACGGCTCTCAAGGCCGCTCAAATCTGCCTACGATTATCGATAACAGTCCCGTTTCCCATGAGGGGAGCGGGACTGTTTTTCTATACCGAGAAGTCAAGTTGTTACAAATGGAGACGCAAGATCGATTGGGTATTCGACGGGCCTTATACTGAGCTTCCGGTGAACGGTATCCAACGTCTGGTAAAGGTAGTCTGTTTGCCAAAAATGAATAGGACGAACTTTTTTTTGAATAAAAATCAAAATGGTTGAGACGAAGCGAGAATTGCGAATTCTATTCATATCATTGCGCGAAATATGCAATTTGAGGGTGGTTTAATAAAGATTAGTTTCAATTGGTTTTTGGATTGAAAACGCATTTAAGCACGTAAATAAACTTTATTAAATCAAAGTGTGCCATGCGTGAAGTATATGTGTATGCCGTTCACCCCTCATATAAAACCGTTCGGGGGCGAGGTGGAAGTATGGACTGATTTTGGATATAAATATGTCGTCAGCAATAACGCCTCACACGGAGGGGCGCTAACGAATCGGCCCTGACAGGGGCCCGAAAGAAAGGTAGGAGGCCATGACGAAAGGTCTGCACGTGCCTTCCGAGATCGGCAAGCTCAGGAAGGTCTGCCTGCACCGTCCCGGCGACGAGCTCCTCAACCTGCCGCCCG
>DBEZGO010000100.1:0-8434 GCA_048189345.1 Collinsella sp.
CGAC
Source organism: Collinsella sp. (assembly GCA_048189345.1). GTDB lineage: Bacteria > Actinomycetota > Coriobacteriia > Coriobacteriales > Coriobacteriaceae > Collinsella. The sequence continues at coordinate 5 of DBEZGO010000100.1, forward strand.
CAGGTGGCCGCCGCCAAGCCCAAGCTCACCATCACGGCCGAGTCGCCCCTGCGCGCCGACAGCGCGGACGGGTCGACGGGCAGCCTGGAGGCGTCGCTCATCAACACGCCCACCGGCACACCCCCTAGCATTACCACAGGAGGCTTTATGCCCTCGACTGGCGATATGGCAATGTACGCCGCGGCCGCCGCAGCGGTCGCCGGAGCCGCGCTCATCGTGGTCGCGCTCCTGGTCAAGCGGGGAGGTGGCAGCCATAAAGAGTAGCTGGCAGCCCCACAGAGAGCGGGGCGAGACGTAGCGAAGTAGATGCTAAGATACAGACAGATGATGACCGATCGAATGAGTTACGAAGTAGAAAGCAGAGGAAAGAAGATGCACATGAACAAGAACATCGCACGCCTGGCAGTAACCGCCGGCCTCACAGCAGCGCTGAGCTTCGGCGGCGTCATGGCGCCCGTCACGATGGCGTTTGCCGCGGAGGGTGCGGCTGCAACGGCCACTGGCTCGGTGACCATCAAGAACGTTACGGACAACGATACCGAATTCTATGGCTATCAGATTTTTAATGCTGACGTTGCGATAGTCAGTGGTAAGACGGTTGTGAGCAATATCACCTGGGCAAACGATGATGTGGAGGCGGCTGTCGAGAATGTCATTAAGAATAACGGTTACGGTGGCACAACCGCTCAGGATGCTGCAGACTGGATAACGTCCAATGTGACAGGGACCGATGAGACAACCCGTGTCGACTCTAATCACATTGCTTATAAGATTGCCGCTGCCGTAGACGATCTTACTGACAAGACGACAACGACCAAGCGCGTTGCCTCCGGCCTTAAGCATGGCTACTGGCTCTTTGTGACCAAGGCTGACACTATTAATGAGGGTGAGGCGGGCACATCTCCCATCTTCACTATCGTGGGAAGCGCGCCTGTCGAAATCACCGAGAAAACTGGCATCCCCACCGTCGAGAAGAAGATCGTGAGCGATGCCGATAGCAAAGAGCACGATGTTGCCGACTCCCAGATCGGCCAGGACGTGACGTACAACCTTTACGGCACCGTCGCAGAGAACTTCAACAAGTACGACACGTATTTCTATCAGTTCTCCGACAAGATTTCCAAGGGCCTGGCGCTGCAGAAGGGCGCTAAGGTCTACCTGTATAAGAACAGGACTGACGCGAAGAGCGATCTCGCCCGCGCGAAGGGCACGGATATCACTGCGTATTTCAAGGAGGAAACGCCCGCCGAGGCTGCCGAAGACGGCAGCAAGACGACGACGTGGACCTGCGATAACCTGAAGAAGGTCAGTGACGTCACTAAGGACTCCTACATCGTCGTCTCCTATAAGGCGCAAATCAACAAGGATGCGGTCGTCGCGGGCACCGAGGGTAACGAGAACACCGTGACGCTCAACTACTCCAATAACCCCATGACCAGCGAGCGCGGCGAGACCCAGCCTGACACGGTCAAGGATTACACCTACGGCCTCAAGATCAATAAGGTCGACCTGGGTACCGAGGCAGCCCTCGACGGTGCCGAGTTCACCATTCAGGCCACTGGAGCGGATGACGGTGCATCCAAGAGTTTGTATGTCCAGCGGGATGGTTCTCTTGGTTCTGATCCCTGGAAATTCGTGACTGCCAACGGCGGTGTCATCGAGGTCACCGGACTCGACGCCGGCACCTATACCGTCACGGAGGTTTCTGCCCCCTCTGGTTACGTTAAGGTCGACCCCTTCACCTTCGAGATCAAGCCGAGCATGAATGCCGATGATCCGGGTGCTGGTCTTACTAGGCTCACTGGAGTACTTACGACTGACCAGAACGACAAGGTTATCGCCGGCCTCACCGATGGCGACTCCGGCGATAACAAGCTGACGTTGAAGCCTGACTCGGAGAAGACGGACGGCATCTTCAACATCACCGTTGGCGATACCAAGCAGGTTGGCCTTCCCCTTACCGGCCTTAACGGCGTGACCTTCACTTGGATCGCTGGTGGCGCGGTGCTGTGCATCGGCGTGGCGCACCTCATCCGCAGCCGTAAGCAGGCTGAGGAGTCCGAGCAGGAGTAACGCTTGCTCACCCATCCCTTTGGCAGGTGGGATGTGATGGCCATGAGACTTGCGGACACTTTTCTCGTCCATCCACGTTCTTGCTTTGCCATTCTCTTTTCGGGGCAGACTCCGCACTGGAGTCTGCCCCGTTCTTTTTGGATAACACAGGCAGCCTCCACCGTCCGATGCGGACTCATCCGTCATCGCGTTTCTTGACTCGTATGAGGTTCGGTTTAAGGTCCGTAGGCGCACGCGCGGTGCGGACGGTAGAAGGCATTTGCGCCGCAACAAGCGCAAATAAGAATGCCCGGGGTTCGGAGCCCGGGCATTTAACTAAAGCTGAAAACTAGGCCGCCCGCGCTCTCGTACACTTACGCGGGGTGCGTCGTTTTCTATTGACATTGTATCCCGAATCGCCCCGCCGATCTGGGATATTCTGAAAACTCAAATATGGGCTTAGGCACGAACGGAATCTCGTTAATTCCGAAAATTATGTATAATTCCAATATAAACTGGAATCAAACGAAAACGATGGAAATGAACGAAGCGCTAATCTACTTACAAGAAGCACTAGGCCTTTCCGCCAAGACCAAAACTTGGCCTGGATCCGCACGCTTGCCGCTGCATCTGCGGACGATTGAGGTCCGCGCTGTTGACGCAAACGGTTTTTCGTTTTTGCTTGCAAGTTTGCCTACTGGCATCGGGCTTCCCGAGGCTAAGAGAGTCTATAGTCAGCTAGCCTTGCGCGCGGAGACTCCTGTTGTCGTTTCGTTTCCTGATGCCGATGCACGTCAGCGCAAAGCATTGGTCGCACAAGGGATTCCCTTTGTCTGTCCCGGTAGACAGGCTTTTCTTCCATTTATGGGCACAGCTTGCACGAAGAGGGGCGGTGCCCGGTTTCGCAATCAAGCGACCAAGATGTCACCCAACGCGCAGGCTGCCGCAATCTGGGGAGCAGCCCAGGAGCCATATCGCCCCTATGACCTTTGTCGTGCACTTGGGATTTCGGCAAGCCGCGCGAGCGAGGCCATAACCGAGCTTGTTGACAGGGGGCTCGCGAGGCGCGAGCGTCGCGAGCGACGTGTCGTCGTGTTCCCTGTTGCCGTTGATCTTCTGCTCAGCGAGCACATGGCAGAGCTCTCCTCGCCTGTCTCGAAGGTCTTTTTTGTAAGGAAGACGCCGCAGATCGACTATCTTGTTGACGCCGGGGAGACGGCTCTCGCTGCGCGTTCCATGCTCGCTGCGCCGGGCATGGAACAAAAGGCCGTCTTAAGAAGTACATGGCGTCAACTGAGCGACCTCGAAGTCGCAGACGGGGAGTTGCCGAATAACGAGACGGCGATGATCCAAGTGTGGCGCTATGCACCCGTGTTTGCCGACTCCTCTCGTGTCGACAACATTTCGCTTGCGCTATCTTTGGCGGAAATCGACGATGAGCGAATTCAGCTCGAAGTCGATCGCATGTTTGGAAAGGAATATCCATGGCAAGAAGCGCTGTAGAAGGCCTCCAAGAATTCGAATCGTCGGCGGTGCTTCGGTCCTAGCTGCGTTGCCAGGCGTTTAAGCTTGCTAATCGGCTATTATTTGTTTAGACAACTTGAGTTGTAGAGGAGTGACCGGCGATGGTGCAGGGCGCCAAACATATGAAGAGCAATAACGCCGCGGACAACGGCGGCTCAAGCCCTCAGCCCAAACCTCAACCAAAGCCCAAGCGCCGTCGCAAGCGGCTGCCGCGCTGGGCCGACCGGCTCATCACCATCGTCATCATTCTTATTGGCGTGGGCCTTATGACCTGGCCGTGGATCTTGGACCGGCTCGAGGCCTCGGGCGTGTTCAACCAGATCAGCACCGTGTCCAGCACCGTGGACGCGCTGTCTGCCGAGGAGCGCGAGCGCATCCTGCTCCAGGCGCGCTCCTTTAACGAGCAGCTGGCGGGCGAGGCCACCGAGCTTCCTGCCGACCAGATCGAGCCCTACGCTCAGCAGCTCATCTTTGACCGCGACCCCATGATGAGCTGGGTCGAGATCCCCTCCATCGACGTGAGCATGCCCATCTACCACGGCACGAGCGAAGAAGTCCTTATGGCGGGCGTCGGCCACCTGGAGGGCACGAGCCTACCGGTGGGCGGCACCTCGACGCATTGCGTGCTCACCGCGCACTCGGGCATGCGCAACCTGAGCATGTTCGACGACATCCACTCGCTGGAGCCCGGCGACCTGGTGCTGCTGCACACCATGAACAAGACGCTCGCCTACAAGATGGTGGACTCCGAGGTGGTGCTGCCCGAGGAGATGGAGTCGCTGACCATCGAGCCCGGCGCCGACAAGGTGACGCTCGTCACCTGCACGCCCTACGGCGTGAACGACCATCGCCTGCTGGTGCATTGCGTGCGCACCAAGTACAGCAAGAAGGACGTCGACAAGCAAAAGTCGCTGGCCGGCCGCCACTGGGGCAAGCGCGAGTTTGCCGTGCTTATCGTGGTCGTGGCCATTGTGCTGTTGCTGCTGGACATCGTGGTCCACGCGGTCCGCAAGCGCCGCAAGGCCAAGGCCTCGGCATAGTACATCGTTCAAAACCACCACAATGGGGACAGGCTCCTTTGCGGTGGTCGGGGCTTTCAAACCATCACAACATTCGATGAAAATCGCGATTTTGACGAAAAGCGTCGAATGTTGTGATGGTCTTCGTTGTGGGCGGGATGGTTATCGTTGCGGGCGCGACGGTTTTCGTTGCGGGCGAGACGGTTTTCGCTATGGACGGTGCGGTTTCGCTGCAGAACCGCCAGCCCGCTGCCTGCCAGCCGCCGCCCACGTTACGTTTTCGCTGCATTTGGGTAAAGCACCTGCTCCAAGCGGCGTTGCCTTGTATACTAGAGCGGTTTATCTGTTATGCGGAAGGGAGCGCCTATGGCACTCAGCGAGAAAGACGTGCGCGGCATCGCCGAGTACGCAAAGATCGCACTGACCGATGACGAGCTCACCCAGATGACGTCCTACATGAACGACGCCGTCCAGATGCTCGAGCCCGTCTTGCAATATGACTTGCCCGACGTGGAGCCCACGTTCCATCCTATCGGAAGCCTGTCCAACGTGATGGGCGATGACCTGCGCGAGCCCGAGCGCGATCTGCCGCTCGACGTCGCGCTTGAAAACGCCGGCAGCGCGCGCGACCGCTACTTCCGCGTGCCGTCCATTTTGGGAGAGGGGGAGAGCGAGTAATGGCACAGAGCTTCGATTCCCTTACCGCCGCCCAGATCGCCGCGGGCGTTGCCGCCGGCGACTTTACCGCTACCGAGGTGGCCCAGGCCTCCCTTGCCGCCATCGAGGCACGCGAGAGCGGGGTACAGGCATTCCTGCAGGTGGCGCCCGAGCTTGCGCTCGAGGCCGCCGCGCGCGTGGATGCCGATCGTGCCGCAGGCAAGCCGCTGCCCCCGCTTGCGGGCGTGCCGCTGGCCATCAAGGACAACATGAACCTCGTGGGCACGCGCACCACCTGCGCTTCCCGTATGCTCGAGAACTACCAGAGCGTCTACACCGCCACCTGCGTCCAGCGCATGCTCGATGCCGGCTGCCTGCCCATGGGCAAGGCCAACATGGACGAGTTTGCCTTTGGCAGCTCCACCGAGAGCTCGGCGTTCCATCGCACCAACAACCCCTGGGATACCGAGCGCGTGCCCGGCGGCTCCTCGGGCGGCTCCGCTGCCGCCGTCGCCGCGGGCGAGGTCGCGCTCTCGCTGGGCTCGGACACCGGCGGCTCCATCCGCCAGCCTGCGTCGCTGTGCGGCGTGGTGGGTTTTAAGCCCACGTATGGCGCCGTGAGCCGTTACGGCGTGGTTGCCTTTGGCTCGTCGCTCGACCAGGTGGGCCCCTTTGGCCGCACGGTCGAGGATGTCGCGCTGGCCATGAACGCGCTTACCGGCGCGGGCCATGATCCGTACGACTGCACCAGCCAGGATTGCGCCGTCGACTTTACCGAGCATCTCAACGACAGCATCGAGGGCAAGCGCGTGGGCATCATCCCCGCGTTTATGGAGGCCGAGGGCCTGACGCCCGAGGTCAAGGCCGCTGTTCAGCGCGCCGCCCAGGAGCTGCAGAACCAGGGCGCCGAGCTCGTGGAGGTCGACCTGCCGCACCTGGACGCCGCCATCGCCGCCTACTACGTCATCGGCCCGGCCGAGGCGTTCTCCAACCTGGCTCGCTTCGACGGCATTCGCTACGGCTATCAGGAGGAGGGCTGCGCCAACCTGTCCGACCAGAGCTCGCTTTCGCGCGCCCACGGCTTTGGCGCCGAGGCCAAGCGCCGTCAGATGCTCGGCGCCTACCTGCTGAGCTCGGGCGTGTACGACAAGTACTATTACGCCGCGCAAAAGGCCCGCACGCTCATCACGCAGGACTACGACGCCGCGTATGCCAAGGTGGACACCATCCTCATGCCCGCCTCGCCGCGCACGGCCTTTAAGTTTGGCGAGATCAGCGACCCCACGCAGATGTATCTCTCCGATCTGTACACCATCTCGCTCAACATTTGCGGCAACGGTGGTATCTCGGTGCCGCTGGGCTTGGGTGAGGATACTCAGCTGCCTGTTTCTGCCCAGTTGGTGGGACCTGCCTTTAAGGACCGTCAGCTGCTCACGTTTGCCCGCGCCCTGGAGTGCGGCTTTGCCGATGCCGCCACGGGTGCGCCCGCGCTTTCCGTCGCGCCCGATTTTGCCGGGAAGGGAGGCGAGCTGTAATGAAGGAGCTTTCCGAGGTCCTGCAGGATTGGGAGGCCGTAATCGGCCTGGAGATCCATACCGAGCTCACCGCACTCGATACCAAGATGTTCTGCAACTGCAAGCTCAGCCACGATGACGAGCCCAACGCCAACGTGTGCCCGGTGTGTCTGGGCCTGCCCGGCGCCCTGCCGGTGCCCAACAAGCGCGCCATCGAGAGCATCGTCAAGGCCGGTCTCGCCACCAACTGCGAGATCCAGCGCCACTCGATGTTCTACCGCAAGCACTACTTCTATCCCGATATGGCCAAGAACTTCCAGACCACGCAGGGTCCGGTTGCCTTTGCCATGTACGGCCACCTGGACCTGGACGTGACCGGTCGCGGTGCCGCCGAGCGCCCCGACTGCGCATTTGGTGAGGCCGAGGCCCAGAGCCTGGCGAGCGCTTCGGCCAACGCCGAGGGACTGTCCACGTCCATGACGTCGACCATGCGCGAGGGCAACCAGCGCGCCGGCCACCTGGCCAGCTACGATGCATCCAACCTGCAGATGCCCGAGCGTCGCGAGGACGGCTCCTACACGGTGCCCATCCGCATCCTGCGCATCCACATGGAGGAGGACGCCGCCAAGATGGTGCACGTGGGCGGTGCCGAAGGCCGCATTACCGCCGCGGCCGAGTCGCTCGTCGACTACAACCGCTGCGGCACGCCTTTGATTGAGCTCGTGACTGAGCCCGATCTGCGTACGCCCGAGGAAGCACGTCTGTTTATGGAGAAGCTCCGTCGCATCTTTGTGACGCTGGGCATTTCGGACTGCTCCATGGAGAAGGGTTCCATGCGCTGCGACGGTAACGTGTCGCTGCGCCGCCGCGGCGAGACCAAGCTGGGCACCAAGACCGAGCTTAAGAACCTCAACTCGTTCAAGAGCCTGCACGACGGCCTTGCCTACGAGATCTGCCGCCAGGCCGAGGTGCTCGAGGAGGGCGGCATCATCTATCAGGAGACCCGCCACTGGGAGCCCAGCCGCAAGCGTACCGTGGTTATGCGTGTGAAGGAGACGGCCGACGACTATCGCCTGTTCCCCGATCCCGACCTGGCGCCGTTCGATCTGGATGACGAGTTCATCGACCGCTGCCGTGGCGAGATTCCCGAGCTGCCCGATGCCAAGCGTGCCCGCTTTGAGGCCGACTTTGGCATTAAGGCGGCCGATGCCGAGCAGATTGCCGGCGACCCCGAGTTTGCCGACTTCTTTGAGACGGCCGCTGCCGGTATGGCTGGCAAGGAGGCCCAGACGGTCGCAAACTTGCTGGTGAACGAGATGATCGCCTACCTTAAGGGGGCAGGCGTGTCGCTCGCCGAGTCCGGTATTGCGCCGGCTCAGGTGGCGGCTCTCGCCAAGCTGCTGGCGACCGATGCCATCAGCTCCAACCAGGCGCACGAGGTCTTTGAGGCCATGGCCCAGACCGGTGACGATCCCAACAAGATCGTCGACGAGCGCGGCATGCGTCAGGTGAGCGATGCCGGTGCGCTGCAGCCGATCGTGGACGAGGTGCTGGCAAACTGTGCCGATCAGGCGCAGCAGTATCGTGACGGCAACCAGAAGGTCATCGGCTTTTTGGTGGGCCAGTGCATGAAGGCGAGCCGCGGCAAGGGCAACCCGAAGCTC
>DBEZGO010000101.1:0-5579 GCA_048189345.1 Collinsella sp.
GCCTCGGCAACCATGTCGTCGACATTAGCCTTGGCCTGCTCGACCATGTCCTGGTAGCCGTTCTTGATGCGCATGCCGCACGCGATACCCTGCACGCAGGCATTCTTGACCGGAGCGCTGGTAAGCAGCTTGATGCCGGCCGTGCCAAGCAGAAAACCGCCACCAACAAGCAGGGTGTTAAACGTCGACTTTTTCATGTTGCTTCTCCCTTTTGCCGCATTGGACGCGGCATGGTGCTTCAGCACCCGAGTAAACAAGTTTGCTCGAGCACGCTTTTGAAATATCTCAATTTTATCTAACTATCTAGGTCAGCCATGGCTAACCTTTTGAAAATTAACGATGCGGAGTAACCGATTGTCAATGTGAGAAAGGGACTGTCCCTTTGCCCCTTCTTACAACTGCCAGGTAGCTGCTTCCTTTTGCAGCGCCACCATGCGGGCGAATTCTCCACCTGCCGCCTTGAGCTGCGCCGGAGTGCCCTGCTCGGCAACCACACCATCCTTGAGTACAACGATTTTGTCGGCATTTTCCACCGTACGCATACGGTGGGCAATAACGATAACCGTCTTACCCGCAAGCAGACGGGAGAGCGCCTGCTGAACCACGGTCTCGTTCTCCACATCCAAGCTCGCCGTCGCCTCGTCCAACAGCACGATAGGCGCGTCTTTGAGCAGCGCACGGGCGATAGAGATGCGCTGGCGCTCACCGCCGGACAGCTTGGAGCCGTTCTCGCCGATCATGGTGTCATAGCCCTGCGGCATGCGGCTCACAAACTCGTCGCAGTTGGCGGCACGCGCGGCAGCAAGCACTTCCTCATCGGTGGCATCGCGACGACCAAGACGGATGTTTCCCATCACCGTGTCGTCAAAGAGCAGCACGTCTTGGAACACAATGGCGTAGTCGCGCAGCAGCACCTCGGGATCCACGCTCGCAACATCCACGCCGCCCACGGTGACCGTGCCCGCAGTGGCATCCCAAAAGCGCGCGGCCAGGCGGCTCACCGTGGACTTACCGGAGCCCGAAGGACCGACCAGTGCCGTGACCTCGCCTTCCTTGGCGGTAAAGCTCACATCGGTAAGAACTTTCTCGCCGGCGCGGCCGTCCTCGCCCGCACCATAGCCAAATGCCACGTGATCGAACACCACATCGTGGCCTACGGGCTCAAACTGCTCGCTGCCCCGCGCCACGGGCTCTTCCATGATGGAACGCATGCGCTTGGCCGACGACTCGGCGGCAAACAGCTCGGACATCAGCATCAGCGCCTGATCAAAGGGCGCATAGATGCGGCTCACCATAAGCAGGAAGGCAAACATCATCAAAAAGTCGACCTGGCCGGAGGCGACCATCGCAGCGCCCGTGACCAACGTGGTGGCAATCCCCAGGCGCAGGATGGCAAAGGCGGAGTTGACCAAAAGCCCATTGGCGAGCTCGCCCTTGGTGGTCTCGCGCTCCTCGGCATCGATCACGGCGTTGAGCCCCTCAAGATAATGAGCCTCCTGGTTGGTGGCGCGGATCTCGCGCACGCAGTCGAGCGTCTCCTGGATCGCCTCGGTAACCTTGACCTTCTCGGCACGCACATGGTCGAACACCGGGGTCATGGGGCCGCGTGTCAGATACAGCACGGCAAAGGCCACGGGCACGCTCCAAAACGCCGCGATCGCCAGCTGCCAGCAAAAGGACAGCGACGCCACGAACACAATGGCGCTTGCGATGATGGCACCCCAAAGCTCTCCCAGCACGTGGCTGTAGGCGTGCTCCATGGCCTGGACGTCGCCCATAATGGTCTCGGTTAAATCGGCCAGATCACGACGGCCAAAAAACGACAGCGGCAGCTTGCGCAAGCGCTCGGCAATCTCCATACGCTGCTTGCCGCACTCCTCGTAAAAGATGCAGTAGGTGTAGTAATACTGCTGCCAGTTAGAGGCAAAGAGCAACACGAAAAAGACCAGGAGGCCGCCCACAATCGGCAGGGCATCCGGCAGGTCGGCACCGGTGGCGAAATGTTCGACAAAACCGGCCATGACCAGGAACAATAAGCCCATGCCGGCCATGGTAATGAGATTGGTGAGCGCGGTCCAGAAAATGCCGCGTTTTACGCCGGCGACGCCTTTATCGGATAGGAAGTACTTCTTTTGGAATGAGGCGAACATTTAGGCCTCGCCTCCCTTCGTGACGGCGGCATCCGCGGCAGCAGTGATCTTCCAGCTCGCGGCCTGTTCGTATTCGGCCCACATCTTGGCGTATAGACCGTTTTGGGACAGCAGCTTGGCATGGGTGCCAGTCTCCTGCACGCTACCTTGGTTGAGCACCACGATCTTGTCGGCCCCCACCACGGTCGAAAGCCGGTGCGCGATCATAATGACTGTGCGACCCGCCGCCAGCTTGCTAAAGGCACGCTGGATGAGCGCCTCGTTCTCGGGGTCGGCAAACGCCGTGGCCTCATCGAGCACCACGATAGGTGCGTCTTTAAGGATCGCGCGGGCGAGTGCCACGCGCTGCACCTCGCCGCCCGAAAGATATGCCCCTCCAGCACCGAGCATGGTGTTAATACCCTGCGGGAGCTTGGCCACAATGTCGTCGCACTGAGCTGCGGAGAGGGCCGCACGCACTTCGTCGTCAGTGGCCGTGGGCTTGGAGGCACGCACGTTATCGGCAAGTGTTTGCCGGAACAGCTGGTTGGTCTGGAACACGAAGGCGACCTGGTCCATAAGCTCGTGCGGATCCATATCGCGAACGTCCACACCGCCTACGAGCACACGGCCTGCGGAAACGTCCCAAAAACGAGGAATCAGGCTTGCGCAGGTTGACTTGCCGCCGCCCGAAGGACCCACAAGCGCAAGGGCACTACCAGCGGGAACGCTGAAACTTACATGGCTAACGGCAGGTGCTTCGGCACCCTCGTACGTAAAGCTCACGTCCTCAAATCGCACGTCGCCGCCGGCAGGGTGCTTGGGTTGCGCGGGCACGGAGAGCTGCTTGGAATCCATGACGCTTCGAATGCGAGCCAGCGAATCGGCACTCATCTGAGAGGCCTCGCCCACAAACATGAGCTTGGTCATGGCCGTCGGCACCACGGCCGAAAAGATCGCGTAAAACGTGAAGTTGACCATAAAGTGCGCGAAGTCCGTCTCGCCCGGCGCCAACAGCAACGCCACGGGCAAAAGAAATGCCACGAGGCCATTGAGCGCGGTAAGGTTGAGCACCTGCGGGCCTCGGCAGAACGTGCCCGCATAGCTTTGCGCCATGTCGGCGTATTCGGCGATCGCATCGTGAAACGCCTTAAAGGAGTAGACCGTCTGCTGGAACACCTTGACCACGGGGATGCCGCGCACGTATTCGGTGCCGGTCTTGTTCATCTTGACCAGCGCGCCCATGTAGGCCTTCATGAACTCGGCGCCCTTGCCGCTCATCATGGTGGCCATGGCGCCAAGCGAAACGGCGACCGAGATAAGGCATGCCGCGCCCAAGCGCCAATCGAGGGCGAAAAGCAGCACGAGCAGACCTGCGACCATGGCGGTGGCGCCGGCGATATCGGGTAGCATGTGTGCGAGCAGGGTCTCGGTGGAGGCGGCGCATCCGTCTACGATACGGCGCAGCTCACCGGTGGCGTGCGTGTCAAAGTAGCCGAGCGGCAGCTTAAGCAGATGCTCGCTCGTAGCCTTGCGGATATTGGATGCGCAGCGAAACGCGGACAGGTGCGTGCACATGAGTCCCACGAAATAGATCACGATGCTTGCCAGGGCAAAACCGACAGCCCACCAACCATACATCGCGATGTCGGCGGCCTCGCTCCAGTTAGGCGCCACAGCGATCAGGTCTCGCGCAACAAGCCAGATGCACACGTACGGGCCAAAGCTCAACAGCTGCGAGAACGCCGAGAGGGCCATGCCCAAATACGTTAGGAATTTACGGTCACCAGCATATGCAAGTAGCTCGCCGATGCCGCCACCTTCCTTTTTCGATCCCTTTGCCATGAGATTCCTTTCTAACGGCTTGAGAGTTAACCGTAAGAAACTTATCATGGGCGTGTTAGCCAAGGCACACAATTGGGCCAGGCGTGGACGTTTTCGCAAATGAAGGGGACGCTTTTGAAAATGCGGCGGGCGGCAACCGATATAACCGAGCTCTACGCACCGCAGTTTGAGCAGTTTGGCCTGCAGCTTTCCGGCAAGGGCGCCGTCTTTACCGGTGAGGTGGCAAACGATCGGGCGCACGGACGCGCATGGATCATGCCCCTTTCCCCCACCTGCATCGTCATGGAGCATTTCATTACCCCGATGCACAACATGCACCTAGCCGAGTACACACCCGAACCGTACGCGTGCGTGAGCGAGGTCAGCGCGCCCACGCTCATGTGCATGCCCGAGGCTGGCATAACGCCTGCAAACCTTAAACTCTTGCATGGACCGTGGCCAAACAATGCCGTGTGCAGCTTTATCCAAGATAACTGTGGCGAGGAGTTAAGCCCGCTGTTTGCAGGGCAGCTCTATCACTCGCGCTCGGTGCTCTTTTTGCCTGGATATTTTGACGAACTGGAGCACCGCTATCCCACCGAGTTCGCAGGGGTCTTTGAGGCGTTTGCCGAGCCATGGCACGAGGAAGCGACGTCCGTCATCTGCCACACACTGCACCGGATTAACGAGGACCGCGCCCGCACCGTAGGCGGACACGTCTATATGCAAGGCATCGTGGAGACCATGGTCGCGGAGCTCGCCTGTTCGCGCGCGGCCCACAAGCAGGCGCAGCAGGCGGCAGACACACGCGCCAGCATAACCATTGCCGAAGAAGCAACGGCAATGATTGAGCGCGAGCTCGACAAAGGCAGACGTGTGGGTATCAACGAGGTGGCCGAGAGGCTCTACACAAGCCGCTCCAAACTATGCGCCACCTTTAAGGCCCAAACTGGCGAGTCCCTGGGCGCCTACATTCGCAGACGCCGTATGGAGCGAGCACAGGACCTTTTGGCCGACAGCTCGCTCACGATAGCGCAGGTGGCAGAGCGTCTAGGCTACCCTCAGCAGGCCGCCTTCGCCCAAGCCTTCAAGCAACACACCAGCACCACCCCCACCGCTTGGCGCTCCCAGCATCAATAAAGAGGCGACAAAGGGACGGCCCATAAGTCCCACAAGCAGGGAAGACCATTTGCAATGTGACAAAGGGACTGCCCCTTTGTCACCCGCACAAAAATGGGCGTGCCGACGGCACGCCCATTCACTCTATTCCATTCAGCCCACCTGACCCGAACGGCCGAGTCGTCGCAGAACCCGGGAGCCCCGGCAGGGCGGGTGCTTGCTCAAAATGAGTTCCGCACGCAACGAAGGCCACTTAATGTGGCCTTCGTCTTGCGCAGGACTGTTTGAAATTTTGAGGAAGCACCCGCCCTGCCGGGGCTCCCGGGTTCCCGCTTACGAAAGCGACGTTCTCAGCAACTCGTTGAAGAGCTTCGGGTTGCCCTTGCCGCGGCTCGCCTTCATGCACTGGCCCACCAAAAAGCCGATGACCTTCTGGTTGCCGTCACGATACTGCTGCGCCTGATCGGCACAGTTTGCCAGCACCTCGTCCACGATCGGCTGCAGCGC
>DBEZGO010000102.1:0-8802 GCA_048189345.1 Collinsella sp.
CGAAAAAGCAAAAACAGCCCCCGTTTTAGCGTCGTCAGAGCCAAAACGGGGGCCGTTCCATGCTTCGGTTAACTGATAAAGACCTTTACCTTGCTGAATACTCTCAATTTTGCACGGCGCAGGCGGGGGTACCTTTGCCCACGGCAGGATATAGAAGCCAAGCGCCAACTTGCTGGCAAGCTCGTGTCGGCAGTTCCGGCCTTTCCTTTGCCTAGCGCGACCCTCGCGAAGCGCGTGAGCGATAGGGAAAGGAAAGGCCGGGGCGAGCAGCCCGCGGCGTAGCCAGTGTTCGCGTTACGGCAGAATATGGAAGCCCAAAGCGGCGATATCCTTGGCAAAGCCGCGGACGGTGTCGAGCGAGACCTCGTACGGGTCGCGGCCGATGTTCTTGCGCTTGGCCAGGATGCTGTTGGGCACCGTGATGATCTGGCAACCACAGGCCTCGGCCTGGTAAATGTTGATGAGCTCGCGCGTGGACGCCCACAGGACCTCACAGTTGGGCTTGGCGGCGGCCTTCTTGACCGACTCCGTCATAAACGGAATGGGGTCGACGCCGGTATCGGCGATACGGCCGGCAAAGAGCGAGATGATGGACGGCGTCTCGGCGTCAACGGCTTCGACCATCTCATCGACCTGCGTAGGCGTAAAGATGGTAGTGACGTTGACCTTGATGCCGTCGGCGGAAAGCTTGCGGACCAGCTCGGCGGTGGACTCGCCCTTGGTGGTCACGCACGGAATTTTGACGTAGACGTTCTCGGCCCAGGTAGCGATCTCGCGGGCCTCGACCTCCATGGTCTCGACGTCGTCGGCAAAGACCTCAAACGAGACGGACACATCGGTGATGTGAGCCAGGACCTCTTTGGCAAACGCGCGGTAATCCATCACGCCGCCCTTCTTCATAAGGGACGGGTTGGTCGTGAAACCCTGAACGTTGCCGTTCTCGTACATGTCGAGCATGCCTTCGAGGTTTGCACCGTCAGCGAACACCTTGATTGCCATCTGCCTGATTCCTTTCGTTAGCATACGGCCGATAAACTGCTAAACACTTTACCTACGTTTATCAAAGCGTGAGCTGCGGTTTTTTATCTTCTCGGCGAACGGTATAAACACCTCAGTGTTTGGATTGATAAATCGATTGAGCATGCAAAAGCAAAGAGTCGCAGTTTGAGCAAACGTCAGAACGCGGGATTCATTAGATGAGGCCGAAATGCTGCATCGCTGTGACGGTGCCGTCGTGTGCGACGTCGTCGGTCACGTAGTCGGCGACCGCCTTGACCTCAGGCATGGCGTTGCCCATGGCGACAGCCGTCTCGACCGCAGCGAGCATGCCCAGGTCGTTACCCGAATCGCCGAAGCCAAAGGTGCGCGCGTTGCCGGTGCGACCCAGGTATTCCAGCGCTCGCGCCACGCCTACGCCCTTGTCAATGCCCTTGGGGCTCAGCTCGCGATTCTGACCACCGGTGTTGCACAGCTCAAACTCGCGATCGATAAAGCCATCATCGTTGGCTACGCGAGCCAGGTCGCTCGCGACGATGCCTACCTTGCCCACGCGCAGACGGCCGTCGACGCGCATTTCCTCGGTGCTGTGCACCACAGAAGTGCCGATCAGAGACGACTGCTCAACACCCGCGGGTTCCAGGGCAAAAGTAGCCACGTTGGTCTCGAAAAAGGCTTCAATCCCTGCCGCGGCCATACGGCGTGCAAGCTCCTCAACAATGTCTTCGTCAAAGCAGTCCTCATACACCACGCGACCCTCGACCTCGAGCGTGGCGCCCGCCATGGCAACGACGCCCGCGGGGTCGAGCGCACGCAAGCTATCGGCGATGAGCCACAGGGGGCGACCCGTGCAGATAAACGCCTTGTGTCCCGCGTCGCGCAGACGATGAAACGCCTCGACGACCGCCTGCGAGGGGCGAACCGCCGAAAAGTCCTTGTCGGTCATGTTGTCGGGATCGAACGACGTCAGCGTGCCGTCCACGTCAAAAAAGAGCACAGCGGGTTCGGGACACGCATCAATCATATGGGTTCCTTTCGAGGATAAGGGCAAACGAAGCATCCATCATATAATGGAGCGACGCAACCAGAGAGGTCACCCATGGAATTTTACGCAAGCTGCCCCGAAGGCTTTGAGTCCGCACTCGCCGATGAGCTTAAACGCCTCGGGCTTTCGCATATTCGCCGGCTGAAGGGCCGCGCCACGTTTGAGGGCGAGCTCGAAGAAGGCTACCGCGCCTGTCTGTGGTCGCGCCTAGCGAGCCGCGTGTTTGCGGTGCTCGGGCGCTTTGAGGCGCAGGATGCCGACGAGCTGTACGATAGCGTTTACGACATCGCCTGGGAGAACATCGTCCGCCCCGGCGCCACCATTGCCATCACCGCCCGCGGCGTGACCGAGCAGCTGCGCAACACGCGCTTCTCGGCCCTGCGCGCCAAGGACGCGCTGTGCGACCGTCTGGCCGAGACCACGGGCCGTCGCGCCGATGTCGACGCTGCCGATCCCGACGTTCACCTGTTGCTTTCGCTGCGCCAGCGCCGCGCGAGCATCAGCCTGGACCTTTCGGGCGACCCACTGTTCAAGCGCCTGCCGCCCGCGGCGACCCGTACCGGCGAGGGTGCGCACGTGTTGCGCCCCGACTACGCCGCCCTGGTGCTGGCGCAGGTCGGCTGGACCGCACTGTGCGAGCGCGAGTTGACGGCCGACGATTACGAGAATGAAGCCCTTCCCACGCTAATCGATGCCTCGTGCGCCGGCGGCGGCCTGTTGCTGGAAGCCGTGAACATTCTGACCGACCGCGCCCCGGGCGCCGCACGCGAGCGCTGGGGCTTTGAGGGCTGGCAGCTACACGACGCCGCTCTGTGGGAGCAGCTGCTTGCCGAGGCGCGCGAGCGCCAGGCGGCAGCGCGCGAGCGCCAGGCGCGCATCGTGGCCATGGACATTGACCCCACCGCCCGCAAGACCGCCGAGCGCATGGTTAAGTGTGCCGGCTACAAGCGCTTTGTCGATTTTTGCGCCGCCAAGTCCGCCACCGTGCTGGACCACGCAGGTGCCGTTGCCGGTGCCGCCCTGGTCGCGGACACGACCGAGACCCCGCTTTCGCTCATGCACGACGCCATGACGCTGATCGGCGAACTGCGCCGCGCGCCTGAGCTCACCGCCGCGCCGGTCGCCGCGCTCACCCGCGACGGATTGCTGGCCCGCGCGCTCCACGCCGAGCCCGAGCACTCGATCGCCGTCATGCCCAATAACGAGGAGGCGGCTATTGAGGTTTGGCCCTCGCTCGACCACGCCGCCGCAGCATTCGAAGCTGCGACCAGTGCGGATGTCGAGGCCGAGGTTGCGGATGCCGACGAAGTCAACGATGAAGCCGCCGCTTCCGCCATGCCCGCGCCTGCCGCCATGCTCGACTTGGGCGACGGCAAGCCGCTGCCCGTGCTCATCCCGGAGTCCGAGCAGTTCGCCAATCGCCTGCGCAAGAATGCCCGTCTGCGCCGCAAGTGGGCCAAGCGCGAGGGCGTGAGCTGCTACCGCGTCTACGATGCCGACCTACCCGACTACTCCGCCGCCATCGACCTGTGCGAGGGCTGCCCGCAGACGCCGGGGCGTTGGCTCGTCATCGCCGAATACGCCGCACCCAAGACCATCGATCCCGCGCTAGCCCAGGCCCGCATGCTCGACATCTTGGCCATCGCGCCGCGTATCCTTGGTGTTCCGGCCGAGCATGTGCACGCCAAGGCCCGCATGCGTTCGCGCGGCGGCTCGCAGTACGGTAAGCAGGGCGCCGGCAAGGGCGGCTCGGGCGAGCGCGCCAACATCGCGCGCCGTCGTCTGCCGCTCATCGAAGAGGGCGGACTCACCTTTGCCGTCAACTTTGACGATTATCTGGATGTGGGAATCTTCCTGGACCACCGCGTCACCCGCAACCTGGTGCGCGAGCACGCCAAACAGGCGCGCCGCTTCCTCAACCTGTTCGCCTACACCGGTACCGCCACCTGCTATGCGGCAGACGGCGGCGTCGAGGAAACTGTGACGGTCGACCTTTCCAACACCTACCTGGACTGGGCCGAGCGCAACATGCGCCAGAACGGCTTTGTGGGTCCGCAGCATCACTTTGTGCGCGACGACGTGCTTGCCTGGATTCGCGACCAGCGCCAGACGCGCAACCGCTGGGACCTGATCTTTGTCGACCCACCCACGTTTTCGAACTCGTCCAAGATGGGCCGCCGCACCTGGGACGTCCAGCGCGACCATGTTGAGCTTTTGGCCGGCGTATCGCGCCTGCTCGCACAGGGCGGACATGCCATCTTTAGCTGCAACCTGCGCGGCTTCCGTCCCGAGACGCGCAAGCTCGCGCGTGCGGGCGTGGTGCTGGAGGACATTACGGCACAGACCATCCCCGAGGACTTCGCGCGCAACCAGAAGGTGCACCATTGCTATATCGTGCGCCGCCTGCCCATCGAGGACGCCATGGCAGAGGTCGGCTTTAGCGCCGAGGAGATTGCCGAGCGCGTCGAGGAACTGCGTAACCCCGAGGCCCGCAAGCCCCGTGCGGCAGTGCCCGCGCACGCGCAGGCCGGCAACGGCAAGTCGAACTTTGCCGGCAAACCCTCTCCTGCCGGCAAGCCCAAAAAGAAGAAGTTCTACGCCAGCAAGCCCAAGGGCAAATAGACAAAGTTGCGGTGGAATAGTTCCTAAAAGCCTGGTAAAGGCCCAAACAGGAACTATTTCACCGCAACTCATATTGGGATGGCGGATGCCGACCTATCCCTGGATGACCAATCGGTAACCAATACCCACGTGCGTCTGGATATAGCGCGGATGCGCGGGGTCGGACTCAATCTTCTTGCGCAGCGTGCCCATAAAGACGCGCAGGCTCGCCAGGTCGCTCTTGGTTGCCGTGCCCCAAATCTCGTGCAGGATAAACTGGTGCGTCAGTACCTTGTCGGCGTTGTGCGCCAGCAGGCACAGGAGCTTATACTCGATCGGCGTCAGATGCAGCTCCTCGCCATCCATCGTGGCGATGCCGGCATCAAAATCGATATGCAGCTCACCGGTATCGAACGAGCCCTCGGAGACAACGCCACCCGTTTGTGCATACGAAAGGCGCCTGAGCGTCGTGCGAATGCGCGCGAGCAGCTCCTCGACCGAAAACGGCTTGGTCAGGTAGTCGTCGGCACCGGCATCGAGCGCGCGAATCTTGTCCGCGTCCTCGCTGCGCGCCGAGACCACGATGATCGGCATGCCCGACCATGCGCGCACCGACTCCACCACCTTGACGCCGTCCATATCGGGCAGGCCCAGATCGAGCAGCACAATGCTCGGCGCCTGCGACGAGGCGGCGGCGATGGCGGCATGGGCGGTCTCCACAGCCATATGGCGCAAGCCGTGCGCCTCGAGCGCGGCAACAATAAGATTGCGAACGGCGGGGTCGTCCTCAACGACCAAGATGAGCGGTTTTACGGCAGAGTTCGGCACACGCTACTCCTTATCAAACGAAACGTCGGCGGCGGGAAGTTCAATCGTAAAGACCGAACCGTGCGGGTCCGCCGCGGCAACCTCTATGCTACCGCCATGCGCCAACGCAATGGAACGGCAGAGCGAAAGACCCAGGCCAACGCTGCGGTGGCTGTCGGCCAGACCATGGTTGGCGGTATAGAACGACTCGAAGATCCGTTCGCGATCCTCGGGTGCGATGCCCGGACCATCATCGGCCACCGAGCACGCCACGCGTCCATCGTCGACGCTAATCGAAATCATGATATGCGAGCCCGCGGGCGTATAGGTGATGGCGTTGTTCACCAGATTGACCACCAGCTGCACCATCAGGCGCGCATCGACATTGACGAGCGCCGGCTCATCGCACGCCACCACCTTAAGGTCGTGCTCGCGCACGGCCGGATTTACGTGGCGCAGCGCCTCCTCGACGATATCGTCCATGAGCTCGAGCGTGGTCGACAGGCGCATACCGCCACCCTCGAGCTTGGTGATGGCAAGCAGGTTCTCGACGGTGGCGTTGAGCCACAGCGCATCCGAGCGAATGGATAGAAGCAGGCCGCGGCGCGTCTGGGCATCGAGCACCGCGGTGCCGGTCGAGCCCTGATCGAGCAGGACATCGGCATTGCCCGAAATACTGGTGAGCGGCGTGCGCAGGTCGTGCGAGATGGAGCGCAGCAGGTTGGCGCGCAGCTGCTCATTTTTGGCAAGCACCGCCGCTTCCTCGCGGGCCTCCATGGCGCGGGCGCGGTCGAGCGCCAGCTCGCCTTCGCTCACGATGGCATCGGCAAGTGTCCGCTCCTCATGCGTCAGCACGTCGGGCTCGGCAACGATAGCCAGCACGCCCACCACCGAGGCGGGGTCGCCCGAGCGGACGAAGCCGTCGCCCGTGCGAACCGTCAGGTAGATGCCATAAAACGCCGAGCCGCCATAGGTGGCATCGAGCGGCGTTCCCACATAAGCGGACGCCGAGAGCCGCGGCGGCATCTGCGGCGCCAGTTCGTGCACCGGCGCGGCATCGCCCACGGCCGTGTATGTCGCACGCGGCAGCAGGTCATCGCCCTCGGCGTCGGCGCTGTACCACACGACCGGACAGCCCGAAAGACGAGCCAGCTGCGTTGCCATGGCATGCACAATCTGCTGCTGATCGGCACACCGCTGCAGCATGCGGTTGGTCTCGAGCACCATATGCGTGCGACGGTCGCTGGCGGCAGCCTGTGCCAAGGCGCGGCGCAGGGCCAACGCAATCGAGCTCGACACAAGCGAGACCACAAACATGATGAAGAACATGCCGGGATAGACGCGGTCGATAAACGACAGCGAGCAGCGCGGGTCGACAAACAAGAAGTTGTAGAGTGCCACGGCGACAGCCGAGCTCAGCAAGCAATACAGGCGACTCCAGGTAAAGAATGCGCACAGCTGAACGGCGAACACATAGACGATCATGATGCTCGGCGCGAGACCCGGATGGTCGAGCAGCGCGCCCACAATCGTCGCCGTGACCAGCAGCCCCACCGACACGCAGGCGTCATACAGAGGAGTGCGGCGCGTCAGCGTTGTGCGCCGCCACCAAAAGCTATCGGCAATATCGCCGTCCGTACGGACGTCCATCAGCGCCCCGCCCCTCTCTCAAAAACAAAAACCACCACAAAGGGACAGGCACCTTTGTAGTGGTTTCCCTTGTGGTGGTTCCAAGTGTAAAGCCTTCTACGACCGGTGGTCGCTAGACAAACAGCACGTGCGCGAGCAGGGCACACACGCACACCGCTCCAAATACCAGTGCCACGATCGAAATTACGCGGTCGGCCATGTCCATGTTGGCACGATTCGTCAAAAACCGATCTTCGGCGGCGTCGGCGCGTGCCTCACGTACCAGCTCGGCAACCACCTCGCGGCCATCAAGCATCTTTGCATCCATGTTTGCCTCCCCGGTCTCAATCTTGTCCATCGAAAACCAACTCCGTGCAACCCGTCGGCGCCTACGGCCGCTCGTTGGGGGCCAGGCGCTGCATCTTGTTCACGGCCTTGAACTTGGTGAACAGCGGCACGTACTCAAAGCTCACGTTGGAGTTCTCCAGGCCGTACCAACGCGCGGGCGTGCCGGCGGCACGGCGGATGATGTACTTGAGCGTGATGGCCGTACGCTCGCTCGGCTCCACATCGCTTTCGGGCGCCAGAAGCTTACGAATCAGGACGAACTTGAACGTACCGATGTTGCCCGGATCCTTGTAGACCGAGTAGTCATGCGTCTGCGCCGGCAGCTCGCCGGTGGCAGCCAGATCCTGAACGACCTGACGCAGATAGGCATTGACGCGCTGGTTAATCTTGTAGCCCAGGTACAGATGCACGCGGAACACGTAGTCGGTGCCGAACGTCTCGACCGAATAGGCAAAGGTGTGCGGTTCGTCCATGGTCTCGACATTCACAAACCACCAGGCGCGGGCGCGCTTGGGATGCTTGTCCAAGATCGAATAGACGATATCGCGGTCGATGTAGTCGGTATGGGTGTCCTTGGTCAGGTACACGACGTTGTCGCTCATGCGCTCGTAACGGTCGTCGTCGCGCAGGCGCTTGAGCTGCGGCAGGTAGCTGCGCAGCGGCAGCAGCGTAAACTGGCGCTGCTCGACCGCCGTGCCGTTGTACCAGCACACCATAATGCCCATGATGAGTGCAGCCATGAGGATGGTGAAATAGCCGCCGTGGAAGAACTTGGTGAGCGAGCTCACGAAGAAGAAGCCTTCGAGCAAAAGGAAGAAGGCCGCGAAGATCCACGGAGCAACCTTGAGCTTGCGCTCCTCGTGCAGGTAGAAGAAGAGCAGCAGCGTGGTGCACATCATAGTCAGCGTAATGGCAAGGCCGTACGCGGCTTCCATATGCGCCGAGTTCTGGAACAGCAGCACCACGATGACGCAGCCTACGAGCATGACGTTGTTGACCATGGGGATGTAGAGCTGGCCCTTGGTCTCGGCAGGGTAGAAGACCTGCATGTGCGGCATGAGGTCCAGACGGCTGGCCTCGGACACCAGCGAGAATGCGCCGGTGATGAGCGCCTGCGAGGCAATGATGGCCGCGACGGTGGAAAGGCCGACGGCAAACGGGCGCAGACCCGGGGCGAGCATCTGGTAGAACGGGTTGAGGTCGGCAATGCCCATGAGCTCGGGGTTGGCAGCGTTGTTCATAAGCCAAGCGCCCTGGCCCATATAGGAAAGCAGCAGGCAGCACTTAACGAACGGCCAGGTAGCGTAGATGTTGCCGCGGCCGACGTGGCCCATGTCGGAGTAGAGCGCCTCGGCACCGGTGGTGGCGAGGAAGCA
>DBEZGO010000103.1:0-11190 GCA_048189345.1 Collinsella sp.
GAGCTCGCCATCAAACGTATAGGTATCGATATTGCCATCGGTCGACTTGGTGGCGGCCCCATAGGTCTTGCCGTTGTACTCGGCACCGGTAAAGCTATCGACCTGCATAAAGGCGCCCAGCTCGTCCTCGAATGTGATGTAACCGGAGCCGTTGGGATTGTTGCCCTCGACCTTGGTCGGGAAACCCTTGCCCGACGTAATGGCACTCGAGATGTCTGCGAAGACTTGATCTAGCTCTGCAGCGTTGGCTGCAGACTTGTAATAAGTAGCACCGGCAACGCGATCGCCCAGCTTTCCGCTCGTATACGAAGTCGCCTTGGGATAGTTGCTCGACATGGCGTGCATGAATTTATTTTCATCGCTCGTCTTGTAGCTCGTAGGATCGGCACTGGGATCCGCACCGTCAAAGATGCCGATGGTGTAGACGGTAGCGCCTTCGTCCTTCATGGCCTTAGCAGCCGCAATGGCATTGTTGGCGACCGTGGGGCTAAAGTCGCTACGTCTCGTGGGCTTGCCGTCTGTAAAGAACACAACAACCTTCTGGGCGTCTTCACGTCCAGAAGTAATCCCCTTGGCCAGCTCCATGCCGTTATCGGCACGAGTGGCGCCATTGGGCTTAATGGAATTAATCGTTCCCTTGAGGCCCTCTACGCCACCGCCCGAGCACGCCGTCAACTTTTGCATTGTCTGCGAGTAGTTGTAGAGATAGCCCTCGTCGGAGTAGTACGTATCGTTGCCGACCTTATCGGCCTGCTCGCCCGCGAACTTCACGATGGCAACCTGGTGCTGCTTGCTCGCGTCCTTAACGTTCTTGTTTTGCTCCGCAATGGTGTCGATAAAGTGGTTGGCAGCATTCTTGAGCGCATCGATACGCTTGGGAGAATCTTCACCACCCATAGGATCATCCATTGAGCCAGAGGCATCGAGCACCATCACGATGTCGAGCGGCTTGGAAACCAGCGACGTCGTATCGGATGTCGAAGACATCGCCGAAAGCGTAGTCAAAAAGTCCGATTTCCCGTCATCGATTGCTTGGACCGTCTTATCCGTCCAAATTCGGCCGACGTTTTGCGTCGTGACCTTGCTGCCGTCATAGCCGCCCGCCCAGAACTTCCAATGGTTGCTGGTGTCGTGATCGACTATCTTTGTCGCTTCCGGTCCGTCCATACCGGTGCTGGACCTGGCGTTGGCCTCGGGCAGCATGGCGAATGCTGCGGCTGGCAACACCAGCACTACGGCCAGTATCACCGCCAAGAGACCCCTCGTGTACTTACCCATCGCGTCTCCCTTCTCGCAGGCTCAGACCTAGCATCAGCCTAAAGTTACGGAATGAGACACAATTTGAGCAGGTGACACATGTTCCAGATTCGATTTTGGGCGTGAGACAAATGTCTCACCATAGTTGAGACACGAGGGTTTTCGCAGGAAAACGGATGCGACTCAAGATCGACGGGACAAAAGGGCCCGTTTTCCTCCGTCCACGGAAGATCAAAGGCTGTTACGGATATGGTGCCATTTCAAAACTATGCCGGATTACGGGGCTAAAGTCGGGACCCTCATCCATACCCTCATTTTTTGAAAAACGGCAGGCTGTCTACCTGCGGTTTTGTTTTTGCGATTTTCTGCATGGTCGGAGATTCGCTATCCAGCTCCGTAAACCGGCATAGTTTTGTTCGTGGCGGCCCAACCGCGCGTTCACGCGCGGGGCCGGTGGGGCATTTTTGCCCCACCGGCCCCATCCAAACGCTACTCCGGCTTGGTTTCTACCGTGGGAGTCTTGTCCGCCGCAACCGGAGTGCGGGCGGTGTCCATGCTCAGGCAGTGTTTAGGACAGCTTTCGATGCACTCGCCGCACACCACACAGGCATACGGGTCGATCGACCACGTTCCGCCCTTGCGATCGACCGCGAGTGCGCCCGCCGGGCAGCGGCGCGCGCACATGCCACAGCAGATGCACACGTTCATGTCGTTAACGATATGCCCGCGCAGGCGCTCGGGTGCCGCGAGCTTCTCCTGCGGATAGCACACCGTTACCGGCTGCTTGACCATAGAACCCAAGGCCGTCTTGGCAAATGTCAGCAAACTCATGCCGCGCCTACCTTTCCGTGCAGCTAATGCAGGGGTCGATGGTCAGGATAATCATGGGCACGTTGGCAAGGAGCACGCCCTGCAGTGCATGCGTCAGACCCGCCAGGTTCTGCGACGTCGGCGTGCGCACGCGGAAACGGTCCAGGTTCTTGGTGCCGTTACCGCGCACATAGTAATATGCCTCGCCGCGCGGCTGTTCAATCACAACCTCGCCGCGCGCGCCGTCGGCCGGCGTGAGCTTGGTACGCCCGCCGATACCGTCGTGCGGAATCTTGCCGACAAGCTCCTTGATAATGTCCATGGCCTGCGTAACCTCGGCACAACGCACCTGGCAGCGGGCATAACAGTCGCCATCGGTGGCAACAATCGGCTCAAACGCAGCCAAGTCCGCATAGGCACCGTCACCGAACATGCGCACGTCATAATCCACGCCCGAGGCGCGACCGAACGGGCCGACCATCGACAGATCCAGCGCGTCCTTCTTGCTGATCACGCCCACGCTATGCAGGCGCTCGCCGCAGCTATTGTCGTCCAAAAATGTATGCACCACGGCCTCGTAGTCAGGGCGCATAGCGTCGAGCGTCTGGACAATACCCGCCAGCTCGGAATCCTCAATGTCGTGTTTAAGGCCGCCAATCTCGTTAATCGACAGAATCACGCGACCGCCGCAAGTGCTCTCAAAGATCTTGAGAATCTGCTCGCGCAGCGTCCACGAACGATAGAACAGCGCCTCAAAGCCAAAGGCATCGGCGAGCAGGCCCAGCCACAGCAGGTGCGAGTGAATGCGCGAAAGCTCATGCAGAATGGTGCGGATATACTGCACGCGACCAGGCACCTCGATGCCGAGCATGCGCTCGCAGGCGCTGGCGTAGCCACAGCTATGGCCCACGGCGCAGATGCCGCAGATGCGCTCGGCGATGTAGCCAAACTGATGCATATCGCGCTTTTCGGTGAGCTTCTCGAGTCCGCGGTGCACAAAGCCGATCTGCGGAATTGCTTCGATGACGCGGTCGTCCTCGATCACCAGGTCCAGATGAAGCGGCTCGGGCAGCACCGGGTGCTGCGGGCCAAACGGAATTACGGAGCGATGAGCCATGGACCTTACGCCTCCTTTTTCTGCTTGTCGCGGGCGGCCTTGGCGGCAAGCGCCGCGCGGACCTTGGCCGCTTTCTCGGGATCCATGGCAGCGAGCTTTGCCTCCATCTCGGCAGCCTTGAGCGCGGCCTTGGCAGCGGCATCGTCATGCTGGGCATCGGAGCCGGCAGTCGCAGCGGGCTGAGCAGCGACGCCCGCGGCATCGCCGGCGCTCGCAGCGCCTTCCCCTGCAGCAGCCGCAGCCGTGGCGGCCTTCTCGGCCGCGACCTTGCGCGCCTTGGCCTCGGCAGCCGCACGGACCTTCATGGCTTTCTCGCGCGCGGCCTTCACCTCGGGCGTGATAACGCTCATGGGCTCGGCAGTCGAGACCTGGTAGAAAAAGCCCTTAAAGTCGATCTGCATGTCGGTAATGGCAAGACCAAACAGGTCGTGGGCCTCGTTTTCAAACGGGAATACCGCCGGATAGTACGAACTGATAGACGGAATCTCCTGGTACTGATCAATTCCCTCAACCACCAGGTTTTCGATCGCATAGTTGCCGTCCTGCACAATATGCTCCTGAGCAGCACGAACGTTGATAAATGTATAGACCAGGCGATACGTGCCGTCGTCGACGTTGCGTTCGGCGTGCATCTGCACAAAGCGCGCGCCAACGCCCTTGAGCGCCTGGACATGCGACAGGAGCTCGTCGATCCCGACGATGGTATAGATAGCCTTTTGCATTACTCGGCCTCCTTTGCAGCGGCGGGCGCGGCGGACCTGGTGGACACGTTGACCTCGACGCCGTCACCGGCGACGGCCCCGGCCCCGGCCCCCGCAGCCACAAACCCGTCCTCGCCCAGCTCAACGCCACCGTCCCAAGTAGCGGCGCCGCCCACGGTAAGCGGATCGCCGCCGGCGCGCATCACGGCCTCCTTCTGGTCCAGAATGCCGCACGCCTCCACAATGGCATCGATCACGGTCTCGGGGCGAATGGCGCACCCGGGCGCGTACACGTCCACGGGAATCGCGCGGTCCACGCCGCCGATTACGTTATAGGCATCGCGGAACACGCCGCCCGAACACGCGCAGATACCGCAGGCCACCACACACTTGGGCTCGAGCATCTGGTTGTAAATCTGGCGCACGACGGGCAGATTCTGCGCGTTGACCGACCCCGTCACCAAAAAGATATCCGCATGCTTGGGGTTGCCGGTATTGACCACGCCAAAGCGCTCCGCATCGAACAGCGGCGTGAGCGAGGCCAGCACCTCGATATCGCATCCGTTGCAGCTCGAACCGTCGTAATGAATAACCCACGGCGAGCGCGACATTTTATGATCCATGGATGCCGCCTCCTAAATAAATACGTCGACGAGGATGGGCATAAGGTTGAGCAGGCCAAACACCAGCGCCACGCCCCATCCGAGCCTAAAGCAGCTGCGCCAGGTGCTGCGTGCGAAGGTGTTGTCGATCAGGACCTCGACAAAATACGTCGCGGCCATCACGACCAGGGCTACAACCCAGCTCACGGGGTTGTCCCAAACAAAGAACATGCCCACCCACATCAAAAACAGCACGGTCTCGCACCAGTGCATAAGGGTCATCTTGGCCAGCGTGCCGCCGCTCATCTCGGTGGCGACGCCCTGGACGATCTCCTGATGCGCGTGATGCGAGTACGAAAGGTCAAACGGCGACTTGCGCAGCTTGATGGTAAGCACCGCGAGCAACGCGAGGAAAATGGGTGCGCTGTACACGATGATGGGGACCGACTGCCCCGTCACGGCGATGGAATCGAAACTGTCGGTGGCAAGGTACAGGCCCACGCTCATCAGCAGAACGGCGGGCTCGTAACTCATGACCTGCAGCAGCTCGCGATCGGCGCCAACCTGGGCAAACGGGCTTTGCGTCGAGGCGGACGCCAGCACCACAAAGATCGCGGCGAGCGTCACCATAAAGGCGCACAGCAGTGTGTTGGAGCCCGACACAAAGATGCCGCCGCCCACCACGGTAAAGATGAGCGCGCACGCCATGTAGGTGTCGTCCATGGTGTTTACGCTGGCGGGGGCCTTGCGCAGGAGCTTGGCCACATCGTAGAAGGGTTGCAGCAGGCGCGGGCCCACGCGGCCCTGCATGCGAGCCGAAAGCTTACGGTCAAGACCGTCGATCAGGCCGCCCACAAGCGGCGCCAGCAGGGCAAACACCACGGTACCAATAAATATGCCCACGACGCCCGAGCCTTCGAAATACTTACCGCGCAGCACCGAGGGCGCACTCATGGCAAGCCGCTCGGGCCCAATCCACGCGCAACACAGCAGCGCAAACAAGATAATGCTGCAGCACACGACGCTGCCCGCGGGGCCAATACGCTTCTCGCCAAGGGCGTCCTCCGAGTACCAATTGCGCTTTTCGGCCTTCACCTCGTGTCCCATCGAGCCGCGGAAATGGCGATATTTGTCGGTTCCCACACCCGAAAGGTACACGTTGACGTGCGGCTTGTTGCTCACGCGGAATGAAGTCAGCAGCACCACGGCGATAAAAGCCACGATAACCACCATCAGATACATGGCGTCCTTGCCAATAACGTACGGCACGCGGCCAAACACCATGGCGAGGTAAGGCGACACCAGACCGCTCGAGATAACCGGGAACGCCACGCAGCACAGAATCAGCAGCGCGGCGATGGTGTTGAGGGCCATCCATTCGGTCTTATGGACATTGGCCTCAACGTTTTGAGCCGTGGGGTCGACGCCCGAAAGCTTGGCAAGCCACTTGCCCCAGAAGTAAAACGTCGCGGCAGAGCCAAAGGCCAGCACCATGATCATGAGCACGTTGCCGGTCTGAGCAAACGCCACCAGGGCGCCCCACTTGGACACGAGCATGCCAAACGGCGCCACGAACATGCCCATGATGCCCAGCATCATCAGGCGCGTCAGATGCGGCATGCGGCTGAACATGCCGTCCATGTCCTCGATATTGCGGCTGCCGATATGATGCTCGGCCGTGCCCACGCACAGGAACAGCAGCGACTTAGCCACCGTGTGGAACAAGATCAGGAAGATGGCCGCCCATACGGCCTCGGGCGCGCCGACACCCAGGCAGGCACTGATGAGACCCAAGTTGGAAATGGTGGAGAATGCGAGCACGCGCTTGGCATTGCTCTGCGAGATGGCCATGAGGGCCGCGAGCAAAAACGTGATGGCACCCACACTCGTAACCATAAAGCCGGTCACGGGATAGATGGCATAGAGCGGGCTCAGCTTGACCATTAGGAACACGCCGGCTTTGACCATGGTGGACGAATGCAGCAGGGCGCTCGTGGGCGTGGGGGCAACCATGGCGCCGAGCAGCCAGGTGTGGAACGGCATCTGTGCGGCCTTGGTGAGTGCGGCGAGCGACAGCAGGACGACCGGCATCACCAGCAGCGCGGACTGCGCGGTGCCGGCGCCGGAAAGCTCGATCATGCCCGAGATGGTCAGCGGCATGCCGTTAACGTGCAGGTACATGAGTCCGGCCAAAAACGCGATGCCGCCCAGCATGTTGAGGATGATCTGGGTGAAGGCGTTCTTGATGGCCTCGGGCGTGCGCGTGTAGCCAATCATGAGGAACGAGCACACGGTGGTGATTTCCCAGCCGCAGAACAGCCACTCAAGGTTATCGCTCGTCACGATGACGAACATGGCCGAGAGGAACAGGAACATAAGCGCCAGGAACTGCGGGCGACGGTCGGGCGCGGTCTGCCCGCGCAGCGCGGCCTCGTGCTCGTCATGGGCCTGGAAGTCCTTCATGTAGCCCAGGGCATACACGCAGATTAGGCTGCCGACAATGCCGACGGCGAGGACCATGATCACGCTCATGTAGTCCAGGTAGAGCGGCGTCGCCGTGACGGCTTCGGCCGCGGGCAGCGTCATGGCTGCAAAGGCGAGCGAGCCCACCAGCTGGACTATGCCGAGCACCGTGGTGAGCGCGTTCCTATATTTGTACGCGTTGTACAGGATGACGGCGCACAGGATGACATCGATGGCGGAGCTGATGATCGAGAGCACATGCGAGGTGCCGGGGGCAACCTCAAAGCTCTGCGGACCCGTGCCAAAAAACATGACGGCGACTACAACTGTCACCGCCATAATAATGCCGGAACCTATGAGCCCCACCGCATCGCGGGCGCGGTCACCGCGCGCGAGCAGCATGCCCAGCGCCGGTACCAGCGGAAACAGGGTAAGGAAATACAGTAGCGTCATACCATCACTCCCCCATGCAAAAACGCTGCAATTGTTTAACGTTATAGCTCAATTGAGGAGCAGCGGCAGCAGGTTTTCGGTCAACTGGGGAGTTTTAGGCGTACGGGGTAAGGGCACGTCCGCTTTGGAGCAGTGGGGCGACGCTCCCCTATCGCAGCGACAGGCGCGCGGGCCACTGCGCGCGGTTTATTGGCCACTTTGGAGGATGTCCCGACAGGCTCGCGCCGGTCCAAAAAGTTGGCGCGGCAAGAAAAATGCGCCCCTATGGGCGCACCATCCCGTTTGCTATTCCGCCTTTTTAACGCGCGGCTTGCGACCGCGCGGCTTATCGACCAGTGCGGCCTCACCGCTCTCGCGGTACTGACGGCACCAAGCCTTGACCGAAGACTCGCTGGGAATCTTGTGCTTGATCATGGCCTCGCGAACCGTCAAGCCGTTTTCCAGACGGTCCTTAACCACAGCGAGCTTTACGTCGTACGAATAGGTGTGATGATGCGAACCGGCATTGAGAACGGCGTCGGCACCGCCCACGGCATACGCGCGGGCCCACTGACGAGCCGTGGCCTGGGGAATGCCAAGCTCCGCGGCGAGGGCGCGATGACCGACCCCCTCTTGGAGGATCTCGACGGCGCGCTGCCTAACCTCAGGCGCATGCGTGCGAGTCCTAGTTGCTTCCGACATACCTGCCACTTCTTAGCCTTAACCGTTAATCTGCTTTCTTACGTGCAAGTTAGATAGTAGCATTTTACTGTTTGCTCAAAGCAGTTAATTAAAATAGGCGCGGCGTTATCTGGGCATTTGGCACCAAATTACGACATTTCTTTATCGATTATTTACGCTGGTAGCCGACTCGCAGCTAATAGTCATTCGCTTGTCAACAAAATTGGCATCTCTTTATGTCCTTTGGTATAGAGGATATAGTTATTAACCCCTCCCCCAATAATTTTGAGTGATCTGCGAGGCAGTAGACGTCTTCACTCCTCATGATTACCGCGCATTGCCATCCACCGGAGCAAAACAAAAAGGGCGGGACCTGCTGCGCTTGCAGGCCCCGCACCGGTTGACACCCGACGGGACACAGCCGGGCGAGACGGATCCGTGCTACCGCCCCGCCCGGCCGCGATGTTCAACTACAGCTCGTTGGCCGCGTGATACGCCGTGCGAATGGCGCTCGCGATGTCGGCGGTGCGCTCACCCGAGCAGTCGCCCACGCAGGTCACGGGCACCGTCACGCCGTCCAGATCAAACGCGTTGGCCTTGGAGCCCACGGCCATCACCACGTAATCGCAGGCGATCTTCACCGGCTCCTCGGCGCCGTCCTCGGTGGTGCGAATGGCCTCCACGCCCTCGTCGGTAATGGCGGTCAGACGGGTCTTCACGTGCTGCTCCACGTTGTGCTCGGCAAAGTCGCTCATAATCAGCGGCAGAATGGTCTCGGACTCGCCCGCGGCAATCTTGTCGAGCATCTCCACGATCGCCACCTCGCAGCCGTGCTGCAGCAGATACTCGGCAGTCTCGGTGCCCACCAGGCCACCGCCAATGACGGCGACGCGGCCGCTGAGCTCCACCTTGCCGGCCAGCACGTCCCAGCTCGAGACGACCTTCTCCGAGTCGGCACCCGGAACGGGGATGATCACGTCGTGTGCGCCCACAGCCACAATCGCGGCGTCGGCGGCGTTGAGGTCCGCGGGGCTAGCGACGTGGTTGAGCTCAACCTTCACGCCCAGGCCAGGCAGAATCTTCTCGTAGTACTCGACCGAGCGCATGATCTCGTCCTTGCGCGGAGGCGCAGCCGCCAGCACAATCTGGCCGCCCAAGTGATCGCTCGCCTCGTAGATGGTCACGTCGTAGCCGCGCTTGGCCGCCACGCGTGCGGCCTCCAGGCCGGCAATACCGCCGCCCACCACGGCGATCTTCTTGTCGCCCTCGCCCGGCTTGATGGCGATGGTCGCCTCGTCACCGTTCTCGGCGTTGAGCACGCACGAGATGTACTTGCGGTTTTGGATCGCGTCGACGCAACCCTTGTTGCAGTTGAGGCACTCGCGGATGGGCTCGCCCGTGGCGGCCTTCAGCGCAATGTCGGGGTCGCACATGAGCGAGCGGCCGTAGGCGATGATGTCGGCGGCGCCGTCTTCCAGAATCTTCTCGCCGGCCTCGACCGAGACCACGCGGCCGACGGTTGCCACCGGCACGGAGACCAGGGCCTTGACGCGCTCGGCCACGGGCAGCGTCCAGTTGTAGGGCATGGCACCCATGGGCGGAATGGTGTCGCCCATGTTGCCGGTGTGGTTGGCCTGCGCGACCTGGATCATATCGATGCCCGCGCCCTCGAGCAGCTTGGCGAACTCGCAGGCCTCGTCGGGCTGCAGGCCGCCCTTGCCGCGCGGCGTGCCGTCGGGGTTCTCCATGATCACGGGGAGCTTGTACTCCACCATCAGCTGCGGCGCGGCTTCCTTAATGGCAGCGACGACCTCCAGCGCGTAGCGAACGCGGTTCTTGAACGAACCACCGTACTCGTCGGTGCGCTGGTTGAGGATGGCCGAGCACAGCGAACCCACCAAGCGGTCGCCGTGGACCTCGATGGCGTCGATGCCGGCCTGCTGCGCGCGAGCGGCCGAGGCAGCGATGGCCTCCTTGATCTGGGTGAGCTGCTCTACGCTCGCCTCGTTCACAAAGTGCTGCATGTCGTGATGCAGCTTGGCGTAGGCCTGGTTGCGGATCTCGTTGGACTCGGCCATCTTGGCGGCAAAGGTCTCCTCGTCGCCGGCGGCCTTGGCCTCCTGCGCGGCCTTGGCGGCAGCCATGGATCCCATGACCATGCGGCCGACACCGGGCACGTCGTACTCGGGGTGGAACAGCTGCAGCGCAACCTTGGCACCGTGCTTGTGGACGGCGTCGGCCAGGGCCTTAAACGTGGGGATCTGAGCGTCGGTCGCCAGCTTGGGCGTGGGGCTTGCGGTCATGACGGGAGCGACGTCGCCGATGACGATGTAGCTCACGCCGCCACGGGCCAGGCGCTCGTAAAAAGCCAGGCTGCGCTCGCCAATGGAACCGTCGCGCTCCTCGTAGCCGGTGGTCAGCGGCGGGAACATAATACGGTTCTTGAGCTCAAGGGGACCAACCGTAATTGGCTGGAGCAGCTTGGATGCAGGTGCGGTCATGGACATTCCTCTCTTGTAGGCGCGGCGGCGATGATGCCGCGTAGTTGTCTAGAGGATATGGCATGGGAGCACGGCGGCGCAACGGAAATCGGCGAATATCAGGTGGCGGCAGGTAGATGGGGGTGGGCGGGGCGGCCCGTCGGTTTGTCTCAATCTGTAACAGTTACTCGGCAAAACTGGGTCTTACTGTTACAGATCGAGACAAACCAAACCCGCCTGCTAGAAAATCTCAATCTATAACAACAACTCGGCAAAATCCGTCCCTCGTGTTACAGATTTAGACAAACACGACCCAACCCACCGGTATATCTCGATCTGTAACACCTAGCCGCCCAAATCGGGTCTAGATGTTACAGATCGAGATTTTGTTTGAGAGGCCGAGAATTGGACCGAAAACACGGTCCCGAAATAACAAAAAAGCTCGCCGGCTAGGCCGACGAGCTGCAAGTTCTTGGTCGCGGGGGCAGGATTTGAACCTACGACCTCCGGGTTATGAGCCCGGCGAGCTACCAGACTGCTCCACCCCGCAATGTCTGGGCGCCTCATGTGCGCAAGAAAGAATATTACGCGGGAGTTCGGTAAACGGCAAGGAAAATCTCGTAGAGCATAATTCCTTCATATTTAAA
>DBEZGO010000104.1:0-30513 GCA_048189345.1 Collinsella sp.
AACCACGAGCCTATCGGGGCTCGCGCCCTCGGCATCCATCAGGCTCACGTAGCGAATCGACGGATCCCCATACATCGCGTAGTAATAATTGCCCGTGCGCGCGCTAAAGCATCCGGTGTAGATAGTCTTCTCGAACTTGCCGTCGCCCATCCTGGACGCCCCCTCAATCATCACCACGCCTTCGAGTGAACGGAACATACGGACGACGTTTTCGGTCTCGCTCTCCTTTTGTGGGTAATTGGCATTGAGGTACGCCGCCTTTACAAAACGGCTCGGCGAATAGCAGTCACCCGGAATACCGCGCATGCCGGCACCCGCGCCATAGGGCTTGAGCTCGGCGCCACGCCATGTCGCCGTCTGAGGAAAATCGCTTGTGGCTGTGATATAGGTGCGCAGGTTTTCCATGTGCCACGGGAAGGTCGGCTGGTTGGCAAGGGTGTCGACCGGATCGTCGTATACATGCAGGCCGTCAGCCATCATCTCGACCACGATGCTGCGCTGGCTGTCGCCAATAATCCAATGGAGTAGCGACACGCCCAGCCCCTCTCCGGCAGATTTGGCGACAATCACCGTGTCGCGCAGCGCGGCCTCGACCTCATCGACCGTCGAGAACGTCGCTGCCACCCACAGGGGAAACTCATAGGCCGCGATATTGGTCTTTCCATCAACTGGGCCCTCGGCATACTCAGCATAGCCAGGAAAGTTGAGCCCCGCCACGGCGAGACCCGCATCGTTGCCGCAGTCGAAGAACATAGGGTAGTTCTTGTAATCGATGCACATGCCGATTACCGCGTGTGCCGCCGACGCATCGTCGATAAACGAATACGGAATGTGGAACCCGCGCGGCATCACGCGAACCTGTTGGCCGTAGTCAAAGCTCCAGTCGAGGTTGCGGCCCAGATACATGTGACCAGAATTATCGGTAAATCGAATGCTCGTGCACATAGCGCCTCCTAGCTTTACGTTCTTACTAAGTTCATTGTCACCAAACAAAGAGGCGCTAAACAAAAAAAACCGGACATGACAACAATGTCACGCCCGGACTATTCAAGCAGGATAAACTCAACCAAGTTAACCCCGCAGGTCGTCTAAGGGGTCAAAGTGCCGCAGATTGCCACGAAAGAGGAGCGAAGCGTACTTAAGGTACGCGAGCGACGATTGAACGGCAAGGTGCGGTGCTTTGGTCCCCTTAGACCAACTTTCCTAGACAGTGGTCAATCATGTGTTGAATCATTTGCGCCTCGAAGCCCACAAAGTCCTGCTTGCGCTCGCGCATCTTGCCGTCGACGATCACGTCATAAGCAACCTTGCACTTGATATAGCGCGTAGACTTGGTGACCTCCTCGTGCGTCAGGCAGCTCTCCTCCATCTTGTTGGCGCCCAGGCCAAACACCAGACGGGGGTTGTAGAGCACGTGGGGCTCGCCGGCGTCGTCCAGGTAGACGCAGACCTTCTTGGTAACGCCAATCTGGTTAGCGGCAAGGCAGCCGGCATCGTCGAGCGACTTGATGGTATCGATCAGGTCCTGAGCAACCGACTCGTCCTCGACAGTCGCGACCTCGCAACGCTGGGACAGGATAGCCTCGTCGTGGCAAAGCTCTTTAATCATACGTTCCTCCATAGGGGTCGTTGTAACCGCTTAAGTATACGGTACCCACACATTTTCATGCGAAAAATACCGTCCGTCTGCTGCAAAGCGCCGAACATCAACATGCGAGGAACAACAGCGTCGTAAAGGGACTATAGTGGGAGCGTTCGTGTCGATCGGCCTAAACTCGGGGCCGAACAAGGAAAGGGTATGCATGGACGAACTATTTCACGTCAGTGAGCGCAAGTCCACAATCGGGACCGAACTTCGCGCTGGACTGACAACATTCCTGGCGATGGCCTACATCATCGCCGTCAACCCCGCAGTGCTCTCGAGCGCTGGCATCGATGCGGGAGCGCTCGCCTGCGCCACTTGCCTGGGCGCCGGCATCATGACCATCTGCATGGGCATCTTTGCAAACCGCCCGCTCGCCTGCGCGTCGGGCCTGGGCATCAACGCCATGATCGCGGGCATCGCCACCACCATGTGCGGCGGTGACTGGCACGTGGCCATGAGCGTTATCTTCCTCGAAGGCATCGTCATCTTGCTGCTCGTCCTGTGCGGCCTGCGCGAGGCCATCATGGACGCCATCCCCGTGGTCCTGCGCCACGCCATCTCGGTGGGTCTGGGCCTGTTTATCGCCATGATCGGCCTGTGCGACGCCGGCATCATCACCGCTGGTGCCGGTACGCTCGTCGGCCTGGGCGACATCGCCTCCCCCACCTTTATCGTCGGCATCATCTCCATCATCGTGACGGTTGCCCTGGCTTCCCGCAACGTGCCGGGCTCGCTGCTCATCGGCATCATCGTCGCCGTTATCGCCGGTATCCCGCTGGGCGTCACCCATGCGCCCGAGGGCCTCATCGCACCGCTCGACTTCTCGACCTTTGGCGCCCCGTTTGCCAGCACCGCCGATGGCAACATGGCCATCGTAAAGGTCCTGACCGACCCGATGCTGCTCGTCGTTGCCTTCTCGCTGCTCATGAGTGACTTCTTCGACACCATGGGCACCGCGATGGCCGTCGCCAAGCAGGGCGAGTTCTTGACCGAGGACGGCAATGTCGAGGACATCCGTCCCATCCTGGTCGTCGACTCCGTGGCCGCTGCTGCCGGTGGCTTTATGGGCGTCTCCTCCATCACCACCTTCGTCGAGTCCACCTCTGGCGCTGCCGACGGTGGCCGCACGGGCCTCACCTCCGTCACCACCGGCGTGCTGTTCATTCTCGCCGCGTTCTTCTCCCCCATCGTCACCATCGTTTCCAGTGCCGCCACCTGCGGTGCTCTGGTCTACGTCGGCTACCTCATGATGAGCGAGGCCTCCGAGATCGACTGGTCCGACGTGTCGCAGGGTTTCCCGGCGTTCATGATTGTCGCCGGCGTGCCCTTCACCTACTCCATCTCCGCCGGCATTGGCCTGGGCTTTATCGCCTACGTGATCGTCGCGCTCTTCAAGGGCGAGGCCTCCAAGATCAAGCCGCTCATGTGGATCGCAGCCCTTGCCTTCCTCGTCTACTTCTTTGTAGCGTAGCGGCATAGTCTGCCAAAGCAGAACACCAAAGCGCGGAGTCGCATCGAGCGGCTCCGCGCTTTTCTTTTAAGCCCAGGCACCGCACGGACGCGCGATGTATTGCCTCCCAAGTTTTGGACATTTTGCCCTCCAAACGGCACTACCGCCGGCTACATCCTGCAGATATGCTGGGCGTAATCGCATAGGCCCTATGAGGATGGGAGTAACCATGGCCGCCTTGTTCACGACCCCCAAGCGCAATGACAAAACCTCAGGAGCCCATTTTGTCGAGCCCGACGTGCGCCGTCGCACGCTTCTCGCGCGCGGAAGCTGGCGCCGCGTGACACGCCGCATCGTCGTGGGTGCCGTATGCGCGCTTACGGTGAGCTCGCTGCTCATGCCGAGCGTCTCGCTCGCGGCGGAGTGGGTCAACGTCGGCGGCACTCAGTACAACACTGCAGCAGGCGACGAGGCCGGCACCTGGGCCTGGGACGGCGCCGACGACATGAAGCTCAACGGCTATGACGGCGGCGAGATCAAGGCCGCGGGCAAGCTCAACATTGCCTACGAGGGCAAGAACACCGTGAAAACCGAGCCCGATTACACCGGAGCCGCCATCAAAGCGCAGGATGGCACTAGCCAGAAAGCAGAGTTGAACATAACGAGCTCGAATAGCACGGATGAGCTCAATGTGGCAGCCGAGACCGATGCAATTAAATCCACAGGCGACCTCTCCATTTCTGGCCCAGGCACCGTGAACACCACGAGCACTACTGCCGACGGAATTGAGGCAAAGGGCGATCTCTCTATCACGGGCTCGGGCACCGTGAATGCTACGGGAGGCACCGAAGGCATCCAATCCAAGGGCAAGACCACCATCGATTCCTCTGGCACAGTAATCGCTAAAGGAAACGAAAGTTACGGCATCTCCGCGGGCAGTGACCTCATCATCAAAGGCGGTGGCAAGGTGGAAGCAAGCTCGATAGAAGAAGCGGCGATTTGGGCTGACGGCGGCATTAACATCTCGGGCGGTAGCCAGGTCAAGGCGAACTCCGAGGGAGATCTTGCCGTCGACACTGAGGGCAGTCTCGCGGTCACGAACGCCTCCCTTGACGCAAGCGGTGTTGAATATGGTGTCTATGCCTACAAGGGCGTTACGCTCGATCACGCGACCGTGACGGTCCGCACAAGCGCGAGCGGCGGCCAGGCCATCGCCCTCATCACTGACGGGGACGACATCGTCATCAAGAATGGTTCCATCGTGGACGCGTTCGCGGAAGGCAAATTCTCGGTTGCAATCTCTACCAGAAACCACCAGCCAAACGTCGCTGGCGGCCACATCTACATCAGCGACTCCGTTGTTAAGGCTATAGCCCGCTATGTCGAGACCGGTGGCGATGGCCCCGATCACTACAGCAACAACCAAAGCGGCGCGGTCATCCCTGAGCCTAGGGGTCTGAACATCGGTATCTTCGCCCAGACCTACGAGGGCATCACGCCCGCAACCATCTCGATTCTCCGCAGCAAGGTCACGGCCGAGGGAGACACGGCGGCAATCTTTGCCCTTGCCATGAGCGCGGATGGTAAGGCGATTGGCACCATCGAAATCGAAGGAGCCACCATCCAGACGCCTGAAGGCGGCAAGATCATTAACTATCGCTACGAAGAAGAGTACGGCCCCAGCATCTCCTACGAAGCGGGTCAAACCATCGGCACGGGCGACGACGTGATCGACTCCCCCTACAACGAAGCAGTCGCCAAGCGCACGCTCATCGCGCCTCCCGAGGAGATCAAACCCGAGGAAAAGTCCGGCGAGACCAAGCCCGAGGGTTCCAAGTCCGAGGGCACGAAGACGACCAAGACCGTTGCAGTTGCAGCCACGGGAGCCAAGACCACCGGCAAGCTCGCGGCAACCGGCGACGCCTCGAGCACAGCCATCATAGCGACCGCCCTTGTAGGAACGGCCGCTATCGTCACAGGCGCCCTGGCGAGTCGCAAACGCTCGTAAACACTTTTTCGCACAGGACGGGTGGATCGCGGCCCTTGCCTTCCCCGTCTACTTCTTCGTAGCGTAAGGGCAAGGCTGCAAAAGCTGAACAATAAAGCGCGGAGTCGCCATGCGGCCCCGCGCTTTTCTTTTAGCGTCGGTCCCTGCGCCGGCGTGCGGCCTGTTTCTCCCCCATTTTGGCCATTTTGCCCTCCAAACGGCACTACCGCCGGCAACATCCAGCAGATACGCTGAATCTAGCCGTATAGGCCCTATGAGAACGGGAGCAACCATGGCAGCCTTGTTCACGACCCCCAAACGCAATGACACTACCGCCGGAACCCATGTTGCCGAACCCGACGTTCGCCGTCGCATAGGACTCGCGCACGGCAGTTGGCGCCGCGTGACGCGCCGCATCGTCGTAGGTGCCGTGTGCGCGCTCACGGTGAGCTCGCTGCTCATGCCGAGCGTCTCGCTCGCGGCGGAATGGGTCAAGGTCGGCGGCAACAAGTACAACACCGCAGCGAGCGACGAGGCCGGTACCTGGTCGTGGGACGGCGCCGACGACTTGAAGCTCAACAACTATAACGGCGGCGAGATCCAGGCCGCAGGCAAGCTCAACGTGAATTACTCGGGGACCAACATCGTCACTGCCGAATGGATCGAAGGCATCAACGTTTCTCATGGCACTAACGAGAACGCCGAGCTCAATATCCAAGGCGACGCGGGCAGCACGCTCAGCGTGACATCTACTGAGGACGCTATCCTCTCCACGGGTAATATCAACATCGACGGAGCCGGATCCGTCAACGCCACGAGCACTGGGTTTGACGCCATAAATGCCGGGGGTGATCTCGCTATCAAAGGTTCGGGCAACGTCAACGCCACGGGTGCATCGGATGGCATCAGGGCAAACGGTAATATCACGATTGACGACAGCGGAGCCGTCACCGCCAGGGCTACCGAGGACAAGGGTATTGGAACCGACAAGAACCTCACCATCAAGGGTGGCGGGACGGTCGAGGCAAGCTCAGCTGATGGTGAGGCCCTTTGGAGCGGCGGCAATATCAACATCTCGGACGGCAGCCAGGTCAAGGCAAGCTCCGAGAAAGACGCTGCCGTCGAGGCCAAGGGCAGCCTCGCAGCCACAAACGCCTCCCTCAACGTAAACGGTGTTAAATATGGCGTCTATGCCTACAAGGGCATCACCCTCGATCATGCAAACGTGACGGTCCGTGCAGGTAAAGGCAGATACGGTGGCGCCATCGCCCTCTTCACCTATCCGGGCGACATCGTCGTCAAGAACGGCTCCACCGTGGACGCGTTTGCGGAAGGCGAGGTTTCGGCTGCATTCTCCACCAGAAGCGATCGACCCAACGAGGAGGGTGGCCACATCTACATCAGCGACTCCGTTGTCAAGGCCATAGCCCGCTATGTCGAGAACGGCGACGGCCCCATCCCCTACAGCGAAAACCAAGATGGTGAGACGAGCCCCGAGCCCCAAGGCGAGAACATCGGCATCATCGCCCAGACCAGCGAGGGCGTCACACCCGCAGTCGTCTCGATCATCCGCAGCAAGGTAACGGCCGAAGGAGATACAGCGGCAATCTTTGCCCGTGCCATGAGCGCTGACGGCAAGACAATCGGCACCATCAAGATTGAGAACGCCGCCATCCAGACGCCCGAAGGCGGCAAGGTCATTGACTATCGCAAGCTCCGTGACGGCATCTACGAGGCAGGCCAAGCCATCGGCACGGGCGACGCTGTGATCGACTCCCCCTATAACGAAGCTGTCGCCAAGAGCATGGTCATCGCACCTCCCGAGGTAGCCAAGCCGGAAGACCCCATGCCCGACGAGACCAAGCCCGCAGAAAGCAAGCCCGCGGAGTCCAAGCAGAACCCCAAGCCTGAGGGCTCAAAGCCGACCAAGGCCGTTGCGGCTTCAATCACGAAAGCCAAGACTACCGGCGTGCTCGCGGCAACCGGCGACACCTCGGGTGCGGCCATCGTGGCAGCCGCCCTTGCGGGAACAGCCGCCATCGCCGCGGGCGCCGTGGTGAGCCGCAAGCACTCATAGACGCCTCTGCTCACATGGCAGCTCCCGCGAAGGCCCCGAGTCCCAGCACCGTTTAACAACGCCACCGCCGAGCTCCCCTCCGGCGGTGGCGTTTCCTGTTTGCGCCCGCACGACGCGCGCGCGAATGTTCTTGATGCTGTCCAACCGGCATACGCTGGCGTGCGACAATTGGGGCTGCCGATATCACAACACTGAGAGAAGCAGACCATGGAAGCGCATCAAAAGCAGATAACCGTTCATTCGGAGCATACGGAAAGCGCACCTGTCATTTACCTCCCCGTGGTCATGGGCGACGGTAGTGATGTTTATGACCGCTGCCGAGAGCTCGGCTGTCCGCCATTCACCCTCGTCGCCATTGGCGGGCTCGATTGGAATCGCGAGCTGAGCCCCTGGGCATGCGACGGGACCGTACGCGATGCCGAGCCTTTCGGCGGCCAAGCTGCCGGTTTTCTTGATGAGT
Organism: Collinsella sp.; assembly: GCA_048189345.1. GTDB lineage: Bacteria > Actinomycetota > Coriobacteriia > Coriobacteriales > Coriobacteriaceae > Collinsella. The sequence continues at coordinate 7,620 of DBEZGO010000104.1, forward strand.
TGCTGAACCGGATAATCCCAAAGGTCGAATTATCGCTCCCACAGCCACCTGCTTGGCGTGGCATTGCCGGTTATTCGCTGGCGGGTCTCTTTTCGCTTTGGGCCCTCTGGCAAACCGATGCCTTTGACCGCGCCGCAAGCGCATCGGGGTCCCTGTGGTTTCCTGGCTTTATCGACTATGCTCACGAGCACGCGATGGCAGTTACACCCGACGCCGTCTACCTGTCGCTCGGCAAAAAGGAGACCAAGACACCCAACCGCATGATGCGGCATGTACTCGACGACACACGCGCGATGGAAGCGTCGCTCGTCGAGCGCGGCATTCCAACAACGCTGGAGCTCAACCCCGGCAACCACTTTGCCCAAACCGATCTGCGCATGGCACGTGGCATCCACTGGATGTTGACGCATTAAAAATGGCGCCCGCGCGTACGCATGGGCGCCATTTTTTGATTCAGCTGGACGCAGTTGCTACTCAGCAGTCTCCTCAAGCTCGGAAGTATCGAACTCAAAGTCATTACCGGGCAGGATGGCGTTGAGCACAAGGCCCACCAGCGAGCCCACGGCAAGGCCCGAAAGCGAAATCGTCACGCCGCCCAGCTCCAGCACGATGGCACCGGCGGTACTGTAGGCAATGCCGAGCGAAAGCACGAGCACCAAAGCCGCAACCAGCACATTGCGGTTGTTCTGGAAATCGACCTGGTTTTCGATAAGGTTGCGAACGCCCACGGCACTGATCATGCCGTAGAGCACGAGCGACACGCCGCCGATTACACACGCCGGCATGGCGGCGATCACGGCAGCGAACTTGGGGCAGAACGAAAGCACGATGGCACAGCACGCGGCAATGCGAATCACGCGCGGGTCGAACACGCGCGTCAGAGCGAGCACGCCGGTGTTCTCGCCATAGGTGGTGTTGGCCGGAGCGCCAAAGAGCGAAGCCAGGATCGTGGCAAGGCCGTCGCCGAGCAGCGTGCGATGCAGGCCAGGATCGGCGATGTAGTTACGCTCGCAAGTGGAGCCGATAGCCGAGATATCACCGATATGCTCGATCATGGTCGCAAAGGCCAGCGGCATGATGGTGATGATGGCCGTCGTGGCAAGACCACTATCGAACTGCGGCCCAAAGAGCGCAAACACGGTGTTATCCCACACAACGGGCAAGCCAACCCAGGGAGCGGCAGCGACGCCCGAGAAGTCAACCTCGCCCAGCGTAGCCGCAACAGCATAGCTCACCACAACGCCCAGCAAAATCGGCACGATCTTGACCATGCCGCGACCCCAAATGTTGCAGATGATGATCACTGCCACAGCGACAACGGCAACAAGCCAATTGGTCTGGCAGTTGGCGATGGCAGAGCTTGCCAAGATCAGGCCGATGGAAATGACGATGGGGCCGGTCACCACCGGCGGGAAGAAGCGCATGACGCGCTTGGCGCCAAACGCGCGGAACAGAGCCGCAAGCACCGGATAGAGCAGGCCGGCACAAGCTACGCCCAGGCAGGCGTAGGGCAAAAGCTCGGCCTCGCCGTTGGGCGCAATCGCGGCATAACCGGCAATAAAGGCAAACGATGAACCCAAAAATGCCGGCACCTTACCGCGCGACAGGAAGTGGAACAGCAGCGTGCCCAAGCCGGCAAACAAAAGCGTTGCCGACACCGAGAGGCCGGTGAGCACGGGCACCAGCACCGTGGCGCCAAACATGGCAAACAGATGCTGCAGGCCGAGCAAAAACATGCGCGGACGGCCGAGCGACGATGCGTCGTAGATGGCATCGGTGACGGCGGGCGTCGAAGACTGGGACATGGATGTCCTTTCGAATGGAAGGGCGATCGGGCATATCGGATAACCTGCCCGAACGATACGATCCGAACCATTGTACGCGATGCACCATGTCTCGCACGCGCCGTCACCTGCGAACGTTACCGCTACTTCCAAACGCGTTCGGCGATGCGCCTGACCAGCGCGATCTTCGCCCACTGCTCGTCCTCGGTCAGCTTGTTGCCAATCTCGCAGCTGGCAAAGCCACACTGGGGCGACAGATACAGGTTCTCGAGCGGAACATACTTTGCAGCCTCGTGAATGCGCTCGACAATGGCATCCTCGTCCTCAAGCTCAGCGGCCTTGGTGGTCACCAGGCCCAACACGACCTTCTTGCCGGGGGCAACGTACTTCAGCGGCTCAAAACCGCCGGCACGCGGCGTATCGAACTCAAGGTAGAACGCATCGACGCTCTCGTGTGCGAACAGGTACGGCGCGATGGGGTCGTAGCCGCCCTCGAAGGCATAGGTAGAGTGGTAATTACCACGGCATACATGCGTATTGATGACCAGGTCGTCGGGCTTGCCCTCGATGGCGGCGTTGTTGAGCGCCACGCCCAGCTCGGACACCTTTTGCAGGTCGACCGGGCTCATACCAGTCTTTGCCACAAAGTCGGTATCGCAATAGATGCCCCAGGTGCAGTCATCAAATTGAATGTTGCGGCAGCCTGCGGCATACAGGTCGGCAATCACGGTGCGGTATGCCGCCGCGATGGCGTCGGCGAGCTCTTCGTCGGTCTTATAGACAGCGCGCAGGCTCTCCTGTTGGCCATCGCAGCGGTCGAGCGTGACTTCGGAGAACGTCTGGATCGGCGCCGGAATAGTTTGCCGCGCGACCTGGCCCTCCCCCTCGAGCGCCTTGACAAATTTGAAGTGCTCGACGAACGGATGGTTCTCGCCGCTAATGGGACCGGTTACCACGGCGGTGTCGGCGGTGGTTTCCTCATCGTGGAACATATAGCCCGTACGCGAGGTGCGACGCTCGACGCCGTTCAGCCCCCACATAAAATCGAGGTGCCAGTAGCTGCGGCGGAACTCGCCATCGGTGATGACCTGCAGGCCGGCGGCCTTTTGCTTGTCCACCAGGTCGCGAATAGCCTCTTCCTCGACGGCCTTAAGCCCCTCGGCATCAAGCGTGCCTGCCGCATAGGCAGCGCGGGCATCCTTTACGGCCTGCGGACGAAGAAAGCTGCCGACGATATCAGCGCGAAACGGCGCGTTCGGTTGGATTAAAGTGCTCATAGATATCTCCCTTTGTATTGGTTGCTTTACTGGGACAGAGTATGAGCGCTCATATGGCCATCGTAAAATATACGTTTATAACAGTTTGATATAGGAAACTTCTATATGCACACCAACGGATCGTCGAGCCAAGCTATCCCATATCCGCCAGTGCAAATAGCCATTTTCGTGCCCATATGGCACTAGCAGCTCTGCCCTATCGCCCATACGCTTAGTGGTGACCGCACAAGGCCACGCGAGAGATAGGAGCGACCATGACCACGTTCACGACCCCCACGCGCCGCACCGATCGCACTACAGGACTCCATTACGCCGAGACCCCCGTGCGCCAGCGCGCCGTTCTCACCTGTGGCAGCTGGCGCCGCGTAACTCGCCGCATTGTTTGCGGCCTGACCTGCGCACTTACCGTGAGCTCGCTGCTCATGCCGAGCATCTCGTTTGCAGCAGAATGGGTCGAGGTCGACGGCAGCACGTGGGCCTGGGACGGCGCCGACGACATGACGCTCAATGGTTATAACGGCGGAGGCATCGCTGCCGGCGGCAAGCTTAACGTGAGTTACGAGGGCACCAATACGGTTGCCAACGACGGAGGAGATGGCATCTCCGTCTGGGACGGCACCAGCGAGAGTGCCGAGCTCAACATCTCCGGAACGGGCACCCTGACGGCAACAGCAGAAGGCAACGCCTTATATTCCGAGGGCGATATGACGATCAGCGGAACAGGAACTGTCACCGCCAAGGGCGCGGGCGCCGAGGGCATCCTTGCCGACGGCGACATAACCATAACCGGTGGTGGCACAGTTGACACGCGCTCCGAGCAGGACTGCGGCATCGTCGCCGAAGAAACCCTCACGGTATCCAACAGCACGCTAACCGCTCAGGGATTCGGCAGCGGCATATATGCCTTCGATGGCCTGACCATTGATGCGGCGACCGTACGAGCGTATGCATACCCAGCGCGCGAAGACAGCCCCACCGCCATCTACACCGACGAGGGTGACATCACCATTAAAAACGGCTCGCTCGTTCACGCATATGCCGAAGGCGAAAATGCCGCTGGAATCAGCTCGTATAATTTCTACCCCGGCGGCTCTGGCGGGCGCATCTTTATCAGCGATTCAACCGTCGAGGCCATTGCTCACTACATCAACCGCGACAATGGCAACCAGCCCTTGCCACCCATCTGCTATAGCGACTTTGTTGTAGTCGAGCCAGATGCGACTGCCCGCACGTTTGGCATCATCGCCATTACCGAGAACGGCCTAACGCCCGCGACCATCTCCATCACGCGCAGCCGCGTAACGGCAGAAGGTGATACCGCCGCCATTTTGGCCGTTGTCAACAGCGGCGACGGAAGCATTTCCGGTACGATCGATATCGTCGACAGCATTATCGAAACACCTGACGGTGGACGCATTTGTGACGTACACTTCGTTGACAACGAAACCGATGACATCATGCACCAGCGTGGACAGACCATCGGCACCGCCAGCGACGTGATTACAGACCTGTACAGCGACGCCATCGCCAAGCGCGCCGTCATCGTTCCGGTGGAGACGCCCCCGGCAAAGCCCGAGTCGAAGCCTAAGGTAACGACCGCCGCCGCGACCATTAAGCATGTCAACGCCAAGGACACGCTCGCGGCCACGGGTGATGCTTCCATTATGGGTGCCGTCGCCGCTGCCATTACGGGCATGGCGGCCGTCGTCGCCGGCATCTTTACCAGCCGCAAGCGCTCGTAACTCCAAGTCTCGTGACGCTCGATCAATTCGGGCGCGCACCGTCCCATGGTAAGCGGCCGCCGGACCTCCCACCGGCGGCCGCGCCTCGTTTGAACGACCCCGATTCAATTATTCGTCCAAAACAGGCGCACCCGCCCAGTCGCCTACAGCAATACAAACTGTTTCAGCGCGGCGCGACTCGTTATGCCCAGCTTGGCGTAGGTGTTCGACAGGCGATTCTTAACCGTGCCACGCGAGATACCCATGTGAGCGGCAATCTCATCGTTGGTCCAGCCGCGACAGGCCAGCATAGCGATGGCGAACTCCGTCGTAGTCAGGCTCTCGGCAACGGTGGCGCCCGCCCCCGGATTATGCACACGACGCCAACCGCGGCTAAACCGCTCGGTAACTTTGATGATCTCCGCGAACTCCTGCGGATGGCCCTTCTTTAGGCATGACTCCAACACGCCTTGCAAAAGCCCGTGATGCTCGCCGACGATTTCAATCAGACCGTCGGGCTGCGCAATCTGCCAGGCACGCATAAAATGAGCGTTCGCGCGGTCAGCTTCGCGCTGGTTAATCCACCCAACGGCGGCAATCAGGTGCAAGAAGACCTCAGGGACGGGATAGCTTTCTTGCTTCATCGACAAGGCGTTCTCCGCCATACCCACGCAGCGTCCGTAATCGCCGTCGAGGTAGGCACGGTGCGCCAGTGCATAGGTTGCAAACAGGCGCAGCCCCTCGGGCAGCAGCGATGCATATAAATCGAATTCGCCGCGTGACACCGGCGAGGGAAAATGCAGCAGCACACAGGCGCTCGCCGCAAGCAGCATATATGAAGCCTGGACGCGTGGATCCTTTGTCGTCCTTTGACCCTTCCCTGTTTCCTTGAGATACGCAAGGCAGCGGCGCGCCGCCAATGCGCGATTCAGCGACAGATTTGCATAGGCGCACAACAGGCATGCCGAAAGACGGAGCGAAAGGTCATCCGATAGTAAGTACGGCTCTGCTAGGCGTTGTGCCTCATCGGGGCAACCGCGATAGTAGTGCGCCTCGGCACGCGCGATAACGCCATAGTCATCTTTGAGCATCACGTCGAGGGTTTTGTCGAGCGTTCCGGGCTCAAACGCCGCGCACATAAGCGGCATGGGGAAACGCCAGCTATCGGTATATATCCGATCCATGGCGACCTCCCCTCGCATAGCGGCTCACTTTGATGGTAATGCGAGGGGGCAACGGTTAATGGGACATGTGGCTCGAAATACAGCCTCATCCTGGGACGTTCGCGGTAAATCGAACGGCGCCAAGTTTAAATGCGGCGCCATTCAAAAGGCTAAATATGCTGGCGGATCGCGTCGATATAGGCTTGGCCGTAGCGCGTGAGCGTCGTATTTTTGCGCGTGATGATGCCGATCTCCATGTACTCGTCTACATCGAGCGGAATGGAGATAATACCGGGGCCGTTAAGTTCATGGCTGATCACGCCTGAGCATACCGTGTAGCCGTTGAGGCCCATGGCCAGGTTGAACAGCGTCGCACGGTCGCGCACGCGAATATTCTTGCGACGCTCAAAGGTCGAGGTCAGCTCCTCGGAATAGTAAAACGAGTTATAGCTGCCCTGCTCATAGGACAAGAATGGGTAGTCCTCGAGGTCTTCGAGCGTCACGCTGGAGCGGTCAGCCAACGGATGGTCGGCACACACAAAGACATGCGGCGTGGCGCAGAAGAGCCCCTCGAATACGAGCTCGTTGGCCGCCAGCATGCGCTCGATGACCTCGCGATTGTGCTCCGACAGATACAGGATGCCGAGCTCGCTTTTCATGTGCGCGACGTCCTCGATAATCTCGTGGGTCTGCTCCTCGCGCAGGGTAAAGTCGTAGCGCGCGGCATCGAACTCGCGGATCACGTCAACAAACGCGTTAACGGCAAAGGAATAATGCTGACAGCTCACACTAAAGTGCGGCACCTGCTCGGATGCGCCCTTGTACTTGCCCTCGAGCAGGTCGGCCTGGTCGAGTACCTGGCGCGCGTAGCCCAAGAAGGTCTCGCCTTCCTCGGACACAATGACACCCTTGTTGGTGCGCTCAAAGATGTGCACGCCCATCTCGTTTTCGAGATCGCGGATCGATGCGGTAATCGAAGGCTGCGACACAAAGAGCCGGCGCGAGGCCTCGGTAATGCTGCCGCATTCGGCAACCTTGACGACATACCTGAGCTGCTGAAGCTTCATAGCTTTCTCCCTAGACGTTCGTGACGTCGAAACCCGTCGCATCCATCTGACGCATAAACGGCGGCATCTCCCCCGTCGCGGCACAAGCGGCAATCTGATGCAGAGCCCCGGCAACCGCATCATCTGCCGCAGCGCCGATATGCCAGCGTGCGGCAGCCGTGACGGCCTCGTTGGCATTGGCGACTGCAACGGAGTTGGGAACGGCACCGATCATGGGCAGGTCGTTATCGGAATCGCCAAATACGGCCACCTCATCGGGCGTCAGGCCCAAAGCGCGCGCCAGCTCCAGCGCGGCGCAACCCTTGTCCCAACCTGCTGGAAGGATATCGAACAGGCGCACTCGGTTGTTGGGAAACACAAGCGAGAGTTCCGGCACCTCAGCGGCAACGCGCTCGCGTAGCTCCGCGAGCTCCTCGCGCGAACGGGCACTCCAGATATTCGCCTTGAACACCGGCGCGTCATCGACGACGGGACGGCACGGGGCCTCTTCGCCTTTGAGCCATGCGTTGCCGCCCGACTCCATGGCGCGACGCACGCGCTCGGGGTCGCTCGTCACGCAATAGGCATCGTTATCCCAAAAGTCGTCACCCAGGCTGTAGACCTTTAGATAGGTATCGTCGGTCTCTTGCTCGAGGTAATTGGCCAGACGCATCAGGGCATCGTTGTCGGTCGCGCGCGAAGCGACCGCCTGACCGTCGACAAACATGACTTGGCCGTTGCAGAACGCACCGGTCGAAAAGCACTCGGAACGATTTTTGAACATCCAGCCCATCGCGGACGGCTGGCGACCCGAAACCGGGCCAAAGTGCAGACCCGCCGCCTGCATGGCATGAATGCCCTCGATGGCGTAGTCGCTGGCGCCGTCATGCCCGGCTGGAATCAGCGTATCGTCCATATCGGTCAGCACAAGTTTGATCATAGAGTCCCCCAGTCATTTTCACCGTAACCATTGTAACGACCTGCCAATAAGGGACAGGTTTATTTTGGCAGGTTTTATCTGGGAAAATGCAGCGCCCCTGTTGCCACCTGCCAAAATAAACCTGTCCCTTTTTGGCAGGTGCGCTAGTATAGGGAGCAACAGATTCGATGCGGGAGTGCCGGCGGTGCAAACCACAAGGCTGAGAGGGCATAGGGCCCAATCCTTTGAACCTGTCAGTTAATGCTGGCGTAGGGAGCATGCCGCCTTTACAGGGGCGCTGTCTATGCACAGCGCCCCTTTTCTATGCCAAGGAGGCATGTGCAGTGATTGATTCGGAACAGCTTAAGCAAAATGTGGTCAAGGCCGTAGAGGAGATTCGAGCCACCAATCCGATGGCGGGCTCCATCACCAACACGGTGACGATTGACTTTGTCGCCAACGCGCAGCTCGCCGTGGGCGGTTCGGCCGCCATGGTCTATCTGCCCGACGAGGGCGAGGCACTCGTTGCCGGCGGCGGCGCCATCTATCTCAACATGGGCACGCTCTTCCCCATCTACGAGCAGACGATTCCCCGCGCAGCCAAGGCGGCACACGACGCCGGCAAGCCCTGGGTGCTCGATCCGGTGGGTCTGGGCATCGGTAGCCTGCGCACCCAGCTGGTAAACGAGCTCAAGCAGTACAAGCCCGCCATCGTGCGCGGCAACGCCTCCGAGATTATCGCGCTCGCCGGCCTGTGGGGTCTTGAGGGCGAGGCGGCCGATCTGAGCCGCGTGCGCGGTGTCGATACCACCGACACGGTCGACGCCGCCCGCGATGCCGCCGTGGCGCTCGCCCGCTACACCGGCGGCGCCGTGGTGGTCTCGGGCGAAGTCGACCTGATTACCGACGGCACGACCGTGGCCAAATCCCACGGCGGCAGCCCGCTCATGTCCAAGATCACCGGCTGCGGATGCTCGCAGGGCGGCGTGCTGGCTGTGTACGCCTGCGCTGCCGATCCGTTTACGGCAGCCATCTGCGGCACCGCCGTCTACAACGTCGCCGGCACGCGTGCCGCCGCTGTCGCCGATGCCCCGGCAAGCTTTAAGGTCGCCTTTATCGACGAGCTCTACCGCGCAACCGCCCAAGACATCGCCGACAACCGACTCGAGCTCGAGGAGGCATAAGCCATGTCCGAACCCGCAACCAACGCCGGCATGAACACGCTCGTCGCCGTGGCCATCGCCCCGTGCGGCACCGGCGATGAGCTGTCCGCCGAGGTCGCCGAGGTCGTGCGCGTCATTCGCGAGAGCGGCCTTCCCAACCGCACCACCTCGATGTTCACCGAGATCGAGGGCGACTGGGACGAGGTCATGCAGGTCGTGCGCGACGCAACCTTTGTGTTAGCGAGCAAGGGCATCCGCACCGAAGTCGTGCTCAAAGCCGATATTCGACCCGGATTTACCGACACCATGACCGGCAAGCTTGAGCGCATGGAAGCACAGATCAAAAAGCAGGAGGAAGCACGATGAGTATCCGCGACAACCTTGATATCTCGGCCTATCTGGTACTCGGCCCCGAAAACACGCTGGGACGTCCCGTGGGCGATGTAGTGGCCCAGGCGCTCGACGCAGGTTTTACCTGCATCCAGGTGCGCTCCAAGGTGGCAAGTGCCCGCGAGATCATCGCGCTGACCGGCGACGCCGCGCAGGCAATCGCACAGGCCGGCAAGACCGGTCAGGTCGCCCTGCTGATCGACGACCGCCTTGACTGCGTGCTCGCCGCGCGCGAGCAGGGCATTGCTGTCGACGGCGTGCACGTGGGTCAGAGCGATATTCCCGTCGAGGTCTGCCGCAAGCTTCTGGGCCCCGATGCCATCGTGGGCCTTTCGGCCCGTTGCGAGGAGATGCTCGAGTACGTCAAGACCGCCGACATGAGCCTAGTCGACTACCTGGGCATCGGCCCACTCCACGAAACCGAGACCAAGCGCGACTGCGGACGCGCGGCCGACGGCTCCATCATCACCAAGAGCTTTGAGGACCTGGCCGCACTCCACGCGGCAAGCCCCGTGCCCATCGTGGTGGGCGGCGGCGTCAAGACGGCCGACCTGCCGCAGCTCAAGGCAACCGGCGTCGACGGCTTCTTTGTGGTGAGCGCCGTCTGCAGTGCCGACGACCCCTACGCCGCCGCCAAGGAGCTCGTCGACACCTGGCAGCAGGCATAGACATAGGCCGAGCAGCTGCTCCGCGGCCTCATATCTTCAGCAATGGAAAGCGCATCCCAGTTTGGACGTCCATTCCGAGATGCGCTTTCCGCATGAGGCTCCGTTGGGAAACCGCATCCCATTCCAGACGCAAATTCTGGGACGCCGTTTCCAAAACCCTCCCGTCCGGGAAACTGCATCCCGTTCTGGGTGCCGATTCTGGGACGCGCTTTCCGCCGAGCACACGGCAAGTTGCTCTACCCCGCCAGGTAGGTCTCCAACGCCGGCAAAGACGACTCCGCATCGTGGCGGCCGATCTGATAGATACGCTCGAGCTCATCGGGCTCGCGACACAGCGACGGCACCTTCACCGATTCGCTCGGCCGCACCACAAAGATCTCGCCGGCAGCCTCGCGACGTGCCAGGTCATCGAGCGTGGCATTGTAGACCTCATGCCGATGCTCAAGTGCTGCGACAAACGCCGGGTAGTGACGGAACACGCGACGCAGCATGGGCATCACACTGTTGGGCTGCTTTACAAAGCCCGCCGGCTGCGTCAGCACCACCACGTTGCGGTCATACCCCTGCGCAAACAGCCATGCGCTGGGAATAGAATCAGCCACGCCGCCATCCAGATATTTATGCCCGTCAATAGCGACAGGACGCGTCGCCACAGGAATCGCCGACGACGCCCGGATCCACTCGATATCCCTCTCGTCGCCATAGGGCAGGTCATGATAGACGGCCTTGCCTGTCTCGATATCGGTACACACGCACGTAAACCGCATGGGGCAGGCGCGATATGCCTCCAGGTCGATGGGATCGCGCTCGATGGGCACCTCGTGATAGGCAAAATCAGCATTGAACATATCACCGGTTCGCAGCCAGCTGGTCACACCCGCATAGCGCTTATCGGCGCAATAGGCCTTGTTGTAGCGAATGGCGCGGCCGATCTGGCGCGATTTAAAGTTGTAGCCAAACGCCGCGCCCGCCGAGACACCCACCATATGGTCGCAGGTCAAACCGTGCTCCATCCAAACGTCGAGCACGCCCGCCGTATACATACCGCGGTAGCCGCCTCCCTCGAGTGCCAGCCCCACCGTGCGCGTCATATTTGACTGTGCCATGCGACCATCTCCGTTCCTGCGTTTTAAAACGGGACAAGTATACCCGTCAACATATATCGTCTCAGTCGCATTTTCATCGAACATCGCATCGTCGCGGTACCGCTTGTCGAATAATAGCCGCTCACAGCATGTGCACCCATATATAATTGCGTACTGTTGTTTATACTACTCAGCGGTTATCAACAGCGAACATTAGCCGGCAAAGTAACTCAACAACGCAGCAAGGCGGGGGCCTGGATACACGCAAAACGCTGAGCAACGACGCGTGTACACAACGAGCTCGCCCGACGCAATCCGCCCCGACCTCAGAAAGCCGCTTAGAACATGGATACTGTCAGCAATTACACCGAAACGCTCGAAAAGACCGTCCGTGACCTTCTCGAGCGTCAGGATGATCTGATTAGGACGGCCTTTACCGACCAGCTCACCGGGCTTGGCAACCGCGGCGGCTTTGCCCGTTCCCTCGAGGAGCTCTGGGAGCAGGACGCCCCCGTTACCATGGCGTTCATCGATATCGATAACCTTAAGCACTGCAACGACGTCTTTGGGCATGACGAGGGCAACCGCTACATCTTGCAGGTAAGCCTCTATCTCAAGCTGTATATGAAAGCTGACGAGGCGGCGTTTCGCATAGGCGGCGACGAGTTTGCCATCCTATCTACGATTGCAACCGAGGACGACCTCGCCGAACGTCTGGAACACTGCCGAACGATCCTGCTCAAAAACAACGATTCCGAAATGCCTCACTCGTTTAGCTACGGAGTGGCACACGCCGACCCCGCCCTGGGCGAAGCTTCCAATCGCATGACACTCGATGCCGACCATCGCATGTACGACTACAAGCTACGCCATGCCATACACCTTGATCGACGCAATATCACACAAGTCCACGCCGACGACTTCGAAATAAGCGACCGCGTTTTCGATGCCTTTTCGATGCTCAACGAAGGCCGTTATTGCTTTATCGAGAACTTGGACAAGCATCGCACCCTTTGGTCACAAGGCGCCTTGCGCGATCTCGGTCTTCCTTCCGAGCATATAGACAACTGCCACGATTACTGGAAAACGCGTGTCCATCCCGATGACCTTGAGGCCTATACCAGCGATATCGACCAAATCTACAACGGCTCCAAACACCGCCGCGTCATGCAGTACCGTATGCGCAATGCCGCGGGCGACTACGTCCTTTGCCGCGCTCGCGGGTTTCGTATCGACGGCGACGGAAATACCCCCTCGCTCTATGTCGGCGAGCTCGTCAACCACTCACTCGCCGAAACCGTCGACGCCGCTACGGGCCTCGGAACGCAGCGCATGCTGATTAACGCTATCGATGCCTGCCGTCGCGACCGTTGCGAGACGGGGCTTATAGCGGTCCGCGTTCGCGGCACGGCAAAGCTCAACGAGCTCTATGGGGCCGAGGCCGTCGACAACATGCTCGCCGAATACGCAGGCCGTATGCTGTCGATCACCCGCGGCAGGAGTCGCGTCTTCCGCTCACGAAACGCCCAGTTCGTCGTGCTCAGCAACGATTTGGGCCACGAGGCATTCGAGCAACTGACCCATCATCTTAAAGAAGCCGTTTTCGCTCCTGTTCGAATCGCGGACGACACCATTACCCCCGTCTGTCTTCTCGTCCCGGCCTTTTACGAGCGCTTAACCCATCAAGCGACCGCTGTTTTAGGCGAACTCGACCGTCGCCTTCGCACGGCCGGTGGACTTGTTCCCAACGACAGCCTCCCCATACCCGAAATCGAACGCAAGAGCGCAATCGCCGAACGCATCGACACGCTCACCGGCCTCTACCGCCCCAGCGAGTTTATGCGGCGCGCCAACGCATTTCTCGAGGCAAGGCGCGACGGCACCTGGTGCATCGCCACGGTCGACATGGGCCACATGCGCCTGTTTAATGAATGGCACGGCCAGGCCGAGGGCGACCGCGTACTCGCCGATGTGGGCACGGTCCTCAAGGACATCGAGAATGCCGATATGGGCGTCGCAGGGTACTGGGGCCAAGATGACTTTTGCGTGCTCATCCCCTTTAAGCACATCACCGTCCATCAAATCTACAACCGCGTTCGCGAGGCCGTAGCCAGGCATGATGACGGCGTAGGTTTCTGGCCGTCCATGGGCGTTTACCCCATCGACTCCAATGAGGAAATCACCATCGATGCGCAGGCTAAGGCAATGTTTACCAATCGACGCGCCAAAAACGACTTCAAGGAGCGCATTGCCATTTTCTGCCCCACGGAGTACGAGCGCGAAGTCGCGTTCCACCGCACCCTCACCGAGTTCCAGTACGCGCTCTCAGATGGTCGTATTACCTACCACTTGCAGCCCCAGGTCGATATGGAAACCGGTCAGATTATTGGCGCCGAAGCGCTCACCCGCTGGATTGACAAGGACGGCTCTCTCATTTCGCCCGCAACGTTTATCCCCGCACTCGAGGCAAGCGGCTTTGTGGTGACGCTCGACAAGTACATCTGGCAAGGTGTCGCCTCGTGGCTGCGTGAGCGCATCGATCGAGGACTTCGCGTGGTTCCAGTCTCGCTTAATGTGTCGCGCGTGGATATCCTTGCCTGCGACGTTGCCGAACATATGGGGGCGCTCGCCGCCCAATACAGCCTACCGCCCGAGCTCATGCGTATCGAGATCACCGAGACGGCTTATACGGGGGAGTCCGAGGCCGTGGACAAACTGACAGCCGACCTGCACACCCGCGGCTTCTCGACCTATATGGACGATTTTGGCACTGGCCAGTCCACGCTCGCGATGCTCAAGAACGTCAACGTCGACGTCATCAAGCTCGACCGCACCTTTGTGCCCACCGACCGCGATCAAGGCCGCAGCGCGCAGATCGTGTCGTCTATGCTCGAGATGGCGCAATCGTTGCACCTGCCCGTCGTGGTCGAAGGCGTCGAGACAAATGAGCAGGCGAACATACTGCGACAGATGGGCGCCCGCTACGCACAAGGGTTCCTCTACCACCGCCCCATGCCGGTGGAGGATTTTGAGATATTGCTCGATGGCGGCGCCGGCAACTGATACGCTCGCGCGCAAAAACACCACCGTCTAGGGGAGCATTTGTCCCCATTGGCTAACTCATATCCCCAATTCAAACCGAATTGGGGATATGATACGGAGCATCCTGTCACCTAAGGAGGTTATCCATCATGAACGAGTCGTATCGCCTGGGCGAGCAATCAATCATTGCCCATCTTCAGCGACTCGCGAACGGGACCTCAACCGCCGAGCTCGATGTCGCGGCACTGCCCACGGAGCTGCGCTCCATCGGCGAGCAACTGCAGAAAACGCTCGCCGTCTTGCAACAAGAACGCCAGCTGCTTGAGCGCAGCGCCTATGTCGATTCGCTCACCAATCTTGGCAACCGCGGTGGACTCGACCGCCATGTCGATCAGCTCTGGCTCAAAGGCACTCCCTTTACCTGCGCCTATATTGACATCGACCATCTCAAGCACTGCAACGATAAGTTTGGCCACGCCGAAGGCAACCGCTACATTCTGGGCATCTGCCGCGCGCTCACCGAGGCAATGGAGCACGATGAAATGCTGTTCCGTATCGGTGGAGATGAATTTGTACTCGTGTCTCCCACGACAGGCGAAGCCGAGCTCGAGCAGCGCTTGGAGCGGACACGTACCGATCTTGTCGAGGCAACATCAGACGGCAAGGCGCCCATGATCGCCAGTTTTAGTTTTGGTTGCTCGCACGTCGACCCGCTTGCAGGCGATACGCGTCGCCAGATGACGATGGATGCCGATCGCAAAATGTATCGCTATAAGCTTATGCACCGCGTGCAGCAACCGAAAGAAGACAACGCACCGATGCGGCCGATTGCCGATCAACTTCCCTGCAACGACCGCGTGTTCCAGGCGATCTCCATGAGCTCCGAGACACGCTATCCGTTTATCCTCAATCTCGATACCGGCGAATCGCAATGGTCGGTTAATGCCGTACGCGATTTTGGCCTGCCCTCCCAGCACCCTTACAACTCGCTCGATATGTGGCTTGCCCGCGTTCACCCCGAAGATCGCGATAACGTACACGCCGAGCTCGACATGGTGATAAACGGCACGTGGCACTTCCACTACATGCAGTATCGCGTGATGGATGCTACCGGAGCGTACGTGCTTTGCGACTGCACGGGCTACCGTTTGGACGGCACCGATACCGAGCCTAACATGTACGTGGGCATGATTATCAACCGCAGCCTGGCAGATACGACCGACTCGGTAACGGGTCTGGGCGATGTCCACGCCCTGGTCAACGCTATTGGAGAGATGCGCCGCGTGCCGCGCGAGGCTGGCTTTATTGCCATTAAGATCGACGATATCGCCGAGGTCAATGCCCGCTTTGGATTCGACGCAGGCGACCGCGTGCTCGCCGAAAGCGCCGCCTGCCTCATGGATTGTTCGCGCGGCAAGGGCCGCCTGTTCCGCTCAACAGGACCGACATTCGTGGCGCTTTTCGACGACCTTGATCCCGAAGAGACCAACGCGATTGCAGAGGAAATCGAGCGGTTCCTGGGTTCGCCTGTGCTCATCGGATCGCTTGAATACCAACCGCCCATTCGCGTGGCTACGCTTCATCTGGACGCCGTCGACCGACAGCCCGTTTCCATTCTGAATGAACTCAAAGCGCTGCTTAAAGAGGCGCCGCAAGTACCGGGCACCAAGCTGGACTAGCACCACGGGGCGCGATGTGAAACACAAACCGTTTCGCATCGCGCCCCACGCCATCTTCCCTCTCGTGCGATAATCCTCTGCAGAAGTCACCAACAGCAGAGGGAGTTTGTGATGAAGGTTCTTTTGGTCAACGGCAGTCCCAAGGCAAACGGCAATACCGCCCGCGCACTCGCCGAGGTCGCCGAGCAACTTAACGCCGAGGGCATCGATACCAAGGTGTTCCAGCTGGGCGCCAAGCCCATTCGCGACTGCATTGGCTGTGGTCAGTGCGGCAAGCTCGATTGCCGCTGCACCTTTGACGACGACGTGGCGAACGAACTGATCGCCGCCGCCGAGCAGGCAGATGGCTTTGTCTTTGGCTCCCCCGTCTACTATGCGCATCCCAGTGGACGCATCCTCTCGGCTCTCGACCGCGCATTCTATGCTGGCAGCAAGGCCTTTGCGCACAAGCCGGGCGCCGCGGTCGCCGTCGCCCGCCGTGGCGGCACGTCGACCACCTTCGATGTACTCAACAAGTACTTCACTATCAACCAGATGCCCGTGGTCGCCTCCACCTATTGGAACAACGTCTTTGGTGCCATGCCGGGCGAGGCCGATGGAGATGCCGAGGGTCTGGCCACCATGCGAAATATCGGCAAAAACATGGCCTGGCTCCTTCGTTGCATCGAAGCAGGACAGGCCGTCGGCATCGACGCACCCGAGGCCGATCGCGCCCGCACCAACTTTATTCGATAAGTCCGGCGGTGGTCACCTCGATGTACCGTCAATGTCAGCGAAAAGCCAGCTGATGAGGCAAGGTGCCTTGAAAGAGGAGGGCGCTGGGCTTTTGCCCGCGCCCGACGATTGAAAGGCAGATTGCCCATCAGATGGCTTTGCAGCGTCGAGGTGACCGCCGTTCGTTAGAACGGCGGAACATTATATGAACGTGCAAATTTTCGGGACTAAGAAGTCCTTCGACACTAAGAAGGCCCAGCGCTATTTTAAAGAGCGCCGCATTAAGGTGCAGTTTATTGACCTTAAGGAAAAGGAGATGAGCAAGGGCGAGCTCACGAGCGTGATGCAGGCGGTCGGCGGCATCGACAAGCTGCTCAACCCCAAGGCCAAGGACGAGGAGACGCTCGCGCTCATCCAGCACCTCACCCCTAGCCAGCGCTTCGACAAGTTGCTCGAGAACCAGCAGGTTCTAGCCGAGCCCATCGTGCGCAACGGCAAAAAGGCCACCGTCGGTTATTGCCCCGATGTATGGGGAGCCTGGGAGTAGCCTGTGTTATTTGTCGGCGCGTGGGTATAAGAGCAGGCGTTTGGCATAAGATTTAACTGTAAGCCATGTCTAACAAAGGAGGGCACATGCCCAACAAACCCGTGAAAATCATCATGCTTACCGGATACCTCGGTGCCGGCAAGACCACGCTGCTCAACCACATCCTCGCTAACGATGGCGGCATCCGCGCCGCCGTGATCGTCAACGATATCGGCGAGATCAACGTCGACGCCAGCCTCATCGCCGACGGCGGCCTTTCCGAGACCGACGACCTCATCCCGCTCACCAACGGCTGCATCTGCTGCACGCTTTCGGACGACCTGGCCAACCAGCTGCAGGGCATCGCCGATTCGGGCAACTTCGATTACATCATCATCGAGGCCTCGGGCATTTGCGAGCCTATCCCCATCGCCTACACCATCTCGAGCTTCTGCGACGAGGCCAAGGTGGGCGGCGAGCCCAAGCTTGCACTCGACAACATCGTGGCTGTGGTCGACTGCGCCCGCATGTACGACGAGTTCAACGGCGGTCGTGACCTGCTGGCAGAGGATATCGATGAGGACGACATCGAGAGCCTGCTCATCCAGCAGATCGAGTTCTGCTCCACGCTGATCCTCAACAAGACCGACACCGTGACGCCTGAGCAGATTGCCGAGCTCAAGGCTATCGTGCGCAGCCTGCAGAAGGACGCCGTGATTGTCGAGGCTCAAAACGGCGAGGTCCCCATGGAGGAGCTACTCGATACCGACCGCTTCGACTTTATGCGCGCCTACAACTCCGCTGCCTGGATCGAGGCCATGGAGCATCCCGAGGAGCACGACGACCCCGAGGTGCTCGAGTACGACATCGAGACCTTTGTGTATTCGCGCCGCAAGCCGTTTGACCTGCAGAAGTTCACCGATTTTGTTGAGCAGGAGTGGCCCGACGAGGTCATCCGCGTCAAGGGTCCGCTGTGGCAGGCCAGCAATCCGGACATGTGCTACATGTTTGAGCAGGCCGGCCACCAGATGCGCCTGATGGAGAACGGCCTGTTTGTCGACTCGGCGCCCGAGGGCGAGAAGCAGAAGATCATCGACGAGAACCCCGAGATCATGCAGATTTGGGACGACGAGACAGGCGACCGCATGACGAGCCTGTGCATCATCGGCCGCCACATGGACAAGGATGCGCTCATCGCCTCCCTCGATGCCTGCCTGACCGACTGGCACCGCGCCTAGGTTTATCCAAGCGGGCATTTTTCCGCCTACGTAACCGCCAAACCACCACGAAGGTGCCCTTCGTGGTGGTTTTTCGTTCTGAGCCAAGGAGATTCATGTTCAATATCGTGCTGTATGCACCCGAGATTCCAGCCAATACGGGCAATATCGGCCGCACCTGCGTGGTTACCGGCGCCCGCCTGCATCTGGTGGAGCCACTGGGCTTTTCGCTCGACGACAAGACGGTGCGTCGCGCCGGCCTGGGCTACTGGCAAAACTTGGACGTGACGACCTATGCCGGCTGGGAGGATTTCCTTGCGCGCAACGGCCTCTCCCCTGTCGACGAGCGTCTACATCTGCTGACCAAAAAGGCGCGCCGCACCTATGCGCAGAGTGCCTACCGCGATGGCGACTACTTGGTCTTTGGCAGCGAGAGCTCGGGCATTCCCGAGCCACTGCTTGCCGCGGCGCCCGAGCGCTGCGAGCGCATCCCGATGCTGCGCGATTGCGACTCACTCGATAACGCCGAGGCTTGGGAAGCCCACGAGGAATCGCTGGGGCATACCGAGAACAGCCACGAAGCCATCCTTCAGCAGGATATCTGCGGCAACTTCGTCGACCCGGACGACTACCGCATCAGCGCACTCAACCTCTCCAACAGCGCCGCCATCGTCCTCTACGAGGCTCTGCGCCAAACAGGCTTTCCGGGAATGTGACAAAGGAACTGTCCCTTTGTCACATTCGGTTATAGGTAGCGGCCGGTGATGCTCTTGGAGCAGGCTGCGATGTCGCCCGGCGTGCCGGCGCAGACGATTTGCCCGCCGGCGTCGCCACCGCCCGGGCCCATGTCGATCACGTAATCGGCGTTACGGATAAGGTCGAGATCGTGCTCGATCACGACAACTGTGGCGCCCTTGGCAACGAGGCCGTCAAACACACTCAGCAACACCTGAACATCGAGCGGATGCAGGCCAATCGTGGGCTCGTCGAACACGAATACGGCATAGTCCTGCACGCGGCCCATCTCGCTCGCGAGCTTAAGACGCTGCGCCTCGCCGCCCGAAAGCGCCGGCGTGGGCTCACCGAGCGTGAGATAGCCCAAGCCCAGGTCGTGCAAGGTCTGCAAGCGCGCCTGCACCTTCTTGAGTCCCACCGTGGCGTCGATGGCCTCGTCCACACTCATGTCCATGAGCTGCGGCAACGTAAGCAGACTCCCGTCCTTGCCCTCACGATGGATATGCGAAGCCGCGTCTGCATAACGCGAGCCGCGGCATGCCGGGCAGACGATCTCGACATCGGGCAAAAACTGCACGTCGAGCGATATCGAGCCCGTGCCATCGCACGTAGGGCAGCGCAAGGCGCCAGTGTTGTAGCTAAAGGCGCCCGCCTTGTAGCCGGCAGCCTTGGCCTCGGGCGTACGGGCGAAGGCGCGGCGCAGCTCGTCATGGATGTCGGCATAAGTCGCCACCGTCGAGCGCACGTTGGCGCCGATGGGCGTAGCGTCAATCAGATTTGCGCGAGCAATGCCCTCGGCATCGATCCAACGCACGTGCCCCGGCAGGCGCTCGCCAGCTGCCTGCGCCTTGAGTGCCGGAATGAGCGTCTCGAGCACCAACGTCGTCTTACCCGAACCCGAAACGCCCGTCACCGCAACCAAGCGACCGCGCGGGATATCGACTTCGAGCGGCTTGACGGTATGAATGGCATCGGTTGCCATGCGGATGTGGCCCCGGTCGAACATTTCCTCGTCAGTCACCTGCGGGCGCAAGCGCTTGGGGTTTGCGCGCAAAAACGGCGCGATGCGGCTGCTCTGCGATTGTTCGACCTCGCCTACCGTACCGGCAGCGATGACGCTGCCGCCGCCTGCTCCGGCAACGGGGCCCATCTCGACCAGATAGTCGGCTTCCGCCAGCACACGTGTATCGTGGTCGACAACGACCACGGTGTTGCCGTCATCCACCAGATCGCGCATCACGCCTACCAGGCCGTCGACATTTGCCGGATGTAAGCCAATCGAGGGCTCGTCCAGCACATAAAGCACGCCCGTCGATCGGTTGCGCACCACGCGGGCGAGCTGCACACGCTGGCGCTCACCCGTGGAGAGCGTGGCACCGGCGCGATCGAGCGAAAGGTAATCGAGACCCAGGTCGACCAGACGACGGGCCGCGCCCAAAAACGAGTCACAGATATCCGTTGCCATGGGCCGCATCTCGGTCGGCAAGGATGCGGGCACCCCGCGCACCCACTCAATCGCCTCACCCAGCGTCATGGCCGCGGCCTGCGCCAGATTGATACCGCGCACCCGGGGCTGGCGTGCCGCCTCGGAGAGACGCGTGCCACCGCAATCGCGGCATGGACCCTCGCGCAAAAAGCGTGCAACGCGTTTGAGGCCCTTGTCGTCCTTAACCTTGGCGAGCGCATTCTCAACGGTATAGACAGCGTTGTAATAGGTAAAGTCGAGCGGCGTGGCACCCTCGCCGTTTTTGGGAACGTAGAGAATGTGCTTTTTAACCGCCGGACCATGGAACACGATGTCGCGCTCTTGAGGCGTGAGCTGGCTAAATGGCACGTCGGTGCGTACGCCCATCTCGCCTGCCACCTGCTTCATCAGATCCCACATGAGCGTGCCCCAGGGAAGGACCGCACCCTCGTTGATAGTCTTTGACTCGTCGGGCACCAGGCTCGCCTCGTCCACCTCGCGCATGACACCGGTGCCGCCACAGGTGGGACACGCGCCGCCGCTGTTAAAGGCAAGGTCCTCGGCACTCGGCGCGTAGAACTCGCGGCCGCATGTCTGACATGTGAGCGACAGGCCTGCGGCCACGTTAAGGCTCGGCTCCACGCGCGCCCCGCAGTGCGGGCACACGTGATGGGCGCAACGGCTAAAGAGCAAACGCAGGCTATTGTTGAGCTCGGTCATGGTGCCAAAGGTCGAGCGTACGCCTGGCACACTAGGGCGCTGATGCAACGCGAGCGCCGCCGGCACGTGCAGCACTTCATCCACCTGAGCGTGCTCGGCCTGGGTGAGCCGTCGGCGGGTATAGGTGCTGAGCGCCTCCAGGTAACGGCGCGAGCCCTCGGCATAAAGAACTCCCAGCGCCAGCGAACTCTTGCCCGAGCCCGACACGCCGGCAATACCCACGAGCCTTCCCAGTGGGATATCGATATCGATGTCTTTGAGGTTGTGGACACGTGCACCACGCACTTCGATAGCACTTGGTTGTTGCCACACCGTCATCGCTCCCCTTCTGCTCGCCCGCGCCAGTCTTCGCGGGTCAAATACGTAAAGCACTCGGTACGCACATCGTCCATAAGCTCGCAGGGCACGTCGCGCTCAACGTGATGTGGCGCGAACCCACATTTTTGCTGGACGCGTAACGACTTGTTATTGCCCTCGTAGTATCCGCACCAAAGCGCCTTGCAGCCAAGCGTTTCGAACGCATAGCGCTGCATGGCTCGTACTGCTTCGGGAGCAAAGCCTCGGCCCCAGAATGGCTTGGCGATCCAATAGCCCACTTCGAGTTCGAGACCGTCATCTCGACGGTTTGACTCGCAGCGAGATGGCATAAGTCCGATGCTACCCACGGGCTCATCCGTCGCAGCCAGGCAAACGGCAAAGGTATGGGGTGCCGCAAAAACTGTCCGAATGATCTCCCTGCTCTCCTCAATGCTTCGATGGGGCGGCCAGCCCGCAGCCGGCCCCACGTCCGGGTCGCTCGCATATGTAAACAGGATCGCCGCATCCGTCTCGCGCCACGGACGGAGCGTCAATCGCTCAGTTTGAATCACCATGTTTTGACCTCACATCTATCGATGTGACAAAGGGACCGTCCCTTTTCACATTACTCATGCCATAAAACGCGATCGCGAATGTACGCGCCCAGCATGGGCACGGTAAATCGGACGAGGCCGTATCCGGCAGCCTCGATGACGCGCTCGCGAATCAGGCTTGCGCGATATTTGCTCGCCCAGCTCTGGGTGCGATCGCAGCGCTCAATGATATCCGCCATGCGAGTCGGTTTGCCCTCGTCAACCGCCATGGCCTCGATAAAAAGGCGCTGTGGACTGCGCAGCCCGTAATACAGAGGCGCGTCAACCGCTTCGTAGAACTCGGAGACGGCATCCGCATGCCCATCCTCGACATCGTGCCTTTCAATGACCTGCGAGCCACGCCGGACAGCAGAGCGCCACATGTAATAGCCCACCAGCTGAACCATATAGGGATGCCCCATGCTCTTGTGTGCCGCAAGGTCCGCTGTCTCCGCGTCAACGTAAAGACCGGCGTCTTTGACCGTCTGGACATATGAATCGCGCACCTTGGGCAAAGATATCGCCCCCAGCGTACGCTGCTGGGCACGCCGCAAAAACGTCACGCTCGGCTCTTCGAGCAGATCGTCAACCATACTGGGTAAGCCGGCGAACACCAGCGCAAGACCGCGCTGGTCGCTATCGGACAAGCCCGTGGCATCCTGGTCTCCGAGCACCTGCTGATAGAGAACG
>DBEZGO010000105.1:0-31893 GCA_048189345.1 Collinsella sp.
CAGCTGGTGCTGGGGATTCAGCCGGGCGATACGGCTCACGTCCAGGATTCGTCGCTCAATGTTGCCAAGGTCAAAGTCAGCGACATTTCGCTTAACTATCTGGGCAACACGCTTTACATGACGCAGGGCACCTATGAGCGCGCGTTCGGTCGAAGTGCACGTCTTAACGGCGTCTTTGTGCTGCTTAAGGGTTCGTCGGCCGACCAGATTGCGTTTAGCAAGAATCTTAAGAGTGACGGTTGGCTTACGATTTCGAGTACGGCCGAGCATTGGGAAAACTATGAGGCGAACTTTACGATCATCAATTCGGTCGTGGTGCTTGTGACCTTTATGGCGGCGTGCCTATCGTTTGTGGTGGTGTTTACGCTGTCCAACACCAACATTTCGGAGCGCAAGCGCGAACTGGCAACCATCAAGGTGTTGGGTTTCCGCCGCGGCGAGGTGCACCATTACGTCAACAAGGAGACGTTGATTCTTACAGCGATTGGCGCCGCGCTGGGCGTGCCGCTGGGTGGCTTGCTGGCCGAGAGCTTTACCTACATTTTGCAGATGCCGTCGCTGTATTTTGATGTTGAGGTCGAGCCACTGAGCTACGTGCTCGCCGTGGTGCTTTCCTTTGGCTTTACGTTTATCGTCAACCTCGCTACCAATCGCACCCTCAATAAGATCGACATGGTCGGTGCCCTCAAGAGCGCCGAGTAACCTGCCAAAAAGGGACAGGTTTATTTTGGCAGGTTTTATCTGGGAAAACGCCGGGCACCTACGGGTGACCCGGCGTTTGTTGCTTTGCTATGCTTTGCTATCTTCTGCTCGCAGGCGTGGATGAGAGGCTCTCTTTAGCCTTCGAGATTGGGCTTGAATGGGTCATATGCCACAAAACGGGCCTATCTACTACGTTTAATTGGATACCCTCAACCATGCCGGGAAAACGAAAAATAAAACCGACGCTCCTATAAGTTGTCAAGAGGCAGTTTGCGGGAGCGTTCTCTCCAATTCGCACAGGAGCTCGTAATACCTCCTCCCAGTTTCGTCGACCGCCGTTTCCCCCGTTCCAAGTGCCCGAGTGTGGCTGCGGACAGGCCGAGCTCCGCGGCGGCTTTCTTCTGAGTCACCCGCATCGCCTTGCGCATCTTCGCGAGCTCGGGGCCTTCCGGCGCGGCGCCGTCGGGGTTCGGGTCCATGAGCACGTGGTACACCTCCCGCGCTATGTAGCGCTTCAGGCAGCGGACCGCCTCCCGCCGGGACTTCCCCTCGGAGGTCCGCCTCGCCACGTACCTCCTCGTCCTCTCGTCGTACGCCATGCGCTTGATCGCGATCTCGTAGAGCGCCCAGTTCGCCTGCCGGTTGCCGCCGCGGTTGAGCCTGTGCCGGTCCGTCTTCCCGCTCGACGCGGGGATCGGGGAGGCGCCGCACATCATCGAGAACGCCGCCTCGCCCTTCAGCCTGCCGGGGTTGTCGCCGGCGGCCACGACCAGGGCGGCGGCGGTCGTGGTGCCGCAGCCCTCGACGCCGAGCAGCGCGGGCGCGTTCGCCTCCAGCAGCGCGCGGATGCGCTCGTCGAGGGACTCGACCTGGCTGCGGGCCTCCTTCCAGACCGCCGCGACGGACCGCAGCGAGGCCAGCACGCTCTCCTCGAGCGCGTCGCCCGCCTTCCTCCCGCGCGCGAGCAGCGGCATGAGGTCCTTCGGCCGCTCGCGGCCCCTGAACCGCTCCCTCAGGGCGCTCGGGGCCGTCGTGAGCATCGACTTCGCGCAGGCCACGCAGGACGTGGACGTCGCGACGGCCAGCCTGCGCGCGACGTAGAGCTGGCGCACCGCCTCGACCCAGCCGTCCTGCGACTTCGGCACGGAGCAGCCCCTCCCGGACGCCGCCTTGCGCGCCGCGCGCTCGGCGTCCAGCGGGTCGCTCTTCCCCTCGCCGGGCCTCACCTTGTCCCTCTTGGGCCTGAGCACCTCGACGACGTTGTACCCGAGCTCCACGAGCCTCCTCGTCAGCCCGGCCCCGTACGATGCCGTGCCCTCGACGCCGACGACCATGCAGCTCCCCGGGTCGCCTATCGCCTCCGCCAGCCTGTCGTAGCCCTCGGGGTCGGCCCCGAAGCTCCCGCTCCAGATCTTCCTCCCGAGGCCGTCGAGCAGGCACAGGACATGCACGTCCTTGTGCGTGTCGACGCCCGCGATGACCGTTTCGCCTTCCATTTTCGCTCCCCTCGGTCTGCCGCCTGCTCCGCGCCCGGGTCTCCCAGACATTGCACTGACGGGAGCGCTACAATCCAATTGGCTTGTCCGATTGTCCGCGCTCATGCTCCTATTAGGTCATGGCAGGACTCCGGGACGCGGATGCCGGGGCGAGACAGGTCGGATTTGAGGACGGCCGAAGAGGCGTCAGCAGGTCAGTGGGTCATCGTCCCGGCATTCAGCATCAGGGTAGCGCTGCGACGCGGAAATCGCGCGCCGTTGCCGCGCCCCGCAGTGCCCGCTTCCCCCGAGAACAATTATCAGTGCAGGTAGAAGGTCTGTCGATTTTCGAAAAAGGCGGTCATGGTTGACCTCATCGAGTTAAACGTAGTAGATGACCCCTTTTCGTGGCGGACCATCAAACGAACGCCGACGCTTGTGCTGTAGCCGCTCCGATCATTCGTAAGTTGCGGTGGAATAGTTCCTAGATTCAGCCATTTGCGGGCTAAGCAGGAACTATTTCACCGCAACTTAATTTCAGACCAGGCACCCGCAGCAAGAAGACGAATAGCCTCGGACTCCCTAGTTACCGCAGGAGGCCCCAGGGCTTACCTCCCAAATCTTTCCGCAGGACGGAAAGACCCCGCCGCGCGAAGCGCACGGCGGGGTCCTGACATGTCCGAGGACGATTTGGGAGGTAAGCCCTGGGGCCTCCGATGAGAGCAGTTCCAGCCGAGGCTATTCGTCGCCGAAGCTGATGCCCAACGCCTTGGCCTCGCGTACCAGGTCGCTCTGGGGATCGACATACTTGAGCTTGCCGGCGACCTCCTCGAGCGGCATGTGGCACATCTTGCCGTCGCGCAGGGCGATCATGTAGCCAAACTCGCCGCGCAGGCAGCCGAGCGCTGCCTCGACGCCGCACTGAGTCGCAAAGATGCGGTCCTGGGCGTCGGGCTGGCCGCCGCGCTGCGTGTGGCCGGGGATGGCGACGCGGGTCTCGCGACCGGTCTTGGCCTCAATCTCCTTGGCGATGTCGTACACAATCGACGGGCTCGTACGCTCGGCGAGCTTCTTCTTGTACTCCTTCTTGGACAGCGCCGCGTCCTCCTTGGAGATAGCGCCCTCGGCGACGGCTACAATCGTAAAGCGGCTGCCGGTCTCCATGCGATGCTCGATGGTCTTGATGACGTTATCCATGTCGTAGGGGATCTCGGGGATCAGGATGACGTCCGCACCGCCTGCGACGCCGGCGTACAGCGGGATCCAGCCAACCTTGTGGCCCATGATCTCGATGACAAACACGCGGCCGTGGCTCGACGCAGTGGTGTGGATGTCGTCGATGCACTTGGTGGCGACGTCGATGGCGCTTGTAAAGCCAAACGTCAGCTCGGTGCCCCAGGTGTCGTTATCGATGGTCTTGGGCAGGGCGATAACGTTGAGGCCCTCTTCGCGCAGGCGGTTGGCGGTCTTGGTGGAGCCGTTACCGCCCAGCATAAACAGGCAGTCGAGCTGCAGCTTATGATAGGTGTGGACCATTGCGGGTACCTTCTCGATGCCATCGGCCTCGGGAATATCCAGACGCTTGAACGGCGTGCGGCTCGTGCCCAGGATGGTGCCGCCGCGGGTGAGGATGCCGCTAAAATCGGCGGGCGACATGACGCGGAACCTGCTGTAGATAAGGCCCTGATAGCCGTCCTCAAAGCCATAAATCTCGATAGGTTCTTCGCTATTGGTCATAAGCGTTTTGACAATGCCGCGCATGGTGGCGTTGAGCGCCTGGCAGTCGCCGCCACTAGTAAGAAGACCGATCCTAAGCATGGTGAATCCTTCCGGGCAAGTTATAACATGCGCATAAGTTTACCCCCGCACACTGTTGATGCGGGGGTAAAACGTGTTAGCTCAAGCGTATAGAAATGTAAACAACGTCAGGCGGGCGTAAGGACGACGGTGCCAGCTCCTTACAGTGCGAAGGCGTCGACGTCGCCCCAGTGGCGGCGCAGCGTGATGGCGGCAGCGGGTTCGGTATTGTCAAAGACGACCGACCATTGCGTGTTGCTGGTGATGTCTTCCGGATTGGGCTCTTGCGCCGCAGCGCGTAGGGCTTTCCAAGCGACTGCCTCGTCTTGGGCGCCGGCATGGGCGTCGAGGACATCGGCGATGGCGACGGCGCGCTCTTTACCATGGCCCAGCTCGCCATTCTTTTGGTTGGGCAGCACTTCGTCACCATAGCAGGCGTAGAAGTTCGTAACCTGGCGTACGGGAGTCGCTTTGAAAGCGCGGTCCGGATCGTGCGGATCCCACTCTACTACGCGCGCGTCACCGGCGGCGTCGTTGATAAAGAAGTGATAATCGCGTCCGGCCATGGCGTGCATGTCGTAGGCGAAAAGCAGGTCTACGGCCTCCTGCGTGGTAGCCGCGCGGTCGAGCACAAGGCGGATGGCGAGCGAAGTGTTGATGACGGGGCGTTGTGTGTCCTGGTCACAGGGCTTGGAATCCAGGGTGAGTACGGCAATGGACACGCCGCATTCGTTAACACCGTCGAGCTGGGCAAACGGGCCCATGAGTGCGGCGGCACGTCCGGCGACGGAGTCAAGCGGAGTGTTATCGCCCAGGTTGTTAAGGGCGGCAAGCCCGATGGAAGCATAGCCGCCGCGTGGGTGATTGCGCACCAGCAGCGCCGAGGTGTCGTCCTTAAAGTCGTAATTGCGACCGGTGCGCACGCGGCCTTCGGCATCCACGGCAGCAAAGGCGCTGCAGGCAAACTGGGGCGCCTGGACATGCGCCGGCACGCCGGGCAGCACCTGCGCCGCCACGGCATCGATGTAGGCCTGGTCGTCGCGCACGCCAGCGGCGATGACGCGGTCGAGCTCGTAGTCGTAGGCGATGTCGATTGCGTACAGGTCATAGCCATCCGCATAGTCGGTCAAGCGTTTGAGCGACGCGGCAGACTTGATTTGCTTGCGGTAAACGATGCCGGTGGCGGCGGCAAGGCCGACGGCGACACCCGCGACACCGCAGGCGATGGCAATGTTACGTGGCTTCATGACGGCTCCTCTCGTCCTGTTAGCGCAATTGTCGCAAAAGGAGCGCGGGCATGATGGCTCAACTTGGTGAGTGGTGCGGAATTAAGCACGGAATGAAGAGTGCGGTGCTGGCGCGGCGGGGTATGCTGGAGGGGACCATCAGCCCAGCGAAAGGGGAGAGCATGACGGATCAGGAAACGCCCGAGCGCGCGCATGTGACGGCCGACGATATCGAGGCCGCCAACGACCTTATCGACTTTATCGAGGCATGCCCCAGCATGTTCCATACGGCGGCGACCATTATGGCCGAGCTCGACGAGGCGGGCTTTACCTACCTGCCCGAGAACGCGGCATGGGACATCGAGCCGGGCGGGCGTTATTACACGCAGCGCAACACCTCGAGCGTCGTTGCCTTTAAGGTGGGCGAGGACCTGGCTGCTACGTGGGGCGAGGACGGCGTTGCCGGCGACTATCATTTTCAGCTCACGGCGTCGCACAGCGACTCGCCGACGTTTAAGGTTAAGGCCGTGCCCGAGCTCGACGGCGCGGGCGAGACGCTGCGCCTGAACACCGAGGCCTACGGCGGCATGATCGACTACACCTGGTTCGACCGTCCGCTGGCGCTCGCGGGCCGCGTGCTGGTACGCGAGGGCGACCGTATTGAGAGCCGCCTGCTTGCCACCGAGCGCGAGGTCGCTATTATCCCGAGCCTTGCCATCCATATGAACCGCGGCGTTAACGAGGGCTTTGCGCCCAACCGCGCTGTCGACCTGTGCCCGCTCATCAGCGCCGGTGACCTTAAGCAGGGCGACTTTGATGCTCTGATCGCCGACGAACTGGACGTTGAGCCCGAGCAGATCCTGGGTCGCGACTTGTTCCTGGTCAATCGTCAGGATGCGCGCATTTGGGGCTGGGCCGACGAGTTTATCTCGACGCCCAAGCTTGACGACCTGGCCTGCGCCTACACCTCGCTGCAGGCATTTTTGGGTGCCGAGAACGCGCGCGATGTTTCGGTCTTCTGCTGCTTTGATAACGAGGAGGTTGGCTCCGAGACCAAGCAGGGCGCCATGTCGACGTTCTTGGCCGATGCACTGCGCCGCATTAACGGATCGTTGGGCTTTGACGACGAGTCGTACCATCGCGCCCTTGCCGCATCGATGCTCGTGAGCTGCGACAACGCACATGCCGTGCACCCCAACCACGCCGAGAAGTGCGATGCCCGCAATCAGGTGGTGCTCAACGGCGGTATCGTCATCAAGGAAGCCGCCAACCAGCACTACTGCACCGATGCCTTTAGCCGCGCGGTGTTCCAGGCCATCTGCGATGACGCCGACGTGCCCACGCAGGCCTTCGCCAACAAGAGCGATATGGCCGGCGGCTCCACGCTCGGCAATCTGTCCAATATGCAGGCGAGCATGCATGCCGTGGACGTGGGCCTGCCGCAGCTGGCCATGCACTCAAGCTACGAGACCGGCGGCGTGCGCGACGTGATGTACGCCATTCGCGCCCTCACCGCTTTCTACGAGCGCGACCTCCATATCAACGGCGCCGAAAGCGTGGAGCTCTAAACCAGCCAAAAAGGGACAGGTTCATTTTGGCAGGTTTTATCTGGGCAAATGCCGCAATGCCAACGACAAGACGGAACTGCTAGGACTTCATAGGCAGAGCCTGCGCTAGTCAGATTCCGCAGGTCGAATAAAAGTCAGCGAGAGCCCGCCGTTTGAGACAAGGTGCCGTGAAATGAAAAGGCGCTGACCTTCTGGTCGCGCCTTTGAAATTGAACGGCAGATTGGCCAAACGGCGGGCTCGCAGCGTCGAGGGGTTCCGGCGTTTGGCAAAACGCCGGAACAATCTAATGTTCGATCCAGCAGCGCAGGGTCTCGCCCGCCTGCAGATGGCGCAGGTTCTCCGCGGCGATGTCGATGACGTTGTTGAGCGTGGCGGCCAGGTGGAACCAACCGGAGACGTGCGGCGTGATGAGCATGTTGGGCGCATCCCACAGCGGACTTGTTGCGGGCAGTGGCTCAGGGTCGGTGACATCGACCGCGGCACCGGCAAGGTGTCCGGACTCAAGAGCGGCAACCAGATCGTCGGCGACCACAAGGTCGCCGCGGCCGCCGTTGGCAAAGAAGGCGCCCGGTTTCATCGCGGCGAAGAACTCGGCGTTCGCCAGGCCGCGGGTCTCGGGTGTGCTGGGCATAAAGGATGCGACGACGTCAGCCTCGGCCAGGCGCTCGGGCAGGGCGTCCATGCCGTCCATGTCCTCAAACACAATGGGGTAGACGAGCGGATGGCGCTTGATGCCGCGGACGTGCGCGCCCATGCTGCGGCAGAGCGTGGCAAAGTGGCCGCCAATGTCGCCCGCGCCCAACACCAGCACATTGGCATTTTTGAGCGAGGTGACCGGGCCTAAGTCCTCCCAGCGATGCTCGCGTTGCAGGTCCTGGTAGCCGGGCAGGCGCTTCATCATAGACAGCACCATGGCAAACATGTGCTCGCTCACGGCCTGGCCGTAGGCGCCCACCGAGCAGGAAAGCTTAGCGTCGGCTGGCACGGTGCCGGCGGCTAAGTAATCGTCATAGCCGGCGGTCTGCAATTGTAACAGCTGGAGATGGTCGCATGCCGTGAGCATGTCAGGGTCGATGTTGCCCAGAATTACGTCGGCGTTGGCGACCTGTTCACGCGTGATGGCGTCGGAGCTCGTGTAGATAAAGTCCTCGCCCGGAGCGCTCGACTCAAGAATTGCGCGATGGCGGTCGTTGACGGGCAGCAAAACCAGGATGTTCACAAGCAGTCCTTTCCGCTCGACCTGCCAAAAAGGGACAGGTTTATTTTGGCGGGTTGTATCAGGCAAACGTTCAAATAAAACGCCGGGCTACGCGATGGTTAACATATCCATCGCGTAGCCCGGCGCATCCACAGTTACCAGCTCAGCAGCTCGTAACCATCCTCGGTCACCACGAGCTGTACCTCGCACTGGGCCGAATCGCTGCCGTCCTTGGTGCGCACGCACCAACCGTCGCCCTTGCTAATCTTGATATCGGGCGCTCCGGCGTTGACCATGGGCTCGATGGTAAAGACCATGCCCGGGGCCATGATGGTGTCCACATCGGGCGCCTCGGTGGTAAAGCCCACAAACGGGTCCTCGTGGAACTCCTTACCGATACCGTGTCCGCCGTACTCGCGCACCACGCTAAAGCCGGCGTCCTCGACCGTCTTTTGCACGGCCTCGGCCATCACGGACAGCGGTAGCCATGGCTTGACGGCCGCCAGACCCGCCTCCACGCTGGCGCGGGTGACGTCGACCAGGCGCTGGCGCTCGGCCGAGACCTCGCCGATGCAGAACATACGGCTCGAATCACTAAAGTAACCGTCCAGGATCGTGGAGCAGTCCACGTTGATGATGTCGCCCTCGTGCAGCACATCCGCATCGCAGGGGATACCGTGGCAGACGACGTCGTTGATCGAGGTGCACACGCTCTTGGGATAGCCCTCGTAGTTAAGATCGGCCGGCGTGCCGCCGTGCTCGACGGTGTAGTCGTAGATCATCTGGTCGATCTGGTTGGTGGTCATGCCCGCGGCGATGTGTTCGCCTACGTAATCGAGCACACCCACGTTGATGGCGGCCGAGCGCTTGATGCCCTCGATATCGGCGGGCGTCTTGTAGAGCGTGCGGGGCAGAACCTCCCAGCCCTCTTCCCACAAGCGCTCGAGGCGCTCATCAAAGGCGCTATGGCATTTCTTATATTTTTTGCCGCTGCCGCACCAGCAGACGTCGTTGCGGCCGGGCACGGGTCCATTGTCAAACATGGCTAACTTCCTTTCATTCGCAGCTAGTATAGCCCACTCACAGGGCAGCTGCGCGCTAGTAGCTCACCTGGCAGGGAATGCCGAGGGCGCGCACGCGCGCGGCGATGGCGTCGAGGGCCTCGGGCGCTGCTTTGGCAAGGCCGGCGACCGGCGTCTCGCGAGCCACCGTGTAGATGGTCGCTTCTTGTGGGCGAATGCGCTCAAGTGCCGCGAGCCAGGGGGCAACGTACTCCTCGCCGGTGTTGTCGATGGGCTTGCCCAGATACTCACCGGTCAAAAAGATCGTCTGGATAATAACGTGACCGTCAAAGCTTGCGAACGTCTCAATCTGGTGCTCGACGTCGTAGGGGCCAACAGGCTGGTCGAGCAGCTGGATAAATGCCGGATCGACCGTATCGAGCTTGAGGATGTTGTCGTCGACCATCATGAGCGCATCGTGCACCTCGGGGCGGTCGGCGCGCGTACCGTTGGAGAGCACGGCGATTTTGGAGTTTGGGGCCAGCTGATCGCGCAGCGCGACGGCGCCGGCAATCGCCTGGGGAAACTCCGGTGCGGCGGTGGGCTCGCCGTTGCCTGCGAAGGTAATCACATCGGGGAGCTCGCCCTCGGCTGCCATCTCGCGCAGCTTTGCCTCGAGCGCGTCGAGTACCACGGCGGCTGTGTTGTACGGCTCATGGCAGGGGCGCTCGGCGTTGAGGCCGTTTTCGCAGTAAATGCAGTCGAACGTGCAGATTTTGCCGCTGGCCGGCATCATGTTGACGCCGAGCGAGAGACCAAGGCGACGGCTGCGAACGGGCCCAAAGATGGGGCTGGCATTCAAAAACGTAGACATAGACATATGCTCCTCAAGACAATTGTGCCTAAGCATAGCATCGGCTCCAAAGCAAGGTGCGGGCTCTTGCTTTACAAGTTTCGTTTTTTCACGTCGCTCATTATGCCGTGCCATGAAAAGCCTCGGGTCGGGTACAGTTAATCTGTTAACAAGGCGTAAGGCAATGCGGGTCCATCCAACCGCACTGACGTGCAACTGGATGAGCATTGATGATGGGGGCACAACATGGATTTTACGGTCGAGAATGCGGGCACCACGATTGCCTGTCGCGAATATGCCGGCCCGGATGTGTCGCCTGATACTCCTGCCTTGGTGTGCGTGCACGGCGCTTGTGTCGACGGCACATTTTTTGACGGTATCGCTTGTGAGCTCAGTCGCAACTACCGCGTAATTGCTTACGACCGCCGCGGCTGCGGTGACAGCAGCGATGCGGCAGACGACAGCTATGATCTTGCCGCTCAGGCCGCCGACCTGCAAGCCGTGATCGAACACGTTGGCGCTCCGGCAAATGTGCTTGCGCATAGCGCCGGTACGTTGGTGGCGCTGGAGCTTCTTCGCACCGAACCCCATCTCGTCGCCCGTGCGATTCTGCATGAGCCGGCTGTGTCGGCCGAAGGCGTCGGTATGGGCGCAGCTCCGGTTTTGCTCGATATGATTGCGGCTGGAAAGGTTTCAAGGGCGCTCCGGCTTTTCTTGGGAGCCCTCGGCGACTTGGACCCCGAGGCTCCTGGGACGACCGAAGCGGAAGTCAAACATGCCCTGCGCAATGGTCGTTGCTTTATGGCGAACGAATATGGAACAAATATGACATATGCTCCCGACTGGGAGCGCGCCCGCGCGTCAAAGGCGGT
The DNA here is from genome assembly GCA_048189345.1 of Collinsella sp. Lineage (GTDB taxonomy): Bacteria > Actinomycetota > Coriobacteriia > Coriobacteriales > Coriobacteriaceae > Collinsella. The sequence continues at coordinate 10,694 of DBEZGO010000105.1, forward strand.
GTCGGCCGTGTTTTTGGGCGAGCTTTCGGTCGATACGCCCCGCGAGGCTGGTACGCGAGCGGCTGCCGAATATCTCGATTGCCCCCTTGTGACGATCCCGGGCGCGCATAACGGTTTGCGCGATCGCCCCGTTACGGCGGCAAACGCCGTTCGCGATGTCTTGGAGCGTTAGCACGCTCGATGACCTGCGGGGAGAGGGGCTGTTAGCGTTTCGTCATTGTTAACGAATGCGCCCATAACCGCGCGCCCGCGGCTCCATTACCGCCGTTTGCCAGGTCATAAAAATGTAACGATAATCGCGCGTTTGCCTTCAGCTGTTAGATGCTACCCTTGTACCAATTGATATGCACCGTTGCCGTGCGTAACGATAGGAAGGGCCCCATATGCTCAATAATCACGAGGTCAATCTAACCGACGAGGAGGCTGCCGCCGAGGTCGCCCGCGTCGCGAAGACCTACCCCGTGGTGCGTTTGCTGTCGGCCGATCAGATTAAGAACGAGCCTAACTGCCTGCTCGCCGGCAATCGGTGCCCTTGTCTGCGTCAGTCAAGTCTTGAGGCCTTGGCGGGTTCCGATGACGTATCGGAGCAGCTGCTCAATGATGGTACTGAGTACCGCGCCCGTCTACGCCCTCTGAAGGTCGAGGGCGAGCCTCACGTCTTGCTGATGGTGCGTCCGATCGATGAGCAAGAGGCTGCAGAAGAGGACCTTGTCTACACCGACGTGCTGACGAGTGTGCGCAATCGCCGATATTACGAGGAAAAGCTCCGAAGCGCTCGCATGAATGCCGGCGTTGCGATGATCGACCTTGATGATTTTAGGGTCTTCAACGATACGTGTGGCCGTCATGCCGGCGACCTTGCGCTCGGTGCTGTGGCGACAGCCATGCGCGGCGGAATCCGTTCGACTGACGAGCTTGTGCGCTATGGCTGCGACAAGTTTGTGGTTGTCATGCCCAATATTCCCTCCGATGACTTCACCCGTCGCCTGCATCAGGTGTCCGATGCCGTTCGTTCCACGATTATTCCGGGCCATGAGTACGTGAGCTTGACGGCATGTGTTGGTGGCGTTCGCATTCATGGCGAGACGGTCGATGAGGGCGTTGGCCGCGCTGTCCAGTTATTGAGCCGCGCTAAGGCAAAAGCCGGTACGGTCGTGACCGATGCCGATTCCATCGAGGCTTTCCAAAGCGAAAAGCCTTTGGTGCTTATTGTCGATGACTCCGAGATGAACCGAGTCATTCTCAACGAGATGCTCAAGGACGAGTACTGCATCCTCGAGGCCGATAACGGTCGTGCGGCGCTCGACATGCTCGACCGCTATGGCGATGAGTTGTCGCTCGTGCTGCTGGACATTGTCATGCCGGGCATAAGCGGCTTTGAGGTACTGGCCGATTTATCGCGCCGATCGGGTATCGACAATCTGCCTGTCATCATGATCTCGAGCGAAGATTCCGACGATATGGTTTTGCGCGCGTACGAGCTGGGCGCCTCGGACTATATCAACCGCCCGTTTGACTCCCGTGTCGTGCGCCGCCGTGTAAGCAACACCATCCGCCTATACGCCAAACAGCGCCGCCTGACGAACCTGCTGTCCCAGCAGTACAACGAGCGCGTCAAGAACAGTCGCATGCTCATCGACATCATGGCCGGCGTCATGGAGCTTCGCAACGGCGAGAGCGGTAGGCACGTTACGAACATCGAAAAGCTGACCGAGCTGCTGCTTGGCTGTCTGGTCCAGCGTAGCGGCACGATCTCCCTCGACAATGAGGAACGCTCCACGATCGCCCTGGCTTCGGCGCTGCACGATATCGGCAAGATGTCGATTGACGATGCGATCCTCAACAAGCCCGGACGCCTTACGCCCGAGGAGTTCGAGATTATGAAGACGCATACCACGATCGGCGCCGACATGCTGCTTGAGCTGGGTAGCCATCACGCCGGCAATGCGCTTATGGAATATGCGTACCAGATTGCGCGTTGGCACCACGAGCGCTGGGACGGCAAGGGTTATCCCGATGGCCTTAAGGGCGACGAAATTCCCATCGCCGCGCAGGTGGTTTCGGTGGCTGACGTGTACGATGCCCTGACGAGCGTGCGCGTGTACAAGGACGCTATCCCGCACGAGGAGGCGATCCAGATGATCCTGGACGGTAAGTGCGGCACCTTTAACCCACTGCTGCTCGATTGCCTGCTCGAGGTGCAAGACCAAATTGCCGAGACGTTGGCACGCCCCGCCGACGTCGTTGCGTTTCCCACGATTTAGTTTGACCAAAGGAGTTTTAACCCATGATTTCCATGCGTGAGGCGTATGAGAAGATCGGCGCAAATTATGATGACGCGTGCGCTCGGCTGATGGGTGAGGAAATGCTTGCCCGCTTTGCCCTCAAGTTTTTGGATGACGAGAGCATGGACAAGCTGGAGGCTGCCATGGCGGCAGGAGACGCCGAGAGTGCGTTTATGGCAGCGCATACGCTCAAAGGCGTGAGCCAGAACCTGGGATTCGATAATCTGTACGAGCCAGCGGTCGTGGTGACCGAGGCGCTGCGCGGCGCCGATGCCGTTGACGGAGCTCGCGAGGGAATGCATGCGCTACAGCAGCAATATGCGGCTACGATGTCGGCCCTGCGTGAGGCGGCCGAATAAGAGCTTGCGAGCCTTGGTGTGTACCTGCCGCGTATAGGCAAAAGGGCGCCCCGCCGGACCATGTGGCCGGCGGGGCGCCCTTGTCTGTTGTGCGGTTCGCGAGCTAACGAGCCTGCTTTACCTTGGCCGCTGCCTCGACAAACGACTTCCACAGGTTAAAGTCGGTCTCGAGCGTCTTCCACGTGTACTCAGGGTGCCATTGCACGCCTAGACAGAATGGCTGGCCTTCGACCTCGATGCACTCGGGAACGCCGTCGGTTGCCTTGGCGACCAAACGCGTGCTCTTACCCAGACGATCGACGCAGCAGTGGTGTGCGGAGTTGGTTTGGATCAGCCTGTGTCCGCCAACCGCGCGGTCGAGCAGCGAGCCCGGCACGACCTCGACGGGATGCACGGGTTCGTTGAGCACGTGGGTATGGCGCCACTGCGTGCGGCCCTCGCGAGCGCCCAGGCTCGGCACGTCCATGCACAGGGTGCCGCCAGTGGCGACATTGAGCAACTGCGTGCCGCGGCAGGTGGTAAAGAGCGGCTTCTTGGCGCGGAGTACCTCGCCGACCAGCTTAAACTCAAAGCTATCGCGGATCTCGCAGCAGAGGGTGGGGTCGTAGGGTCGATCATCGCCCCAACGTTTGGGATTGACATCGGGGCCGCCGGGAATGGCGATGCCGTCGGCGATATCGACGTAATGACGGATGACCTCAATGTCCTCGGTGATGGACATCTGCAGCGGCAGGCCGCCGGCGGCAAGGATGGCATCGACAAAGACACTTGCGATTTCCTCGTTGGGGGAGAGCGTCTCGCTCAAAAACGGCTTTGCCTCTTCCCAACGCGGCGCGACGAGGATGAATGGGCGGTCGGCGGGGGCGACGTCGACATGTGGGGTGTAGGACGATGAAGTGCGAGTTCCGATCATGGGTGTTGCTTTCGAATCTAAAGGTGACAGGGCGCATGAGAGACGTGGGACAACACTTCCGATGGATTTGTCCCACGGGGTGGCTGGTTAGTGGCCCTTGATGGAGTTGAGGAAGTCCTGGGCGCGCTTGGTCTGGGGATGGTCGAAGAACTCGTCGGGCGTGCCGGTTTCCACGATCTGGCCATCGGCCATAAACACGACACGGTCGGCCACGCGGCGGGCAAAGTTCATCTCGTGCGTAATGACGATCATCGTCATGCCCTGCTGCGCCAAGCGCACCATGACCTCGAGCACCTCGTTGATCATTTCGGGATCGAGGGCACTTGTGGGCTCATCGAAGAGCATAGCCTTGGGCTGCATGGCGAGTGAACGGGCGATGGCCACGCGCTGCTGCTGGCCGCCCGAGAGCTGTGCGGGCACCTTATCGGCCTGCTCGGCAACGCCTACGCGGCCCAGCAGGTCCATGGCACGCTCGCGGGCCTCGTCCTTGGAGACGCCCAGCACATCGACCGGTCCCAGCATGACGTTCTGCAGCACCGTCATATGTGCGAACAAGTTGAACTGCTGAAACACCATGCCCAGCTCGGCACGCATGCGGGCAAGATCCTTGCCTTCCTGCGGCAGGGGCTCGCCCTCGATGAGGATCTCGCCCGAGTCGATGGTTTCCAAGCGGTTGATGGTGCGACACATGGTCGACTTGCCCGAACCCGAGGGGCCAATCACCACGACGACCTCGCCGCGGTCGACCGAGAGATTGATGTCGTTGAGGACGTGCAGATCGCCGTAGTGCTTATCGACGTGTCTGAGCTCGATCAGCGGCTGATTGCCGGTGGAAGAGGTGCTCTGTGCCATGGTGCTCGGCTCCTTATGACTCGAAATGGTAAAGCGTTAGCGGATGATGGTCGCGCCGGTCTTGTGCGAAACGTAGACAGCGGCCTTGTTGATCGCGACGTTGATGAGGATGTAGATGACCGCGATAACCAGGTAGACCGACACGAGGGCGTCGTAGTTGGTAATGAGCACGCGGGCATTTTGCATGAGGTCGGGGTAGCTCACCACGTAGGCGACGGTGGTGTCTTTGACTACGACCACGAGCTGCGAAATCAACGACGGAATGATAAAGCGAATCGCCTGCGGCAACACGATTTTAAAGGTGATTTTAGCCTTGGAGAGACCGAGTGCCTGGGCGGCCTCGACCTGACCGCGCGGCACGGCGTTGACGCCGGCACGGAAGATCTCGGCCAGTACGCCGGCCGCAGCGAGCGCGACGGGAAGCGTGAGCATCCAAAACGACGGCAGTGCGATCTTGTACTGGGGCAGCACCAAAAAGAAGAAGTAGATGAACAGAAGGCTCGGCACGCCACGGAAGAAATCGGTGAGCACGCGGCAGACCAGCTGCAACGGCTTGATGCCGCTCGTGCGGCCGAGCATAAGGGCTAAGCCCAGTACCAGCGCAATGACGCCGGCGGTGAGTGCGACTTTAACGGTGCCCTCAAAACCGGCAAGCAGGAACTTCCAGGTGGTGAGGTGCGTAAAGAAGTACCAGTAATGGACCGAAAGCTGGCCGGTCACGTAAAAGCGCTGCAGTACCAGAGCGATGAGCGCGGCCACGGCAACAAGTGAGATGGCGGTGCCGACGCGAATCTTGGCGCGCATCTTGGGGCCGGGAGCCTCGTAGAGCGCATCGCGCATGGTAAGTGCAGGGGAGGAATGTTTGCTCATCGGAGGATCCTCACCTTCTTATCGATGTAGTTGCCAATGTGGCTCACCACAAAGGCCGTGCCCAGGTAGCCAAGCGCCGAGATAAAGAACGCGGCGACGCCGCCAAGCGAGCGCGTGTTGATGTAGCTCACCACGCCGGTGAGCTCTTGCGGCTTAAGTGGCACCTGACTGCCGAGCGCGGTGGTGAGCATGACGGCGATAAAGAGGTTGGTCATGGGCAGCACGCTCGAGCGCAGCGCCTGCGGAATCACGATCTTGGCGAGGATGCGGTTAAAGCTCATGCCGAGCGAACGTGCGGCTTCGACCTGACCGACGCCGACGGTGTTGATGCCGCTCATAAAGTTCTCGGAGCCAAAGGCTGAGCCCAAAAGGACCGTGGCGACGATAACGCAGGTACGGTAGGGCAGGACGACCTTGAGCGGCGGCAGCGCATAGACGACGATGATGAGCAGCGCGATGCCGGGGATGTTACGGAAGACCTGAACATACAGGTCGCCAAAGACGCGCAGCGGCTTGAGCGGTGACACGCGCATCACGGTGACGGCGACGGCCAGCACCATGGCGATGACAAACGACTCAAGTGTCATGCCCCAGGTTGCTAGCAGGGCGTCGATATAGTTCTGGCCATAGAGCGACCAGAGCTCGGAGAGACTCATGCGGACCTCCCGCCGATAAGGAAAGGGGCTCCCGTGTGTACGGAAGCCCCGACAACTCAGTGAGGAAACAGTTTAGCGCAATAAAGCGCATCATGCGTTTCCATATGGTTTCGTAGCGGCCGTTACTAGGCTCGCTGCCTAGGCGCCGATCTCGGGTAGCTCGGGAACATTGGTGTCGCCCGTACGGTCGCCAATGCAGATCTGCCACAGCTTGGTCCAGGTGCCGTCATCCTCGATCTTCTTGAGGAAGTCGTTGACAAAGGCGACGCCGTCGGAATCGAGCGGCAGGCCGATGCCGTAGGGCTCCTTGCTGCCGAAGGGCTTACCGGCAATCTTGTACTTGCCGGGCTCGCGGACCAGGGCGCTCTGCTGCATGTTGTTGTCGATGACGTAGGCGTCAACACGACCCTGCTGGAGTGCCTGGCGGGCCTCCTCGTCGGTCTTGAACTCCTGCTGGCTGGCCTTGGGAGCGAACTCCTCCAGGATGGCGGGGCCGTTGGAGCCGGACTGGACGGCGACGTTCTTGTCGGCCAGGTCGTCGACGCTCTTGATGTCGTCGTTATCGGCGAGCACCAGGATGGCCTGCTGGGTGTAGTAGTAGGGGCCGGCGAAGGAGACGAGCTTCTTGCGCTCGTCAGTGATGGTGTAGGTGGCAAAGACAGCGTCGACCTGGCCGTTCTGCAGGACGGACTCGCGCGTGTCCGAGGTCACCTGGGTGATCTCGACCTTGTTCTCGCCCAGAATGTAGTTGGACAGGAGCTGTGCGATACCGGCGTCGAAGCCGCGGGTCTGACCGTCTTTCTCGTTGAGGAGGGAGAAGAGCGTAGAGGTCTGAACGCCACCGATCTTAAAGACGCCGGCGTCCTTGACGGCCGTAGCCCAGGTGCTGGCGGCGATGGCGTCGTCATCGGCCTTGGGGCCGTTGCCGACGAGCTTGTCGAATGCCTTGGCGTCGAGCGTGGTGGAAGCCTCGGTATCTTCGGAGCTCTTGGAGGAGCCGGCGGCGGAACCCTTGTCGGCCTCGGCGCTGGTGTCAGAGCAGCCGGCAAGACCAAGGCCGGCGACGGTTGCGAAAGTGGCGACAACGAAGCCGCGACGGTCGAGAACGACCTGCTGGGAGAGGTTCTTGCTCATGGTAGAACACCTTTCTCAATAAAATCCCTAGCGGTTGAGTAGAGTTATACCCTATCGCGCTCAAATGGGTCAACACGAAATAACTCAGAAACATACTTGCCTTATGGGTAATTCTACCTACCAAAAAGGGACAGGTTTATTTTGGCAGGTTTTATCTGGGCAAACGTTGATTATTACAGCTGAGATAGCGTTTTGCCGACGGCATGATCGCTCGCAGCGGTCGCTATAATGGCGGCAACGCGACACATATATAAGTAAGGAGATCGCGTATGAACGGTTATTCGTTTTTCGCGCCGACAAAGGTGCTGTTTGGCGCGGGTAAGTTGGGCGAACTGGGCGCGCAGAAGCTGCCCGGTACCAAAGCGCTCATCGTTACAACCGGCGGCAACTCGGTCAAGCGCTTTGGATACCTGAGACGCGTGGAGGCCGAGCTCGATCGCGCCGGCGTGGCGCATGAGCTGTTCGATCGCATTGAGCCCAATCCGCTGCGCGAGACCGTCAACGCAGGTGGCTGGATGGCGCGTACCCATGGCTGCGACTTTGTCCTGGCGCTCGGCGGCGGCTCGGTCATGGACGGCAGCAAGGGCATCTGCGCGGTGGCGGCCAACCCGCATACCGATGCCGAGGGTAACGAATGCCCCGGTGACATCTGGGACTTTGTCAATGGCGGCACTGCGCTCGGCCTGCCGATCCCCAATGATCCGCTGCCGCTTGTTTGCGTAACCACCACGGCGGGTACCGGCTCCGAGGTCGATGCGGGCGGTGTCCTGTCCTGCGAGGAGAATGACGAGAAGCTTCGCCTGGGCGATCCGCGCCTGTTCCCGGTGCTTTCGATCGTCGACCCCGAGCTCATGGTGAGCGTTCCGGCACGTCTGACCGCCTATCAGGGATTCGACGCCCTGTTCCATTGCGTTGAGTGCTACATCTCAAATACCAACACGCCCATGGGTGACATGATTTCCCGCGAAGGCATTCGCCGTGCCGCCGCGGCGCTGCCTACGTGCGTCAATAAAGGCGATGACCTGGAGGCGCGCTCGAGCCTTGCGTTTGCCAACACGCTCGGCGGTTATGCCATGGATGCCTCGGGCACCACGGGCTCGCATGGTCTTGAACATGGCATAAGCGCGCATCATCACGACCTGCCGCACGGCGCCGGCCTCATTATGATCGCCCGTGCCTATCACACGTGGATGATCGATCACGGTGCCGCACCCGAGCGCTATATCGACATGGCGCGTCTGATGGGTAATGCCGCCGCGGATGATCCGCACGATTTTGTGGTTGAGCTCACGCGCCTGATGGAGGCTTGCCATGTGGCAGACCTCGCCATGAGCGAGTGGGGGATTACGGTCGAAGAGCTGCCGGCCATCGCGCACAACGCTCTGACGACCAACGGCGTCCTGTTTAGCCACGACCCCGTAACGCTGACCGACCCCGACGTCGTCGAAATCCTCAAGCGAAGCTATCGATAATTGCCTTGCTGCTTTTTCTCAATCTGTAACATCTGCAGTCGTTTTTGCCGAGTAACTGTTACAGATCGAGATTTTCTCTTCAGGGGAATTCGAATGTCTCAATCTGTAACATCTGGACGGACAAAAGGTCTCTATCTGTTACAGATTGAGACAAAGGTCAGGGACTAAGACGTCTTGTCTAGATCTGTAACAGTTAGACGGTAATTCGGGCCCTAGATGTTACAGATTGAGATAATTGAGCTGTGAAAACAAAAACCTCCGCAGGGGTGCTTCCCTTGCGGAGGTTTTTTACTTGTTGAGTAGCCTTACCGCTTCGGCAGCCATGTTCTCGACCGTCATGCCGTTCTGAGCGAGCAGCTCGTTGGGGTCGTAGCGGTCGGGGAAGCCCTTGGCGATGCCAAAGGTGCGCGTGCGCACGGGCGTGCAGGCCAGGTAGCACGCCACGCGCTCGCCCCAGCCGCCGTCCAAGATGCCGTCCTCGAGGGTGACGACAACGCGATGCTTGGCGGCAAGGCTGTCGAGGAACTCGCGGTCGAGCTCAGTTGCATAGCGCGGGTTGACGAGCGTGGCCTCGATGCCGTACTCGGCAGTCAGACGGTTTGCCACGCGCTCGCCCAGCTCAAAGAAATCGCCGAGCGCGAGCACGGCAACGTCGCGGCCCTGACGCACCACGTTGTAGCGAACGGCGCTGTAGTCGGTGTCTTCGGCAGGCGCCAGGTCGGGGCGGCTTACCAGGCCAATGCCCGGTACACGGATCGCTACGGGATGCTCGCGGTGGTCGAGCGACCAGCTCAGCATGGACAGGTATTCCTCCATGCAGGCCGGCGCCAAGTAGTGCATGTTGGGAAGTCCGCCCAGCATGGAAATATCAAAGAACGAGAGGTGCGTCTCGGATGTGGTGCCAAAGATCGACGCGCCAAACACCAAGATGGTTGCGGGGGCATCGTTGAGGCACAGGTCGTGCCACAGTTCGTCGTAGGCGCGCTGCAAAAACGTGCCGTACACACCAAAGACTGGCTTGGCGCCCGAGCGCGCAAGCGCGGTGGCAAAGGTCACGGCGTGCTCCTCGGCAATGCCCACATCGACAAACTGCTTGCCTGCCGCGGCGCGAAGCTCGGGTGTAAAGCCCATGATATAGGGCGTGGCAGCCGTGATGCCCACAACCTGCGGATCGCGCTCGATGGCGGCGCTCAGCGCCTCGCCCGTAATGTCGGCATAGGTGCGCGGCGCAGGCTCGCTCGGATGGCCCGGGCAGAGCTTGCGCCCAGTCGCCATGTCAAACGGACCCACGTGGTGCCAACGCTCGGGGTCGCTCTGGGCCGGCTCGAAGCCCTTGCCCTTGGCGGTGGAGACGTGCAGCACGATGGGATGATCGATATCGCGCAGTTCCTGCAGCGCGTCGACTAGGGCCAACACATCGTTGCCGGCGTCCAGATAGCGGTAGTCGAGCCCCAGCGCGCGAAAAACGTTGCGCTCACAGGTGCCGTTACTGGCGCGCAGCTCGGCCAGATTGCGATAGAGGCCACCGTGGTTCTCGGCAATGGACTGGTCGTTATCGTTGACGATGATGATCAGGTTGCTGTCGAGCTCGGCGGCGTTGTTAAAGCCCTCAAATGCCAAGCCGCCCGAAAGCGAGCCGTCGCCAATGATGGTGATGACGTTGTACGCGTCACCCGCCAGGTCGCGGGCGTGTGCCAAGCCGCAGCCCAGGCTCACCGATGTGGAGGTGTGACCCATGGCGAACAGGTCGTGCTCGGACTCGTCGGGATTGGCAAAGCCAGAAGCCTCACCATAACGTTCCGGATCGATATAGGTGTACGCGCGCCCAGTCAGCGCCTTGTGGGCGTAGGTCTGGTGCGAAACGTCAAAGACAATCTTGTCGATGGGGGAGTTAAACACGCGATGAAGCGCAACCGTAAGCTCAACGACGCCCAGGTTGGGGGCAACGTGCCCGCCGACGGCGGCGGAGCTTTCGAGGATTGCCTGACGGATCTCGCCGCAGAGCAGCGGAAGCTCGGCGCGGTCGAGAGCCTTGACGTCCTCGGGCGTTGTCGTTTGCGTAAGCAGCATCGTTGTGGGTTACTCCATGCGAATCGAGCGCCGGCGCTCCCTCGGCCGGCACAATTGCACAAAACAGTCTCGCACATTTTGGCGTTTGATATGTGACGGCGGCGCGGTAATTCGCCAACTGGTGGGGCAAAACGTTTTGTCCGATGCCATACTGATAAGTTCCATGATGATTTTATTCATTGCGTGCAGGCTGTGGCTTGCCGCCGAGCGCCGCCGGAAGGAGGCCGCATGCCCGATACCGTTCGTGCCGAGAAAATCGCGTGCGAAGTAGACCATGCTGCCCGTCAACTGGCACAGGCGGGCCGTCTGGACCTGACGCGCGAGTTTATCCAGCATGGCGATGTGACGGTGTATGCGCATGTGACCTCGGTGGCGCGGGCAAGTTTGTCCTTTGCCGAGCGCTTGGGCCGCGTCGGTGTCTCGGTCGACCGCGCCTCGCTGCTGCGCGGGGCCCTGCTGCACGATTACTTTCTCTATGACTGGCACGATCCCGACCCAAGCCATCGACTGCATGGCTTTCGCCACCCGTTTTTTGCCCTGGCACGTGCGGAGGAAGATTTTGAGCTGACGCCGCGCGAACGGAATATTATCGTGCGGCATATGTTTCCGCTGGTGCCAGTGCCGCCGACGTGTCGTGAGGCTTGGATTGTATGCCTGGCAGATAAATGGTGCGCTCTGCGCGAGACGGTCGCCGGTCGTCTGCGGCGCAAGGACGAGGCGGACGATGACGTGAGTAAAGCATCGAGCGAAAAGAGGAGAGGGTAGACGGTGGAAACCGCGATCGACATGGCATTTGACGGCGCGACGCTTGCCGCCTGTCCGCTCTCGGCGCTGGTACTCTCGTTTGCCTTCTACGGTTTTTGCGGTTGGGCATGGGAATCGACAGTCTGCGCCATGCTCAACCACGGACGCTTTGCCAACAGCGGCTTTTTGCTGGGGCCGTGCTGCCCTATCTATGGCGCGGGCGGCATTGCCTGCTGGCTGCTGTTGCGCGGAATTCCTGACGCGTCGAGCCAGTTTGTCGCTTCAGCGCTCGTATGCAGCGTGATTGAGTACAGCGTGGGCGTGCTGTTGGAAAAAACAACGGGCGCTCGCTTTTGGGACTATTCGCACCTGCCGTTTAACCTGCACGGGCGCATCTGCCTGTACTGGGCCTGCGTGTTTGGCCTGGGTGCGCTGTGCATTTGCCGTTTAGTGGAGCCGGCATTGCTGGGGCTGCTTGGCCATCTGCCGGTGCTGATTGTGCGGTTGTCCGCCTTTATTGTCGCGGTCGCGATGATGGTCGACGCGGTGTGCTCGTTGGCGAGCTGGCGGCGTCTGTCCGATCAGCTGGAGCGCGTGCGCGCCGACCTTGCCGACCGCATCAATGAGTCGCTCGCCGATGCGTCCGACTCCATGCTCGAACGTATTCCCGATTCGGCGATCGACTCGGTGGCACAGACGCATATCCGCAGCCGTGCCGTTAACGCGTGGCTGGCCGAGCTGGGCGATGCGACGCTCGATGCCCTGCGCGAGAAGGCTTCGATGCCGACGTTTATTTCGGATGGTGCTCGCGGCTTGGCGCTCGCTGCCCGCCGCGTGGCCGATGCCGCGCCGAGCATGCCACGTCCGTCGCTCAGTCGTCGCCTTGCCGGTAAGTGCATGAGCCGTCCGGTACCGAGCGTGTCACTCAGTCGTCGTGACCTGCGCTTTTTCAATGCCTTCCCGCGTCTGCGCATCAATCGCTACGAAGGTGTCATTCGAGCAACTAATCTCCGCGACCGCGCCCACGAGCTGTTTCGGCGCTAGCCGGGATGGGCGCGCTCACGGCTCCCTTGCTCGCGTATTTCCCGTTCGTTTCGCGTCCGTTGCCGCGCCGTTTCCAAGATTGCGGCACCGTTTCCATTCGACAACGCGGCGTTTAACAACGCCGTATCTGGTCTATACCAGTTGCCCCTCGGCCGCATTATGGGCGCCGACAACGTTCATGTGACTAAGGGGGAGCGAATGTACGATACGGGATCGACAACGTTTATGCTCATCTGCACCATGCTCGTATTTTTAATGACACCGGGTCTGGCGTTTTTCTATGGCGGTTTGTCTAGGCGCAAAAATGTCATCAACACCATGCTCATGTGTTTTGGCGCCATTGGCCTGGTTGGTGTGCTGTGGATTGTTGCCGGCTGGTCGCTGGCCTACGGCGGCGACGGTTCCAGCCCGTTTATTGGAGGCCTTGACCAGCTGCTGTGCCTGCCGGTGCTCGGCCAGGTGCTGCAGACGGCCGAGGGCAATGCCGCGGACGGTGCCGTCTACCCTCAAATCATCAACATCGCCTTCCAAATGGCGTTTGCCATGATCACGGCTGCTATCGTCACGGGCAGCCTGGCCGGCCGCGTTAAGTTTGGTGCCATGACGGCCTTCCTGGGCATTTGGCTGCTCGTGGTCTATGCGCCGCTCGCCCACATGGTTTGGGGCGGCGATGGCTCCTTTATCGGCGACATCATCGGCGCACTCGACTTTGCCGGCGGCGACGTAGTACACATTTCGTCGGGTCTCACGGGCCTGATTCTCTGCTTAATGCTCGGTCGTCGTCGCGGCTTTGGCATGGTGAGCTATCGTCCGCATACCGTGCCGTTTGTGGCGCTGGGCGCCGGCCTGCTTTGGTTTGGCTGGTTTGGCTTTAACGGCGGCAGCGAGTTTAAGGCCGACGCCGTGGCGGCACTCGCCATCCTTAACACCGTGACGGCCAGCGCGGCGGGCATGGTCTCGTGGCTTGCCGTCGAGCGCGTGCACACCGGTCGTCCCACGCTGGTGGGCGCTAGCACCGGTTTGGTTGCGGGCCTTGTGGTGGTCACGCCGGGTGCGGGCTTTGTCGAGCCGTGGGCGGCGCTGGTTATGGGCCTGATCGTCTCGCCCGTCTGCTACTTGGCCATCAGCCATCTCAAGACCAAGTTCGGCTACGACGATGCGCTCGACGCGTTCGGTTGCCACGGTATCGGCGGCATCCTGGGCGGCGTGCTCACGGGCCTGTTCTGCGTGCCGGAGCTTTCGTGGACCGGTAAGGGCGGCCTGTTCTACACGGGCGACGTGTCGCTGCTCATCTCGCAGATTTTGGGCATTGTGGTGACGGTCGCTCTTGTGCTGGTACTCGATTTGGTAATCGCCGCGGTGGCCAAGGCGCTGTTCCACGGCAGCCTGCGCGTGGACGAGGCCGACGAGGCGCTGGGCCTGGATGCGAGTCAGCACGGCGAGAGCGCATATCCTTCGTTCTCTGGGCTCGATTAGCAGCTTCCCCAGGCTCCGCACCTTGCCGTTCAATCGTCGCGCGGCTTTCCCAGGCACCCGACCTTGCCCCTCAAACCGTCGCTTGCGTACCGAAGTACGCGGCGCTCCTCTTTCGGGGCAATCTCGGGCACCTGGAAAACCCGCGTCATTGAATGGCAATTCATTTCTTTGATAAAGAGAGGTATTTACTATGAAGAAAATTACGGCGATCGTTCGTGCTGAGAAGCTTGAGGTTCTTAAAGACGCGCTGTTTGCTGCTGATGTTCGTGGCATGACTATCAACCAGGTGCAGGGCTGCGGCGCGCAGCATGGCTGGAAGGAATACGTGCGCGGCAACGAGTTGCTTGTCAACACGATCCCTAAGGTACAGTTCACCCTTATCTGCGCCGATGAGCATGTCGACGGAATTGTCGAGATTATCTGCAATGCTGCTCGCACCGGTGCCGTTGGAGACGGCAAGATTTGGGTCGAGCCGGTCGAGGAGGTCATCCGCATCCGCACCGGCGAACACGGCCCCGCCGCGGTGTAGGATCGAACGCTTGCCATCCGCAACGTTAAAATACTGCAATGAGGCACAAGACTTGCGTTGCGGATGGACGGATTATGGGTCGTAATAAAAATCCCGAGGAGACGGTCGCGAAGATTCTCGACGCGGCGCTGGAGCTATTCTGCGCACAGGGTTATGAGGGGACGAGCATTCAAGACATCGTCGACCGCCTCGATGGCATGACCAAGGGTGCTGTCTATCATCACTTTAAGAGCAAAGAGGAGATTTTCAACGCCGCATTTGATCGGGCAATGGCTCCGATTGTTGAGCGCCGCCGCTCAACGCTTGGTATCGGTAATATGAACGGAGCCCAAAAGCTCAAGCGGCTGTACGCGCCCGAGTCCGTCGTTCCACAAATTGAGCTATGGGCACGCATGCATCCTGCGGCAGATCCGGTAAAAAGCTCGCGTCTACTGGCGATGCAGTACCAGGGCTCGTTCGACGAGTCGGCCGATGGCTGTCTCTTGCCAGTGATCGAGGAGGGCATCGCCGACGGCTCCATTGCGTGCGAATGCCCGCGCGAAGCGGCGGAGGCCGTATCGTTGTTGGCGAATCTTTGGCTGCTGCCATTGTTCCGTCCGCTTGAATCCAAGGACCGAATGCTCGCTCGCGCGCAATGCTTGGCGCAGATGGCGGCCGCGGTGGGGCTTGATTTGGGTAATGAAGTGCTCCAGACAACGGCCCAGATTTGGGACGTATGGGACCGCGCCGGGTGGTAATATAGATACCAACGGTATGTAATTGATTTGCGAGGGTAGCCACGGCTGCCCTTTTCAAGTCATTAAATACATACTATCGGTATGTATTTGGGGGCAGGCTTATGGCTGGGATGCGAAGAATTAGCGTTTCATTGGCGCCAAAAACAGTGCGATCTATCAGGCTTTTCGGTCTTCTTGTTGCACAGCTGTGCGCGTATTCGATGTTGTCGGCACTGTGCTTTGCGTGCCCGCTTTACTTGTTCGATTGCAGCGGCTCGTCAACGTTATATGGCGCCGTCGCGGCGATAGCGTTCATACCGGGCGTGCTTGCGACTCCGGCTGGCGGAATATTGGCGGATCGGGGGAGACATCGCGGGGTTCTTGTGGTGCTCGGCATTGTTCTGATGGCTGCATCGCTGTTGTTTATCCCCATGAAGCGGTCGCTGCCTCTTGCGGTTGTCGTGACAGCAATGCTTTGCGTCCAATATGGCATCCAATCGTTGCTGAAGCCGATGCTTCAAATTGAGACGGTGCGCATGACGGGCCCAGAAAAGGTTGAGCGTGCCACTGCGTTGGTCTCGCAGATAACCATGACGAGCAATATCTTGGGGCCTGTAGTCGGGACGGCAGTCTATGGGTGCTTTGGTATCGATGCTCTATGCGAAACCGCGGCGTTGACGTTTGCGATGTCAGCCCTACTGTTCGGGGGCGCACTCAAGCAAAATGCCTCATCTGGAATGGCAGGGGACAGTACGACTTGCTCGACATGCCGAAGCGATTTTCGGGAGTCGATTCGGTACCTGTTTCAAAACGCATCATTGCTCGTTGTGTTTTTGCTTGCGGCAGTTTTGAACCTTGCGTTGGTTGGGCTAACGATTGGCGCTCCTATTATTGTTACAAAGCATCTCGGCATGCAGTCATCCTTTGTTGGGATTATTGAGGTGGCTATGGGCTTAGGTGGTCTTGTCGGCAGTGGTTTGGTCGGTATTTGGCCGCATCGTTTTTCCTTCAAGGGCATATGTCGATATGTTGCGATGATCTGTTTAGGAGTCGTACCGATTATTGTCACGCTACTGAGCGGTCCTGATGAATTTGCGTTTGTCGCGCTTGCGGCCGGCTCGGCATGGGTCATGGCGTGGGCAAGCATTGCATCGGTCGAAATCGTTTCATTTGTTCAGCGGTCAGCGCCAAAGGAACTCTGCGGAAAAGTGCTGGCACTCGTTTATATGATGCTTTCCTGTGCAACGCCTCTTGGCCAATTGGTTTACGGGCTCGCATATGATCGATGGGCACCGGCGATTGTATTCGCAGACATGTTGGGGGTGCTGACGTTGATGACGGCGCTGTTTTATCGGCTGAAAAGTCGCTTGTGGCGATTGTCTTAACGCGTTGGGGCACCATGAATTCGTGGAGGCAGTGGCACGCCGCGCCGGGACGGCATTGTTTGGGCACGCCCCTCCTTCGTCTACAATATCGTGCAGACGAAGGAGGGGCGTGCCCATGATCAAGATGTTTGCGAGCGACTTAGACGGAACGCTGCTGAACGCCCTGCACGAGGCAGATGGGACCATCCGCCGCGCCATTCGCGAGCTGACCGAGGCTGGCTTGCATGTGGTTCCCGCGACCGGGCGCTCGACGTTGCCAATCGGCGAGCATGGCTTTACGGGGCTGGCGCTCGATGCCTGCTGCTCTAACGGCTCCATCGTGCGCGACAGTCATGGCGAGGTGCTTAAAACCTGGACCATCGATCCGCAGATTACCGAGGAGCTGCTCAAGGCGTTCCCGGACATTTGCTTTGATTGCTCCACGCCCGATGGCATGTACTCGAGCGGTTCGTTCGAGATGCATCAGGCGGGCTTTAAAAAGGATAGCCCCATCAAGCGTATTGTGATGCGCGGCATGCGTGCACGTGGCGGGTATCACGAGGAGCAGTATTTCGACCAGTCGATCGGCGATATCTTGCGTCACGATGTATGCAAGATCAATTGTCGCGTGACCTCGCCCGAGCTGGAGCGTGACCTTAAGGCTTATCTTGCCGAGCGTTCGGACCGCGTGGTCAACGCGCCGTTCGATCCGGTGATGTTCGAGATCACGGACGTGGCGTGCAACAAGGGCGAGAGCGTGGCCTGGCTGGCGGGCTACTACGGTATTGCCGAGGACGAGGTCGCGGTTTACGGCGACGGCGGCAACGACATCGCCATGCTCAAGCGCTTCCGTCACAGCTACGCGACCAAAAACGGCAGCGATGCCGCCAAGGCCGCTGCGAGTGCAACTATCGGCAGCTGCATGGTCCACGCCGTCCCCAAACACATGCTCGCCACCATGCGCAAGCAAAACTCCCGCACCATCATCGAATAATGTGACAAAGGGACAGCCCCTTTGTCACGGGGGTCTGTGTGCTTGGAATACGAACATATATTCGTATATATAACTAGGCTCTGGTAGAATCGGTATCGTTGACGGCAGTTCCATGTGCCGGGCAACGCCCTCCATCTGATGGGAGGTGATGCCCATGACCGATCTGATTGATTTTGTGAGACTTCTGACCGCTTTGGTCTCGTTCTTCACAGCGCTCGTCGGGCTTTCCGAGGCACTCAAGCAACGTTCGAAGCAACGTAAAAGGGGTCGCCGCCGCTAAGGCGTTGACCCCTTAATCCAAGCAACGGCGCTGCCCAGCTTTCCAGAACTTGGGCTGCCGTCGAAACTATTCTACCCACGAATGACATTTTGGACAATCGGTAATGCCGCTCTAAAAGCCTGGCACAACCGGCACAACCTAGGCGGTCGCTGGATGTGACAAAGAGGCTGCCCCTTTGTCACATTCCAAATATTGCCTTTACGTGTTGATACACACGGTGTGCAATAATACTCGCACTGTGCAATAGCGCACAGGCTGAGTAACAAGGAGGACGCTTGTCCCAGCTCGAGAAATGCGATCGCCGGTCCCTTCGCTCGCAGCGTGCCCTTCGCCAGGCGCTTGCCAGCGAGCTTGCCGAAAGCGGCGACCTTTCGCGCATTAACGTCGCGTCGCTCACCGAGCGCGCCGGTCTTACACGCCGCACGTTCTATTCGCACTACCGCGATATCCCCGACTTTATCAGCCAGATCGAGGACGGCCTGCTTGCCGAGATTCGCGAGCGGGTGGAGCTTATCACCGCAGCTCAATTACCCGATCTTTACCGCAATATCGACGAGCTCGAGCCGGCACCCGGTTCGGTTGAGCTGCTTCGCTATCTTGCGGCTAATCGCGACCTTATCGGGGCCCTGCTGGGCCCGGGCGGCGACCCCGCCTTTATTAAAAAGATCATCGATACCGCACGCGAGGCCGTGGTGCCGCGTGCACAGACGGGCATTTTGGGCTTGGCGCTGGGCACCTTCTTTGACTACTACGTCACCTATGTCGTGAGTGCCGAGGTCGGCATGATCCAACGTTGGTTTGAGCGTGACCTTTCTGAATCGCCCGAGACCATGGCGCGCATTATGACGGTCATCGCCTTTGTGCGCCCCGGCGACCTGTATGGCCAACCCATCGATATCAACGTGCCGGAATACGGCATGAAGCTATTGAATCTGCAGCTCGAGGATGCGGTCGACACCACCGCAACCGTCGAGTCCAACAACTAAGAGGAGAGACAGATGAGCAAACTCGTCGAGGGCATTAAGGACCGTGTGGTTGCTGCCGCACGCGAGGCCGCGCCCGCCGTGGTGGACGCCGCGCAGAAGGCCGCGACCGCGGCTGCCGAGAAAGTTGCCGAGGCGGTTGCCGAGGCCAAGAACGCGGCAGGGGAGACGCCCGTCGCTAGCGAGCCCGTCACTGCCGCTGAGCCCGTAGCCGCCGCCCACGCCCCCGAAGGCGCGATCTTCAACCCCGAGGCCGCTCGCGGCAACCTGCACCTGGGCATCGACGTGGGCTCCACCACCGTTAAGCTCGCTGTGCTCAACGACGACAACCAGATTGTCTACGCCAAGTACCAGCGTCACCACACTGACGTCCGCGCTTGCGCCCGCGACTTGTTCGAGGGTGCCGCGACCGTGCTGCCGACGGCCCAAATGACCTGCGCCATTACCGGCTCGGGCGGCCTGCTGCTGTCCCAGTGGCTCGACCTGGAGTTTGTCCAGGAGGTCATCGCCAGCAAGCGTGCCGTCGAGACCCTTATCCCGGCCACCGATGTCGCCATCGAGCTGGGCGGCGAGGACGCCAAGATCATCTACTTCGACAACGGCATCGAGCAGCGCATGAACGGCACCTGCGCCGGCGGCACTGGCGCGTTCATCGACCAGATGGCCACTCTGCTGCACACCGACGCCAGCGGCCTCAACGAGCTCGCGGCCAACGCCACCACCATCTATCCAATCGCCAGCCGCTGCGGCGTCTTTGCCAAGACCGACGTCCAGCCGCTGCTCAACGAAGGCGCCCGCCCCGAGGACGTGGCGGCCTCCATCTTCCAGGCTGTCGTGACCCAGACTATCTCGGGCCTGGCGTGCGGCCGTCCCATCCGCGGCAACGTCGCCTTCCTGGGCGGCCCGCTGCAGTACCTCTCCGAGCTGCGCCACCGCTTCTACCTTACGCTCAACCTGGACGAGGAGCACCGCATTGTGCCCCAAAACGCTCACCTGTTTGTGGCGAGCGGCGCCGCCATGGCGCATGAGTCCAACAAGCTCAGCACGTTCCCGCAGCTCATCGAGGCTATCGATGCCCTGGGTGACACACAGGGTGCCGAGGTCGAGCGCCTGGATCCGCTCTTTGCCACCGACGAGGACTTCGCCGAGTTCAAAACCCGCCACGACCAGGAAGTCGTCCCCAAGGGCAAGCTCGACGGCTACACCGGCCGCGTGTTCATTGGCATCGACGCCGGTTCCACCACCATGAAGGCCGCGCTCGTAGGCGAGGACGGCCAGCTGCTGCATACCTGGTATGGCAACAACAACGGCGACATCCTGGGTACGGCCAAGGTCATCATGGCCGATTTCTACAACCACATCCCCGCCGGCTGCACCATCGGCCACGTGACCACCACGGGCTACGGCGAGGCGCTGCTCATCGAGGCTCTCAAGGCCGATTCCGGCGAGATTGAGACCGTTGCGCACCTGCGCGGCGCCAAGGCATTCCTGCCCGGCGTTGAGTTTATCCTGGACATCGGTGGCCAGGACATGAAGTGCCTGCGCGTCAAGGACGGCGTTATCGAGCACATCATGCTCAACGAGGCCTGCTCGTCGGGTTGCGGTAGCTTTATCGAGAGCTTCGCCGTGTCTATGAACATGGACGTGCGCGCGTTCGCCGATGCCGCCATCCATGCCAAGGCCCCGGTCGATTTGGGCAGCCGCTGCACGGTCTTCATGAACTCACGCGTCAAGCAGGCGCAAAAGGAAGGCGCCACGGTGGGCGACATCGCGGCCGGCCTGTCCTATTCCGTCATCAAGAATGCCCTGTTCAAGGTCATTAAGCTGCGCGACCCCAAGGAGATCGGCAGCCAGGTGATCGTTCAGGGTGGCACCTTTATGTCCGATGCCACGCTGCGCGCGTTTGAGCAGCTCACCGGCGTTCATGCCGTGCGTCCCGACATCGCCGGCTGCATGGGCGCCTATGGTGCGGCCCTGCTCGCCCGCGATCACGCCGGCGCCGACGGCACCTCGACCATCCTTTCGGCCGAGGACATCGCGCACCTTACCGTGACGCAAAAGCATGTCCGCTGCGGTCGCTGCTCCAACAACTGCCAGCTTACCGTCAACGACTTTGGCGGCGGCAGGCGCTTTATCACCGGCAACCGCTGCGAGAAGGGCGCCGGCCACAAAAAGCAGAAGACCGAGGCGCCCAACCTCTTCAAAAAGAAAAACGAGCTGCTCTTTAACCGCGAGGTGCTGAGCCCCGACGAGGCCCCGCGCGGCACCGTGGGTATCCCTCGCGCACTCAACATGTACGAGAACTACCCCTTCTGGCACGCGTTCTTTACGCGCCTGGGCTTTAGCGTGCAGCTGTCCGACCAGTCGAGCAAAAAGACCTACCAGGCGGGCATCGAGTCCATGCCGTCCGAGAGCGTGTGCTACCCGGCAAAGATGAGCCACGGCCATGTGATGAACCT
>DBEZGO010000106.1:0-10424 GCA_048189345.1 Collinsella sp.
CGCAAAAACGTGCGCGAGGGCGACACCATCATCGTGCACAAGGCGGGTGACGTGATCCCCGAGGTCGTGGGGCCGGTGCTCGACAAGCGCCCGGCCGATTCGGTCGACTGGCACATGCCCGAGGTCTGCCCCGTGTGCGGCAGCCCCGTGGTCCATGAGGATGGCGAGGTTGCCTACCGCTGCGTGTCCATCGACTGCCCCGCGCAGCTCAAGGAGCGCCTGCTCCATTGGGTGAGTCGCGGCTGCATGGACGTCGACGGCCTGGGCGACGAGATCGTCGACAAGATGATTGCCGCCGGCCTGATCCACGATGTCGCGGACTTCTACCAGCTCACGGTCGACGACATCGCAGGCCTGGACACGGGGCGCACCTATGCCAGCTCCAACAGCAAAAAGGGCGTCAAGAAGGGCGACCCCATTCCGGTAGGCCTCAAGACGGCCGAGAAAATCATCGCCGAGCTCAACAAGTCCAAGAGCCAGCCGCTCGGTCGCGTGCTGTTTGCCCTGGGCATCCGCCACGTGGGCAAGAGCGTGGGCGAGGTCATCGCCGAGCGATTCCTGTCGATTGACAAGCTCATCTTGGCGAGCGAAGAGGACATCGCCGAGTGCGAGGGCATCGGTCCCAAGATTGCGGCGAGCGTCAAGCAGTTCCTGGCCGTGCCCGAGAACCTTGCCGTGCTGGAGCGCCTGCGCCAGGCGGGCCTTTCGCTCGAGGTCGACTTGGGCGCCGCGCATGCACAGGCCGCAGCCGATGCCGGTGTAGCGGGCGAGCTCGCCGATGCGCAGCCGCTTGCGGGCCTGACGTTTGTGTTGACCGGCACGCTTGTCAACCGTACCCGCGACGAGGCGGGCGCGGCGCTCAAGGTGCTCGGCGCCAAGGTTTCGGGTAGTGTTTCAAAGAAGACGAGCTATCTGGTCGCCGGCCCCAAAGCGGGCTCCAAGCTCACCAAGGCCGAGCAGCTGGGCGTACCCGTGCTGGACGAGGACGCACTCGAGCAGATTTTGGCTACTGGTCAGGTGCCCCAGGCTTAGTGCATCGATAATCAAATTAGAAAACCTCCCGGAAAGGTTGATACTTTCCGGGAGGTTTTTATTTGGGCGTGGTGGCGGGCAGCATGATCTGCGTCATGTAGGTTGCTGAGGGTGACCCTGCGGAGCGGTGTCGTTCCGGAGCGATAGAAGATTCATACAAAGCAAAGGGGCCCCGCAGTGAGGTCCCACAACGGGGCTGCCCCATTGTGATGAGTTTTATACACTTTAACATTAACATTAACGTGTATACTTAGCAGTGAAGATATATGTTGAGAGGAGCAGTTATGGTTACCGTCGCGTTTTCGGAACTGCGCCAAAACCTTACGCAGGTGGCCGAAAAGGTTGCCAATGAGGGCGAGGAGGTTGTGGTCTTCAAGCGGAGCAAGCCGTTGTTCAAGATCGTGCCGCTCGACTATCAAAGCCCGGTTGCAGTGGAATATGACGCTGCCCAGGAGCGCGGGGGTGCAAAGCCGACGTGCGGCTCGGACAAGCCCAAGCGCGACGTGGGTACGATGTGGCATCCCAAGATCACCTGGAAGGAGATCCGTGAGATGCTCGCGGAGAATGAGGACTACCAGGAGTATCTCGATATCGTAGCCAAAATGCCAAAAGGAACGCCGCTCGATACGATGACGGTTGAAGATGAAAAGCGCGTCGCGAGGGAGCGCTACCTATGAGAGCATTTCTCGATACCAATTTTCTGCTCGATTGCGTGCTTCCGGGCCGGCCGGAGCACGCAGCGGCGCAAACGATCAAGGGGCTCGTCGACGTGGGGCTTATCGAAGGCGTTGTTTCGGCCTGCTCTCTCAAGGACGCGTATTACATTCTCACCAAACAGGCCGGCGAGGCGCGCGGGCGCGAGGTAGTGCGCGACTGCCTTAAGAGCTACTCGGTAGAGTCTCTCGACCAAGAGGCTTGTTTTGCCTCCGCCTATTCCGATGAGCCGGACTTTGAGGACGGCTGTATCCGTGCGATGGCCGAGCGTGCCGGCGTGGACTTTATTATCACGCGTGACCGCGCCGCTTTTGTGCGCTCGACCATCAAGACCTTCTCGCCTGCAGAGTTCATCCGTGCGTTTCCGATTCCGGAGGAGTAAAACCGCCATATCGGGGATTGTCCCCGGCGTTTGGCGAGCTTGTTGGGAGGCCCCTGGTCCAGTGACTGTTACAAAAAACGGCTATAGCAAATTTGTTGTACTTCGATCCGAGGACTACGACCTCATGGTTCAGGAACAGGCTAAGGCTCGTCTGATGGCTCGTATAGCTGTGGCCGAGCGGGAGCGTGCTGCTGGCACGGCGCGTGATGCCTTTGAGGCTCTCGATGACCTTGAGGCAAAATATGGCCTATAACGTCAAGATTCTGCCTTCAGCCGAACGTTTTCTGGGCAGTTCTTATTTGGACGGGGCAACCGGCACCGTGATCTGCGTCACGTAGGTCGCTGGGTCGTCGCTGATGATGTCGTCGATGAGGGCGATTTCGCGTCGCCCCGCTACGCCATCAGTTTGTCAAAAGCTCCGCGGCGGTTGAGCACGGTAAATGCGACAACACAGATGACTGCCGACAAAATCGATCCGCACGGCGAAGCGATGCCCATGGGAAACAGCGTGTCGGAATAGGCGTTCGACAGCAGCCACGCGCCCGGCACGCGAATGAGCGCCACGGCCAGCACGTTGTGCGCAAAGCCGATATAGCTCTTGCCATACGCGGCGAAAAAGCCGCTAAAGCAAATGTGGATGCCGGCAAAGATTGCATCGAAAATATAACTGTGCATATAGCCGGTACCGGCCGCGACCACCGCGGGGTCCTTGGCAAAAAAGCCAATAAACGCCGGCGCCACCAGCCACATCAGCACCGTGATCAGGCAGCCGTACACCACCGAGATCGTCATGGCGTCCTTGAGCACCTGACGCGCGCGATCGCCCTTGCCCGCGCCGGCGTTTTGCGCCGTGAGTGCGCTGACGGTGGCGCCCATGGAACTCGGAACAATGAACAAAAAGCTGATCATCTTCTCGACCAGGCCTACGGCGGCGGCGTCGACGAGCCCTCGGTGGTTGGCGATGACGGTGATAAACATAAACGCCACCTGGATGCAGCCGTCCTGTACAGCCACAGGCACGCCGATCTTAAGAATGCTGCCGAGCACCTCGGGCTGGGGGCGCAGGTCGCTGCGCTTAACGTGGATGTTCGTGCGGCGGCTCTTGAGCCACACGAGCGCGAGGGCAACGCTGGCCGTCTGGGCGGTCACTGTGCCGAGCGCCGCGCCCACGGGGCCGAGCCCCATGTGGCCGATAAGCAGAAAGTCGAGCGCGATGTTGATGATGCATGCCACGCCGATCACGTACATGGGCGAGCGCGAATCGCCCAGGCCGCGAAAGATGGCCGAGAGGATGTTGTATGCGGCGATAAAGGGAATGCCGACAAAGCAGATACGCAGGTAGGCGGCGGTGCCTTCGACCGCCTCGGGCGGCGTGCCAATGAGCGCCACAACCTGCGGGCAAAGTGCAAACAAGATGACGGCCAGTACTACCGAGACGCCCATAAACAGCGTGATGGTATTGCCGATGGCGGTCTCGGCGCGGTCGAAGCGGCGCGAGCCCACGGCGTGGCCGACGATGACCGTCGTTCCCATGGCCAGGCCCACGAGCGTCACGGTAATGATATAGAGCGTCTGCGCGCCATTGCCCACGGCGGTGATGCCGGCGGCGCCACTAAACTGCCCCATCATGTACAGGTCGGCCATGCCGTAGAGCATCTGCAAAAAGTACGAGAGCATATAAGGCAGGGCAAAGACCGCGATGGTCTTGAGGACATTGCCGCGTGTGAGGTCGTGTTCCATGGGCGGGGCTTTCTGGCTGGGTTTGTTTACGTACCAGTGTAGTGAAAACCCTACAACGATTGTAGAGTCAAGGTTTATGTTGGCAGTGGGGCGAAAAAGTCTCGTGCACCATTATTCCGAGTGAATATGGACACACATCACGAGAACTCGCCGCCGGCGCTAACCTTGCAGAAAACGATTTCGGAATACTTGACACCATTATTCGGCGCGCAATAATACGTGCGTTTGCGAACAACGTTTGATGGGGGTTGAACCTGCGTGCGCAATCTCAAAATACTGTTTTCCTATCTAGGGGCATACCGTCGCGATGCCATCCTCGGCGTGTTCTTTGTGTCGGTCGAGACGGTGCTCGAGCTGTTTATCCCGGTCATCATGGCCAACATCATCGATGTGGGCGTGCCTGCGGGTGATATCAACTACATGCTGCTGCAGGGCGCGTATATGTTGGTGTGCGCTGCGCTTTCGCTGGTACTGGGCTTGGGTTATGCCCGCACGTCCGCCCGCGTTGCCTCGGGCCTAGGCGCCAACCTGCGCGAGGCCGAGTACAAAAAGATTCAGACGCTCGCTTTTGGTAACCTGGACAACTACGACGCCAGCTCGCTCGTCACCCGCATGACCACGGACATCACCGTTATCCAAAATGCTGTGGGCAACGGTTTTCGCCCTATGGCGCGCGGCCCGGTGACGCTTATCGTCGGCCTTATCTACGCGCTGATGCTGTCGCGCCCGCTCGCCACCGTCTTTGCGATCATCTTGCCTGTGCTGGCAATCGTACTGGGCGTCATCACCTATCGCGTCAGTCCGCTCTACCGCCAACTCCAGACCTCGATGGACCACCTCAACGGCGTGGTACAGGAGGACCTCACCGCCGTGCGTGCCGTCAAGGCCTACGTTCGTACCGAGCACGAGGAGGCCAAGTTCGACACCGTCAATACCGAGCTCGCGCGCACTGCGACAAAGACCTTTGGCAGCGCGGTGCTCAACCTGCCGGTGTTTCAGCTGTCGATGTACGTGGCTGCGCTCTCCATCCTGTGGATTGGCGGCCGCATGATTCTCGCCGGCAAGCTGGGCGTGGGCTCGCTCACGGGCTTTATGAGCTACGTGCTGCTGATCATGAATTCGCTCATGATGATTTCCAACGTGTTTTTGCTGCTCACGCGCGCTCTTACGAGTGTGGGCCGTATCGCCGAGGTGCTCGATGAGGAGCCCTTTATCGCCAACCCCGCGGGAGACCTCGCGACTGCGGCGCCAGCGGACGGCAGTATCGAATTTCGCGACGTTTCCTTTAAATACCGTGCGGATGCAGCCGAGGATGTGCTCGAGCATATCGACCTTCGCATCGAGAGCGGCTCGACGGTGGGCATCCTCGGCGGCACGGGCTCGGGCAAGAGCTCACTTGTGCAGCTGATTGCGCGCCTGTACGACGCTACCGAGGGCGCCGTGCTTGTGGGCGGACACGACGTGCGCGACTACGACCTGGTCGCCTTGCGCGACGCCGTGGGCATTGTGCTGCAAAAGAACGTGTTGTTCACGGGCACCGTGCGCGAGAACCTGCAGTGGGGCAATCCGCAGGCGTCGGACGATGAGCTCCTCGCGGCTTGCCGCGCGGCGTGCGTGGACGAGTTCCTTGATCGCATCGGCGGGCTGGACGGCGAGTTGGGTCAAGGTGGCGCCGGTGTCTCGGGTGGCCAGAAGCAACGTCTGTGCATCGCGCGCACGCTGCTCAAGCATCCGCGCGTGCTCATTTTTGACGACTCCACCAGCGCGGTCGATATGGCGACCGACGCAAAGATTCGCGAGCACATCGCTCGGATTCCCGATACTACCGTGCTCATCATCGCCCAGCGCATCGCGAGCGTCATGGATGCCGATCGCATTGTGGTGCTGGACGACGGTCGTGTCCACGGCGTGGGCACGCACGAGGAACTGCTGGCGGGCGACAACATATACCAGGAGATTTACGCCTCGCAGATGGAGTGTGCGGGGAACGCGTGCACCGGCGACGGCAGCGATGATGACTGCGCGAAGGATCCGTTTTCCTCCGTCGCATGCGGATCACCCTTGGAAGGGGGTGAGCGCCATGCCTAAGACCGCAGCCCAAGCACGCCCGGCCGACCTCAAGCGCACTGTGCGCCGCTTGCTCTCCTACATGGGGCATGCCAAGTTCTCGTTGCTCGCGGTGGGCGTGCTCGCCTCCGTCGCCGCCATCGCGAGCCTCGCCGGCACCTACATGGTGCGCCCCATCGTTAACGGTTTGGCCACGGGCGGGGAGGAACTGCTCGCCAAGCAGGTCATCCTGACGGCGATCATCTACGCCGCGGGCGTGCTCTCGGCCCTGGGCTACTCACAGATCATGGTGCGCGCGGCCCAACACGTGGTGTCCGATATTCGCCGCGACCTGTTCGCGCGCATCCAGACGCTGCCGCTCAGTTATTTTGACAGCACGCGCTCGGGCGACATCATGAGTTTTTTCACCAACGACGTCGACACCGTCTCCGAGGCGCTCAACAACAGCTTTGCCAACGTGATTCAGGCCGCCATTCAGGTTGTGGGCACCACGGCTATGCTCATCATCCTTAACTGGCAGCTCACGATTATCACACTCGTGTGCGATGCGGCCATTGTGCTGTATGCGCGCTACTCGGGCGCGCGCTCTAAGCGTTTCTTTGCTGCCCAGCAGGCATCGCTTGGCGACCTGGACGGATATATCGAAGAAATGGTCTCGGGCCAAAAGGTCATCAAGGTCTTTAACCGTGAGGCAGCGAATGTCGCCGGCTTCACCTGCCGCAACGACGAGCTTCGCCGCACCGGTACCGCCGCCGTGAGCTATGCCAACTCCATGGTGCCCATGACCGTCGTGATTGGCTACGTCAACTATGCCATCGTCGCCGTGGCGGGCGGCATGCTCTGCATCAAGGGGCTCGCCGATGTGGGCGCACTTGCAAGCTACCTGGTCTTTGTGCGCCAGGCCGCCATGCCCATCAACCAGTTTACGCAGCTCGGCAACTTCTTGCTCAACGCGTTGGCCGGTGCCGAGCGCCTGTTTGCGGCTATGGACCTTGAGCCCGAGGTGGACGAGGGCTGCGTGGAGCTGGTGCAGACGGGCGATGCCGCGTGGGCGTGGAAAATTCCCGAGGGCCAGGGCGTGGGCGTCTACGGGCATCTGCATGACGTGGCAGCCGTTGATGAGTCGGGCCGCGCGGTGGCCGCCGACGGCACCGAGCTCACGTGTGGCTTGGTCCCGCTTGCCGGCGACGTGCGCTTCCATGCCGTGGACTTTTCCTACGTGCCGGGCGCCCGCGTGCTCACGGACCTCAACCTGTTTGCCAAGCCGGGGCAAAAGATTGCGTTTGTGGGCTCCACGGGCGCCGGCAAGACGACCATTACCAACCTCATCAACCGCTTCTACGAGGTCGATGACGGCGAGATCACGTACGACGGCATCGACGTCAAGCACATTGCCAAGGCCAGCCTGCGCGGGTCGCTCGGCATTGTGCTGCAGGACACGCACCTGTTTAGCGGCACCATTGCGCAGAACATCCGCTTTGGCAAGCTCGACGCGACCGACGAGGAAGTGCGCGCCGCTGCCGAGGCCGCCTGCGCCGACTCGTTTATCCGCCGCCTGCCGCGGGGCTACGACACACCGGTCACGGCCGACGGCGCCAACCTGTCGCAGGGTCAGCGTCAGCTGCTCGCCATCGCGCGCGTGGCCGTCGCCGATCCGCCGGTGCTCATCCTGGACGAGGCCACGAGCTCCATTGACACGCGTACCGAAAAGCTCATCGAGCGCGGTATGGACCGCATCATGCGCGGACGCACCACGTTTATGATTGCGCACCGCCTGTCCACCGTCCGCGACGCCGACGCCATCATGGTCCTCGAACACGGCCGCATCATCGAGCGCGGCACGCACGAAGAGTTGCTCGCCCAGCACGGCGAGTACTGGCAGCTGGCGCATGGCTTAAAAGAGTTGGATTAACCCGTTCGAGCACGATGCTTTGATTCCTCCGTGTTCCTCACCTCGCCTCAAACCATCACAACATTCGCCGTTTTTTGCCAAAATCGGGAAAAGCATCGAATGTTGTGATGGTTTTTCTGCCACTCGAACGGGTGGAATCGCTTTCTTGCGCACGAAGGTGTGCGGACCCGTGGGCAGGGGAATAAGGTTGGTTATCCGACTTCATTGGAGGGCTCATGGACCTGCCGATCGTCCTGTCCCATAAGACTGCCTGGCTGTACCACAACGTGGCGCGCCCGTCCGAGCCGCTCTCGCGAGCAAGCAGTCTATACGATGAGGACTCGCTTGCTAACGAGGCGGAGCCGACTGCGGGCCTGTCCAAATTGGGACTCGATGCCAAAGGGCTGAGGGCTTCAACGGCAGTTGGGATCGTTGCCGATTATCTGGTCTCGCTTGGTATTCCACGAGAAGAGCTCGATCATATCGATACGCTCGTCAACTTCGATTTTGAGCGCTCGACGCCGGCTGGATTTAGGTGCCACGTGTTTGGAGCGCCGGTACCTCCAGGTCATCTTATCGAGGTGGCAGAGGGCCTTCTAGTGGTTGATGAGGCCATGTGCTTTGTCCAAGCGGGTTCGTGGATGAGCGAGCCCGAGCAGCTGGAATATGGCTACGAAATCTGTGCCCGATACCATTTGAATCATCTGTCGACAGGCGATTATATCGAGATGGGGCAGAGGTATACCGCTGCCGATTTAATTGCCTATTGCAATGAGAACCGATCTCGTCAGGGGACTATACGTGCGGCCGCCGTGCTCAAGCGCGTGCACGATGGCGCGCGGTCGCCCATGGAGACGGCCACCGCAATCATGGTCGTAGCAAAACGTTCCCAGGGAGGGCTGGGATACACCAAGATCGAGCTCAACCATCGGGTGGATGTTCCCAATGAGTTCAGATATCTCGCTAAGGCCGGGTATTTCGAGATCGACGTATATGCGCCTGCGAGCGGTACGGGGATTGAATACAACGGTTCGGACCATCTTGATAAACAGCGCAGCGCGTCGGATGCGGAGCGTATGACCGTGCTGAGCGCGCTGGGCTTTAGAATGATCGTCCTCACCGGGACTCAGTTTGCCCACCAGCTGCAATTGCACCGGGCGACGAACGCCATCGCACTCGCTATGGGTCTTAAGTGCGACCGAAGCGAAGCGTTCCAGAAACGTCAAAACGACCTGCGAGAATTCGTGATTCGGCACTGGGACGGCGGCCTTTAGGGACGTTCCGGTCCTTCTACGGGGTGCCGTGGGCAGGCAAAGCATCACAACATTCGACGTTTTTTGCCAAAATCGGGAAAAGCATCGAATGTTGTGATGGTTTGCGTGCTGAGGATGGGCTTGGAAAGCCGGTATTGCTCGAAGCGACCTGTCCTGTCGTACGGGTGTCGGCATGATTCTCCCGTGGGGTATTATGTTTTCCGAAGAATAAAACGCCGCGTGAGGGGAGGGTTGCGTGGACGGGTACGTGCAACATGACGGTTTTGGCCGCGATATCAACTACCTGCGCATTGCCGTTACCGACAAGTGCAATTTCCGCTGCATCTATTGCATGCCGGCCGATGGCGTGGCGCCCCGTGCACACGACGAGCTGCTCAGTGCCGAGGAAATTGCCCGCTTTGTGCGCTTGGTGGCGGGGGAGGGCATTCGCCGCGTGCGCCTGACGGGCGGCGAGCCGCTGGTCAGCCGCCGCATCATCCCGCTCATTCGTGACATTCGCGCGATTCCGCAGATCGAGGACATCTCGCTCACCACCAATGGCGCCCTGCTGCCCAAGCTGGCGCCGCAGCTCAAAGATGCCGGGCTTAACCGCGTCAACATCTCGCTCGACACACTCGACCCTACGCTCTTTGGAAAGATCACGCGCTTGGGCCGGCTCGAGCAGACCATGGCCGGCATCGACGCGGCGCTGGCTTGGGGCTTTGAGCCCGTTAAGGTCAACTGTGTTGTGGTGCGCCGACTCAACCAAGATGTGGCGGCCCTCGCACGGCTGACCGTCGACCGCCCCATCCACCTGCGCTTTATCGAATACATGCCCATTGGCGACGAGCGCACGAGCTCGCATTGCGCTGTGGACCCGCATGCGCCCGCGCTCAATCCCGAGCTGTGGGACGCGAGCGATACCGTGCCGAGCGACGAGCTACGGGCGCGCATCAATGCCGGGGCCGCTGCGACGGGGCTGGGCGAGCTTGAACCGCTCGACATCAACGACGCTCCTGCCGGCGCGGGCCCTGCGCGCTATTGGCACTTTCCGGGCGCGGCGGGAACGGTCGGCTTCATTAGCGCCATGTCCAACCATTTTTGCGCGAATTGCAACCGTCTGCGCCTGACGGCCGATGGCAACGTGCGTCCGTGCCTGTTCAGCGATGCCGAGTATTCGGTGCGTGAGGCGTTGCGTCGTGGTGATGATATGCAGGTACTTTCGATTTGGCGCGATGCCGTGGCCCACAAACCGCAGGAACACGCGATAATTGAGGGCACGCAACGATTTATGTCCCAAATCGGAGGATGATCATATGGCCAAGAGCAGGTACGCCGATGCCAC
>DBEZGO010000107.1:0-17005 GCA_048189345.1 Collinsella sp.
AGGACATCTTCAAGTACATAGAGCTCTATTACAATAGGGTGCGCATGCATTCCACCCTGGGCTACATGTCTCCAGTGGAATACGAGCGGCAATACGCTTGAGGATCCTTAAAAGAAAGTCCAGTTTATCCTTCCCACTCCACTAGTCGCTATTTAGGGCGTCCAAGATTTGGGACGCAGTTCACAAACGTGAGGCGGGCCGTTTTCGTTTGAGCAATCATGCAGCGACGTGATGGGGCAAATTAATCCACGCGCTTGTCGCCCATAAAGAAGAGCGCCACCGTACCAGGTCCGGTATGCGAGCCAATCAGAGTACCGATGTCATTGATCTCAATCTTGCCTTTAAGCTGCGGAACCTGTTCCTCAATCAGCGCCGCGACCGCCTCGGCATCCTCGCGGCACGCCGACTGCGACATGATGCACTTACCCGAATAATCTGCACCGTCCTGTACGTGTGCCATCATGGTCTTAGCCATCTCGGAAATCGCGCGCTTCTTAGTGCGAATCTTCTCACGTGGCGACAGCTTACCTTCGCAATCGACCGTCATAAGCGGGCAAATCTTAAGCGCCGTGCCGATGATCGCGCTCGCGGCCGAAATGCGACCGCCGCGCAGGTAGCTCGACAGATCGGTCGAGAAGAACCAGTGGTGCAGGTTGAGCTTGTGCTCCTCGATCCAGGCAGCCGTCTCGTCGAGTGAAGCCCCACTAGCGCGCACATCGGCGGCATATTCCAACAACAGGCCAAAGCCCGAAGACGCCGCCAGCGAATCGATGACGCGCACCTTGCCGCCCTCGGGATAGCGATCCGCAAGCATCTGCGCCGCGACGCAGGCCGATCCATACGTGCCCGAAATACCCGACGACAACGTCAGGTGCAGCACGTCTTTACCCTCGGCAACAAACGGCTCCCAAAACTCCTCGTACTCACCCACGCTCACCTGAGACGTCTTGGGCATGGCGCCCGCGGCAATCTGGGCAAAAAACTTGTCCGGCGTAATCGACTGATACAGATCGTCCGTATAGACAACATCGTCGATCTCGTAATGAAAACACACGACAGGGATATTGCGCGACGCAAAGAACTCACGGGTTCGGTCGGCAGCGGATTCACAGGTCAGGACAAAATCACTCATATGAGGCTCCTTACTCATTGCTGCGCAAATTATCGCACAGTGAGCCTACATACGGTACATATGTCCACTATTTACCAAATCGAACCAAAAATAGCGAACATCTTTACCACCATCGTCTCCACCGGCCCCACGCATAAATATCTGAGAAAACACCTTCTGTCGTCTCCACTCAACCGCCATATCTACCTCAACCAAATCGATTTACCAAACCGTTCAGCCGACAATTCAGCCGCTGGCGCAAAATGGAAACAAAAGCGGCGCATACTGATAAACGTTTGACGCTGTTTATCAGTTTTACCAGCTCCATCGGAAGGTGTTTCATGGTCGCATTCGATCGCAACCCGCAAGACTTCAAGTATCTGCGCCTGCTGTCGAGACAGTTCCCCACCGAACAATCCGCGTTTACCGAAATTATCAACCTCTCGGCCATCCTCAACCTACCCAAGGGCACCGAGCATTTTATGAGCGACGTGCACGGCGAATACGAAGCCTTTATGCACATCCTCAACAACTGCTCGGGCGTCGTGCGCGAGCATGTCGACGAGATTTTTGGCGACACGCTCACCTTTGACGAAAAGGGCGAGCTGTGCACGCTCATCTACTACCCGCGCGAGAAGATCGAGCTGGTCCGCAGCCAGCGCGAGGACTCACCCACCTGGTACAAGACGATGCTTGACCAGCTCATCATGGTCGCTCGTTCGCTTTCGAGCCGCTACACGCGCTCCAAAGTGCGTAAGGCCATCCCGCGCGACTACGCCTATATCATCGACGAGCTGTTGCACACGCACCCGGACGAGAACAACTATCGCGTGCGCTATCACGAGCGCATCGTGGAGTCCATCCTAGAGACCGCCAGCGCCGACGACTTTATCGAGTCGCTCGCCTCGCTCATCAAGCGCCTGGCCGTCGACCACCTGCACCTTGTGGGCGATATCTTCGACCGCGGCGGCGGCGCGGCCAAGATTATGGACCGCCTGCTCACCTATCATTCGCTGGACATCCAGTGGGGCAACCACGACCTGCTGTGGATGGGCGCTGCGGCCGGTGAGCCCGCCTGCATCGCCACGGTGCTGCGCAACAACCTACGCTACGACAACTACGAAATTCTAGAGAACGACTACGGCATCTCGCTGCGTGAGCTTGTCGCCTTTGCCGATGCCACCTACACCGCCGGTGAGTCCATCACCCCGCTGATCAAGGCCATCAACGTGCTGCTCTTTAAGCTCGAGGGCCAGATTATCCAGCGCCACCCCGAGTTCGATATGACCGACCGCTTGTTACTCGACAAGATCGACCACGACACCGGCACGGTCACGCTCGCCGACGGCAGTATGTGGCCACTCACGACCAATGACTTCCCCACCGTCGATCCAGCGGACCCCTATACGCTCACGTCTCAGGAGCAGCACATCATCGACAAGCTCGTGTCCGAATTTGTCACCGCCGATCACCTGCATCGCCATATCGATTTCCTCTATTCCCACGGCTCGATGTACAAGGTCGCCAACGGCAACCTGCTCTTCCACGGCTGCGTTCCGCTCAACGAAGACGGCACCTTTAGCAGCATGAACTGCTTGGGCACCTGGCACGCTGGCCGCGATTATCTCGATTTTTGCGACCACATCGCCCGCCGCGCCTGGCGCGTGGGCGACCGCGACGCCCTCGACTGGATGTGGTACCTGTGGATTGGCTTTAACTCACCCGCCAGCGGACGCCTGGTGCGTACCTTTGAGCGCGCCTATATCGCCGATAAGAGCACCTGGGTCGAGCCGATGGACCCGTACTTTACGCTTACCAAGTCGCCCTCGGTCTGCGACGACATCATGCGCGAGTTTGGCGTCGCGTCCATGGCATGTTCGCCGACCGGCCACATCATCAACGGCCACACGCCCGTTAAAACCACCAAGGGCGAGCAGCCCATCCGCGCTGAGGGCAAGCTGCTGGTCATCGATGGCGGCTTCTGCCGCGCTTACCATCCCAAGACGGGTATCGCCGGCTATACGCTCATCTCGAGCTCGCGCGGCTGCCGCCTCAAGTCGCACCGGGCCTTTACGACGGTTGCCGAGGCACTCACGCGCAACGTGGACATCGAAAGCGAGACCAATCGTTTTGACCAAGCAGACCGTCGCCGCATGGTGAGCGACACCGATACTGGCGCCAAGATCCGCAGCCAAATCCAGGACCTGCGTCAACTGCTCGATGCATATAGAAACGGTGCTATCGAGGAGCGCGCCTAGCACCACCCGCGGGGATTGGCTAAACTGTGCCAAGTTTGTCATCCCCGCGGCGCTTCGGCGCCAGCTTAAGGCAGGTACCATGCAAAAGCTCCTTGCGCAGATCATGAAATTTGGCGTCGTCGGTGTCATTGCCACGGTTATCGACTTTGGCATTATGAATCTGCTCCACTACGGTCTGGGCCTCAACATCCTAATCGCCAACACCAGCGGCTTTATCGTCTCGCTTATCTTTAACTACCTCGCAAGCATGAAGTACGTGTTTGCGCACAAGGAAGGCATGAGCCGCCGCCGCGAGTTCATCATCTTTGTCGTGCTGTCCGTGATCGGCCTGGCACTCAACGACGGTATCGTGCTGGCGCTCAACACCGGTCTGGGGCTCGAGGCCAATATCGCCAAGATCTGCGCCACCGCGCTTGTCATGGTCTACAACTTTGTGACCCGAAAGATCTTCCTGGAGGGCGACGAGACCAAGTAACTCGCAACCTTACGGCCTTACGATGCCCACGGACAATGCGCGCTCAGCACAGTATCGCCCGTGGGCATCGTTCATTTACGGGCAAATTTTCAACGTTTGCGGATTAGCTCTTGAAAATTTGGCGAGTTCGTATAGTTCTTTCCAAAGACCTTACGTTTCCCATTCAAAAGCTCTAAAGTAACTCGTTGCTCGATTCATCAACGCATTGGATGTGATTACGTGCGCAAGGCACTGGCACAACCTCATACCAAGCAGTTCCTCAAGTTCGCTGTCGTGGGTCTTATCTCCTTTGGCGTCGACTGGGGCATGCTTATTGCGCTCGTCGAGCTGTTCCACCTCGACTTTTTGATGAGCACGACGGTCTCGTTTACCACGTCCGTCGTGGTTAACTACTGGCTCAGCATGAAGTACGTGTTCGACCATCGCGAGGGCATGAGCCGCAAGCGCGAGTTCACGATCTTCACCATCCTGTCGGTGATCGGCCTGGGCCTCAACGACCTGTACATGTTTGTGGGCGTCACGTTTTTGAGCATCGGCTACCAGGCCATGAAGGCCATCGCAACGTTCCTCGTCACCTGGTACAACTACTTCAGCCGCCGCTTCTTCCTCGAGGGTGCACGGTCGTAGTCGATTCATTATTTGCTTGAATGTATAACCGGTTGGAATTCCCGTTCCAACCGGTTTTTTGTTTGCCGAGAGACCCGGCGACCCAGTCCTCTACGCATGAAAAACGGGCAGCCCGGATGTTTGTCCGAACCGCCCGTCTGGCGCGCTATGTCGAGGCCTCTAGCCTGTAACGTAATACCAGACTACGTTGTCACCGTTTGAGAGAACGTAGTTGCTGCAGGCCGTCATGGGCGTTGTGCCGTTGACGGAGTACATCCAGCCGCTCGTGCCGCCGTGCTGTTTCTCGGCCAAACCACCAATCGCGGAGACATACGTGCCGTACGACGAGCCATGTGCGTTGACAGAAAGGCCCAGCGCGCACAGGGCATCGTAGACGGTAGCGCCTTCGTTAAAGGTAAAGGTGCCACCAGAGGACACAGGATTGCCCACAGCGCTCGATGTGACCGAAACCGTCACCGTTACGTAGTTGGACTCCTGTGAGCCGCTCTGGCCGCCCGAGGAGGCGTTTCCACCATTAGAGGATGAGGCTCCATCAGACGACTGGCCACCGCCCGAAGAAGCACCACCAGACACATTGGAAGTATCACCGGCTCCCGTATTTTGGGCAGCGGATTTATCGCCAGACTTCTTGCCGTCCTGACCATCGGACTTCTTGCTATCCGATTTTTTGTCCGATTCCTTGCTTGAAGACTCGGAATCGTCCTTGGACTTGGACTCATCAGAATCCTTGGACTCATCTTTTGCGTCATTCGATGACTTGGAATCCTTGGAACTGGCCTCGCCCGAAGTA
Source organism: Collinsella sp. (assembly GCA_048189345.1). Lineage (GTDB taxonomy): Bacteria > Actinomycetota > Coriobacteriia > Coriobacteriales > Coriobacteriaceae > Collinsella. The sequence continues at coordinate 5,262 of DBEZGO010000107.1, forward strand.
GTAGTCGAGCCAGACGCCTTGGTGTCCTTGGTGACGACGCTCTCCCCCGTCACGGTCTGAATGATCCAGTCGATGGACCAGGCACCGCTTGTGGAAGGGTGGACGAAACCCAGCGAGACGACGATCAGAATGGTGCAAGCGGCAGTCAGAACGCCAAGGAGCGCCTTGCGACGAGGGGCGGACGCCGCCGAAGCGGCGCCCTTTTGCTTTGGATCATCGAGCTGGATAAACGAGGAGTCGGGCTGTTGCCCGTTGGTCTCCTTGGGCTTATCGGGCATTACCGTCACCCTTGCCGCGCTTGGTCAGCACGAAGACGGCGATGAGCGCAAGGCCAATCACGCCGGCGGCGATGCCAACGATGGCGAGCGGATTGGTGCCAGTCTCCTGCTCGGAAGCACCAGAGGACTTCTTAGCAGTGGTCGTGGAAGCAGCACCCGTATCGGACTTGGAATCGGACTTCTTGTCGGACTTGCTGTCCTTCTTGTCAGACTTCTTGTCAGACTTCTTATCAGACTTCTTCTCGTCCTTCTTATCGGACTTATCGGAGTCCTTCTTGTTGGACTTGTTGTCCTTGGTCTCGGTCTTGGTCGACACCGTCGTCTTGGCCACCGGCTTCTTGCCCGGGGCAATAGCGCCGCCCTTCGAGCCGGAGCCAGAACCCGCGCCAGCGCCAGTGCCGGAACCAGTACCGATACCAGAACCGCCGCCATTCGAACCAGCGCCGCCATTACCGCCAGGGTTAACGGCATTCTTGGTCCACTTGGCATACAGCGTCAGGTCGGCCGTTACCGGCGTGCTAAAGTCATACGCCTGCGTGCAAGCCTCATCGGTGAACCAACCGCCGAAAGTGTAGCCATCGCGCGTCGGATCGGCCGGCTTGACCAGCTTGCCGTCGGCCGTAGCAACAAACTTAGTGTCGCAAGCAGACCCGCCGTTGGAATTAAAGGCAACCGTCCAAGACTCAACGGCCCCGAGCTTAAACAGCGTACCCGAATCATTGATGTAGTACAGGTTGCCAGATGCATCGGCAATGACCGGAGAGTCACAGTACTGGTAATGGCCAGCCGCATCATAAATCTGCGTCGCCTCTGCATCGCCGAGCGTATAGCGATACACGCCACCACCAGCAGAGTAGTTGACGTAATCCTTGCTATCCGCGCTGTTAACGGTGAAGTACACATAGGTCTTGCCGCCCTGAACACTCACCAGCGGAGTAGCAGCAATACCGTTGAGGCCAGCCGGCAGCGCCTTGCCGTCGGCAGCAGCGACCATCGTGGTCTTACCCGTCTTCAGGTTATAGAGAACCAGAGCAGAGCCCGTAGCCGTCTGTCCGCCGACAATTAGATTGTCACCAGACACCGCAGGGGCGCTCAGATTATTCGTAAGGCCCAGATCAACCGTCTTCTGTGCACTCAGCACACCCTTCGCCGAAAGCGAAATCACATGGAGCTTTCCGTCGTGCGTCATCTGATAGAAGGTCGAACCATTGGACGGATCGGCAATGCAATCGGCATTTGCGACAGCGCCGAGCTCCATGGTCGAAACGACATCGCCCGTCGTCTTATCAATGCACTTAAGCGTACCCGCGCTCGTAGGAACGATGGCATACTTATCCGTCAAAGCCGCACCAGTCCAGTAATAGCCCTCGGTAGGGTCGATGTTCTGCCAAGAAACTTCGCCCGTGGCAATCTTAATGCGTGCAAAGGAGCCGTTGCCGTAGGTCGCGTTGTAGTTCTCATCATACGAAATATCGACCGAGCCTACATAGACGTACTCGCCGTCCGAAACGACGGTGCAGGAGCTCTGCGTCAAGTCCGTCAAACCGGGCGTCAGCCACTTGCAGATCAGCTTGTCTGCAGTAATCGCCTGGACCGCACCGCCGTTGAGCGGAACGATGATAAGGCCATTGGTATAAATCGGACGAGAGGTATAGCTCACCTTGGAGGCAAGCGGCGCAGAGGCAACCTTTTTGCCCGTGGACGAATCGATCTTAATGAGCTCGTTCTCGGTCGCGATGTACACAAAACCGTTAGCGATGACAGGTTCGCTGCAGTTGGCATACTGCTGACCAGACTCGGCCTTCCAATCGAAGGCCCACTTAAGACCGGCGGCCTGCGCAGGCGTCTTGGCATCCGTTACGGTCGAGCCGTTGCCGCTGTTGCCGTAGCCGGCCCACTCGGCATCCCAATCAGGAGTCGTCGCGCTCGGGTCCACGACAATCTTGTCGGGATCGGGCATGGCCGAATCGTCGGTGGTATAGGCAAGCGTAACCTTATCGCCGCTCTTGAGCGTAATCTGATTGGCGCAGAGTAAGGAGGGCTCTCCATTGATATACAGGTGCCAATATTTATTGGTCGCAGCATCCCAGACGTACGGCTTGTGATCGAACGGCGAAGTAACGGAATTGAGGAACCAGTATGCACCACTCTGGGAGGCTTTGTAATCAACGCGCTTTGCCTTCAGAACCGTCTCGATGAAATCCTGAGCCGTAGAGCCTTCGGGCAGAGAAACGTTGCTTGCCGAGCCCCAGCGAGTATTGTTGCCGTTGACATCGGGACCGATAACATCGACAGAACCAAGAACCTGGCCAGGAAGGGCATCGGCGTCAGCACCATACATAAAGGTGACGGCGTCACCCTCTTGGAGCTCATAGGCACCGGCGCCAACGTCGGCGAACTTGCCATTTACGCAGAAGCGCCAATAGCTATTGGTCGCAGCATCCCAGCCATAGGACTTACCATCGAACGGCGAAGTAATGCCGTTAAGGAACCAGCCCCAAGACGATTCGCCAGCATCGAGAGTAAGGCCGGTCTGCTCGAGGAGATCCTTGGCAGTAGAGCCCGCCTTGAGACTCGTCTGGCCCGTCGAGGCCCAAACCTGCTGCTTGCCGTCCTTGTCCTTACCGAGGACCTGAACGGAAGCATGGACGGAATCAGAGGGCAACTTGTCGCCCCAGCCACCGTAGAACCACGTGACGGTATCGCCGGCATGGATGGTGACATTGTCCGCCGTATAGTCACTCGACTTGCCGTTGATGAACAGCTGCCAATAGGTCGAATAATCTTGGGGCGTACCCAGCTCAACACCGTTGTACTTAAGGCTCAGAATGAAGGAGCCCGCAGCAACGGCGTCAATGTCGTTCGCCTCGAGTGCGACCTTCGTAAGATCAAGCGCGCTCGAACCGGACGTCACCACATACTGCGCATTATCGACCCAAGTCTGAGTCTTGCCCTGGGCATCGCGACCAATGACGGTCACATTTGCGGCAACCTGGTCCTTAACGACAGGGGACGAGCTACCAGCCGTATAGGCAAACTCAATCTTCTGCCCCTGGGTGAGCTTGACGCTGCTCGCGCCAACCGAGGAAGACGCGCCGTCGACGAACAGCTGCCAGAAGGCATAAGTCGTCGGATCGTAGGCAAGCGTGCGACCATCGCTCGGGGATGTGATGCTTTCGAGGTAGAAACCGTATGCCGTGTTCGGTTCGTACTTCGCCTTGAAGCCCGTCTTCTCCTGCAGCTTAATGAAGGCATCCGCAGCCGTCGCGCCCTCGTCGAGCTTGAGCTGCGTAGGTGCCACCCAGGTCTGAGCCTTGCCGTCGGCATCGGTGCCGATAATCGAGAACGAGACCTCGACCTGCTTCTTGGCGACATCGCCGGTTTCTGTCGGGTTCTCTGTCTGAACGGCAGCCGCGGCGGCAGATTCTGCTTGGCCAGCGGATGCCGCTGAAGACTGCTCGCTCGCGGCAGGGCTCTCCCCCGTCGCCGAGCCTTCGTCGCCAGTTGCTGCCTTTGTTGCGGCGGCACTAGCTGCAGGCGCGCTCCCAGAATCCGAAACCTCGGCGCCGCTCTGCTCAGCGGCACCGCCCGCAAGCGCTGCGTCCTCGCCCGGCGTCGTAGCCTGAGCCACAGCCTCGGCAATGCCCTCGGCGCCCTCGGCCCACAGCTGAGCCGGCGTGGTGCCAAAGGCCATCGCGAAGGCCAGGAATGCCACCAGGCCGCGCTTGGCTATACCGCGTGCAATCGCGCCACGGCGATGCATCGAGGCGCGCTCGCGCTCGTCCTCAAACATATCCATTTGTCCCCCATTGTCTGTACTTGGAGCATTGCCTTGAGACTGCCCCACGTCATCGCGCATGTTGCGCTCGAGTTCCCCCATCGGGGTTCCCTTCCCTCCAGAGCCCTATGCACACCGGCGGCATACGCCGCAGCCGCATGCAAGATGGGAGGCGATCCGACTTAACCTTAACGGCTCAGGCGCGCCGTCCGATCTGCGACGCGAACATCCCGAGCCAAGAGGAATTACGGTTACTGGTACAGCCGGGGACTTGCACCCCGATTCTCCCAAACGCGCAGGAAAACCGCGCATTCGTGCGTCTCCGCACCACCATCTAGGCCATCGATTATTACCGTCAAAATGGTATCACGCAAAAGGGCCCCGCACACAGGCGAAGCCCAAGGTAAAAGCTATTGTTTGCGATAGGAAAATGCGGTGACGGTCGCAGCCTCTAGTGTTTGCCGCCGTGGCTGTTGAGCCAGATATTGCGGCCCAGCATAAGCGCCAGCACCAGCGCGCTCACGTAGCCCATAAAGCCAATGACCGGGATACCAAACACAACCGGCTCGATGCGTGCGTAGTACACCACCGACGAACCGATAAACAGGCCGGCGATAACGATAGCCATCGACATGCGGTCGATAATTCCGCCCAGCTGTCGCAGCGCCTTATCGCTGCTCATGATCTGCGTGTTCACCTTAAGCTGGCCGCGCGTAAGCATGCGCGAAGCCAGCCCCAGGTACTCAGCCGCCTCGAGTGAGCCCTTCGCCGCGCGATAGCTGCTCGCGGCAAGATCGCGCCCCATGTCGCGCACGCGCGCATAGGTGCTTTTCTCGTTTTTAATGTGGGTTTGGATGATCTGGATCATGTTGACGTTGGGCATGTACTCGGTCAACAAACCCTCGAGCGTCACCATGCCGCGCGCGAACATCGTCACCACGCTCGGCAGCTCAACATCGTTTTTGCGCGCCAGGTTTAGCAGCGAGGTCAAAAACTCGCCGATATCCAGGTCTTTAAGGTCGAGGCCCGCAAAGTCAGCCACGATGAAGTCAAGATCGGACAAAAAGGCCGAATGATCGAGCTCGGCCGAGTCGCCACGCGTCACGGCGAAGCGCATGAGCGAATCCTTGAGCTTGGGCACGTCACCCTCGGCCACGGCGAAAATCATGTCCTTAACGATGCCACGATCGTGGCTCGACATGCGTCCGACCATGCCCAAGTCGATAAAGTAAACGATGCCGTCCTTGAGAATGATGTTTCCCGCATGCGGGTCGGCATGGAAAAAGCCGTCGTCGAGCACCTGCGTCGAGTAGTCCTCGACAATCGCGGCACCGATCTTTTCCAAGTCATAGCCCTCGGCCACCAAGCGTTCAGGATCGGCAATCGAAATGCCGTCGACGTAGTCCATAACCACCACGTGCTCGGTGCACAGGTCCAGATAGGATTTAGGGCACGTCACGCCATGAACGCTCTTATGGAACTCGTAGAAGTCGTTGAGGTTTTTGGCCTCGGCCAAAAAGTTGGTCTCCTCGCGAAACGAGGTCCACAACTCCTCGACTACGCCGTGCAGGTCAACGAATTGATCGGTGTTGACGAACTTGGAAACGATACGCACCACCGAGCGGATGATATCGATGTCCTGTGCCATAACCTGCTGCGCACCGGGGCGCTGCACCTTGACGGCCACGTCCTCGCCCGTCACCAGACGAGCGCGGTGCACCTGCGCGAGCGACGCACTACCGAGCGGGTTGGGGTCGATCGCATCGAACATCTCCCCCAGGCGCAGGCCGTATTCTTCTTCCAGACAACTGAGTACGACCTCGTACGGCACCGGTTCCACGTCGGAGCGCAGACGACGCAGCTCGTCGCAAAAGCGTTGCGGCAGAATCTCGGACCGGTTGGCCAAAATCTGCCCCATCTTGACGAACATGGGGCCGAGTTCCTCGAGCAGGCGGCGCAAACGAACCGGCGTGAGGTTATCCCACACGCGGTACTTTTTGACCAGGCGAACAATCTGCCCAATGCGTTCGCGACGACCCGCCGGCGTGAGCTGGTATTCCTCGTCCGGCGCCATCGCGTCGGGCTCCTCGGGCACCATATCGACAGCGCGCGGCTTCTTGCGAGCGCCCGAGACGGCGGCGTCGACCTCATCGACAACCGCCGCCTCGTCACCCAAGGGATCTAGATTGTTGTAATCGGTGGTGGAATCTGCCATCTGCGCTGCTACTCGGCCTCTTCGGTATCCTTCGCATCGTCGGGCTCAACGGACTCAACGGGCACCGAAGTCACGTTGTCCTCGACCGAATCGACGATGTCGCGCACATGGGCCAGGAAGGCCGTGCGCTCGGGGGCGGTCATAACGCGGACGCGGGCAAGTATGAGCTCGTCGAGCACGCGCTGGGCCGCGGTCTCGCCCTGCATGCCCAGACGCTCGGTCAGATCGGAGATGGTACCGCCGGCCTGCTCGAACATATCGGACACGCTGCGGGCGATATCGGGGGTGGCGGTGTCCTTGCGGACCTGCTCGCCCTTGGTGTTAAGGTCGTCGAGGACCTTCTTGCCGCCTTCGACAGCAACGGCGGCAGCGCCAAAGCCCACGTTAATGGCGCCGTTAACAAGCTGATCGAGTTTCATAACCATGGTTGTCTCCAATCACAAACAACTGCATTGGCGTTCTTGTACCCAAGATTGAGCGAAAGCGACAAAGCGTTTTAGCGCTATTCGATCGACGGGAAACCCTTACCTCACGTTGTCGTTCATCGCAAAAGAGTTCTTCATGGCGCAGCTCGTGGTGTAGAGCACCTTGCCCAGTAGAGCATCGGTCTCCACGCGAACACGCTCGGCAAACTCCTCGTTGGCGCGTGCAAGTTCGGCAGGCACTTCGGCCTCGGGCAGAACGGCTACGGCAGCGTCGATGTCATGGATCTGCTTGTGGCCCATGCCACCGACCTTCTCCTGATAATCCTCGACCGCGCGACCGCACTCATGGAAGCGGACGTCAGCCAGCGCGCCGATCAGGCGGTTGGCCCAGTAGAAGTTTTCGGACGTCACGCGAGCCTGCGTGTCGGCATAGTACTCGGGCATGGTCTCGACGTTGGCGTACAGCGGAACCAGCGCGTTAAACGAGTTGGAGCCAAACGCCATCCACTGCACGGCGCGATAGGCCGGCTGCGCATAGGGACGCAGCTGCAACACGGCGAGCTGGCTGTTGCGGTTGATGCCGATGGGGCGATATGCGCCACGCGTAGCGGGCGTGCCCTTGCTACCGTAGCAATCGTACTCCGTGCCCTGGTAGTGGCTCGAGAGTACGTACTTGATGTCCTCGATGGTCACCTTGCGCTCGGGCACGCGGCTCCAGGGGATATCGTCGCTCTCGGGCGTGTAGTCGGCGTCGGGGCCATCCCACACGTCGCTGGGGTTGAGACAGCGCTGCATGTACCACGCGCGCGGCGTGTTGTAGACGTGGTCGCTGTCGCTGTGCGAGCCAAAGGCCTCGCGCGGGTTAAAGACCGCAGCCGGGCCGTCGCCCTCGACGCCCAGCGTCAGGTCCAGATGCCACTCGGCCATCCAGGCGCGCAAGTCGGCGGAGCACATGTGGTCGGCCTGGGCGCCCTCGGCGTCATCCAGGTCAAAGCTGTCGATACCCAGCTGGTTGGGCATGGTCACATAGGCGTCGTCAGGCACGCGCTTGGCAATCCAGTGGTGACCACCGATGGTCTCGAGCCACCAGATCTCGTCCACATCACTAAAGGCGATGCCGTTGTTCTCGTAGGTGCCGTAGCGCTCGAGCAGGTCGCCCAGGATACGAACGCCGTCGCGGGCGGACTTGGCGTACGGCAGGACAAGGGTCACCATGCCCTCCTCGCCCAAGCCACCGGGCTGCGCCGGAACGTATCCATCCTCGCCTTCGTTGCCCTTGGCGGGCACGTAGTCCACGAGCGGGTCGGCGCCGCGAACGCGCTCATTGGTGGTGAGCGTCTCGGTTGCGGACATGCCAACATTGAGCTCGTTGAAACCGGCCTCGGCCCAGATGCCGTGGCCCGGGACAACATCGGGGACGCTCGTGTAGCGCATGGGGTTATCGGGCAGTTCAACGGTCAGGTGACTCAAGACGCTCGTGTAGACGCGCGGCTGCTCGTCGGGATGTACCACGCGCATGCGCTTGGGCTCAAACACCCCGTTGGACGAGTCCTCGTTACGCGCGACCAGGGTCGACCCGTCGTAGCTCGCGTTCTTACCAACCAAAATCGTTGTGCACGGCATGCGCATCCTCCTTGAGCGAAGAAATCAAACGGCAACAGTGTATCGCTTCGGCGCAAAAAGGGCGAAATCACAACCCCTCAGAACCCCTCGGGACCCCTGTGTGCAAAAACGCCTATTTCGATGCGCGCTCGGCCGCTTCGATCACGTGTTTGGCGAGAATCGCCGTTGTCACGGCGCCCACGCCGCCCGGCACGGGCGTGATGGCGTTAACGACCGGCTCCGCAGCATCAAAATCGACGTCGCCGACCAGCTTGCCAGCGTCCTCATCCCAGTTAATGCCCACATCGATGATCGTCTGGCCCTCGCGAACCGCATCCGCGCCAATCGTGCGCGCGCGTCCAACCGCGGCAACAACAATGTCGGCAGAACAGCACTCGGCAGCTAGGTCACGCGTATGCGTATGGCACGTCGTCACCGTGGCATTGCGAGCCGTAAGCATGGCGGCAACGGGACGGCCAATTACCAGCGAGCGACCAACAACGGCAACTTTAGCTCCATCCAGTTCAACGCCGTAATGGTCCAGCAACGCCAACACGGCTTCTGCCGTGCAGGGAGCAAAGCCCTCGCCTCGCCCCGAAAGCGTGGTGAGCAGCGAGGCCGGCGTCATGGAGTCGACGTCCTTGGCGGGATCGAGTGCCGCGGCAACTGTATCCTCATCAAGCCCAGCGGGCAACGGACGAAACATCAGGCATCCGTGAACAGCGGGGTCGGCATTGATGTCCTCAATAGCCGCCAGCAGCTCATCCTGCGAAACATCGGCAGGAAGCAAAACGCGGCGAGCCTCGATGCCAACCTTCTCGCAGCGCTTGAGGGCGCCACGCTCGTAGGATAGATCGTCCTCGCGCTCGCCCACGCGAACGATGGCGAGCGTCGGCACAACGCCGCGCTCACGCAAAGCGGCACAGCGAACAGCAAGTTCCTCGGTCAGCGCGCGAGCAACAGGAGCACCCTTCAGTAGCTCAGCCATGGCTATCCTCTCTTCCTTGCAGCGTCGGCGGCGCGGCGCGCCAGCGCATCGGCGCGCGGCAACCATGTGTCGAGCAGCTCATCACACGCCGTCTCGAGCTCCTCGGCACGAACGCGATCTTTCATAGACGTGGTGTTCGCAAAGAGCGTCAAGCTCGCGCCCTGCATAGCGGCACGGCAGAACACGGCGCCGCACGCCACATCGGACAGCAGCTGACGCGAACCCTTGTCGGCCATGTCCTCGAGCAGCGCCAGCGCACGCCCGCAGGCATCCATAATGCGATACGGCGGCATGGCGGCCACGTGCAGCGCATCTTGAATCGCAGCCGGTCGGACCGGGTCCTCACGCGGAATACCGTACGCAGCGGACACCTGGCCGTATGCACGAACGTCCTCGGCGACCAGACCCACAAGCTCCTGCGCCAACTCGTCTGCCTGGGCAAACGCGCGCGTCAGGTCATCCGCACGATCAGCAAGCGCAGGATTGGTCGCACCGTAGCGGGCAACCATTCCGCACAGCGAGGCGCCCAGCGCGCCCACAAAAGCGCTCGCGCTGCCACCACCGGGAACCGGCTCGCGCGCGGCCAGCGCCTCGGCAAAACCGCGACAGGTTTTATCCATCATCTCTTGGCTCATACGCACACGCACCTTCAAGTCATATATATCGGTCGGGCGGCCGACGCCGGCTGACCGCATCGATCACGTAATGGTGCTAAGTCTAGCCCATAAGTACGCGAGCGTCAGCGCATCTGGCCATCGCGGATTTCTATGGCACGCGATAGGCGTCGACAACGCAAGCATGGGACACATGGCCCACCTTTCGAGACTCCCGGACGGTACAAACCGGGGCATATCTATAAGTAAGGAACCCGTTGGGGAACGGCCGCGCAACGGCCACAAGCGATGAACGGAGGCATAAGTCGCACAGTACACAGAGACATCCGCCGCCAGCGCAATCAGTACCCCAACAGCATGCGGCGCCGTGATGTCATCAGCAGACAAGGAGGACGCCACCATGATGAAAAAGACCCTATCAATCCTTTCCCTTTGCATCGCCCTCTTTGCCGCGCTCGCCCTTGTGGGCTGCGGCGGGAGCGCATCGGGCGGCGGCAGCGCCCCCAAGAGCGAGAGCAAGGAAAAGGCCCCCGTCGCCAAGAAGACCGACTACATCTGGTTTAAGGTCGAGATGCCCGAGGGCGTCGGCGTAAGCGACTCTGCCGGCAAGAATGCCGACAGGGTCCAGCTCACCTTCCCCGAAGACGAGAACGCCTCGGCCGATCGCTTTATCCCCGTTTGGAAAAAAGCGCTGACGGCCGAGGAATCCCACGCCGACCAGGCGGAAAAGAAGGGGGATACGTTCCAGTGGAAGGATGGCGGGTCCGTCGAGTATAACGGCAGGACGTGGCTCGTCGGAACATACGAGGACAACAGCGGCATCTCAACCATGCTTTTTACCGATGTTGAGCCGGGAAGCGTCTACGTCCTCATCTCGAACTTCGACCAGCACAAGAAAGAAGCCGAGGCACTCCTCAACTCCATCGAGTTCCCCGATGACATGGAAGAGGCAGTTTCCGAGGCACGCGAAGTCGAGATTTCGAGCATCGAGATCAAGTAACGGGACACCCGCACGCGCCTACGCGCACCCGCGCACATGCGCCCCATTAAAACAACGGGCGCCCAACCCGGGGAGGGCCGACAGCACCAGCCCTCCCCTCTTTTGCGCCCGAACATATTGCCACTTAACGGCGCAAATCCGGCCCTCAGAATGGGACACATGGCCCACCCTAGCGAGCCGTCCACGCGTACAGTAAAGACAGGTAATCCATGGGCGGTTACAGATCGAGGAGGACACGACCATGAAAAAGAAGGCCTTTGCGATTCTCACCCTCTGCATGAGTCTCTTTGCCGCGGTTGCCCTGGTGGGTTGCGGCGGAAGCGGCGGCGCTACCGGCAGTGGCGGTGGCGGCGGAGCAGAAAAGCCAGCCGTGGATATGAGGACCGATTTCATTTGGTTTAAGGTCGAGGTCCCCGAGGGCGTCGAGATCACCGACGTCGCAGGCGACACGGCCGATAGGGCCCAGTTTAAGTTCACCGAGAGCGAGCACGCCAGCGACCGCTTCATCCCCGTCTTCGATCCTGACAAGAACGCCGACGAGCTGTTCGACTACGAGGCAAAGTGGAAGGCCAACTCCGGATGGACCGAGAGCGATCCCGTTAAGTACAACGGCAAGACCTGGCGCAGTGCCTACTTTACGCACTCGGGCGGCGTGACGACCGAGCACTTCACCGACGTTGACGGTGGCAGTGTGTATGTGCGCATCGACAACGTCGAGGAACACAAGGACGCCGTCGAGACCATGATGAAGTCTCTGGAGTTTGCCGACGACATCGCCGAGGCCAAGACCGAGGCCATGGACGTCAAGCTCGACGATATCGAGATCAAGCGTTAAGCGACTGGC
>DBEZGO010000108.1:0-11120 GCA_048189345.1 Collinsella sp.
CGGGGCGACAGGGTCCGCCCGCGCAAGGCGAACGCCGGCGCGATGCGAAAGAACGCGATAGCAGCCCACGACGACAGCCACAGAACCAAGAACTCGTTAACGGGCATCGCGGGCACCTCTTCCGTCAAATACAGCATCGCACGCCAACGCAATGGCAATGCCGGCCACGACGCTTGCCGGCACGGCAATATTCGTGAGGCCCAAAAACTTGCATACGGCGACGGACACCGCGCCCGAAACCGCCGCGACAACGTTGCCGCGCGACAGCCGCTGCGAAAAGAGCAGGCAGATAAAGAGTGAGGTGCAGACAAAGGCCGCAATGGCGGTGGGAACATCGACAACGGCGCCGACGATGGCGCCCGTCGTACACGAAACGCCCCATGTTGCGATAAGGATCACGTTGAGCACGAAGGACTCACGCGGGCCCCAATCCTCCCCTTCAACCAACTTGGCAAGCGAGATGCCGTATGCCTCCTCGGTAAGTGTCGCGGCAACAGCCAGCGTCTGACGCTTCGAGGCACCCGTCAGATGCGGCGCGATCGATGCCGAGTAAAGCGCAAAACGCGAGGAGATTGCGGCGACGCTCGCGACGATCGATACTGCAGGCACACCCGCCAGCCACAGGTTGCAGATCATAAACTGCCCGCTGCCCGTCACAAACGTGCTGCTCAGGGCAAAGACCATCCAGGGCTCCATTCCCGTCTGCCCCATGATCATTCCGCACGGCGCGCCTATTGCAACATAGGTAAGCATCACCGGCCAGACGATTCTAACGATTTTGAGCACCATACGCTTCTCATCCTGACAAGGTCTCCGAGCCGCATGTAGCGATACGGCAGAATCATCATCCGACAGCAATCGAGTTCACCTACAATTGCCACCGGATCGAAAGACACAACTTTTTAGGAAGTCATTATGACAGCTATCGATCGAGACCGGGCTCGCGCGGCCTTCAAAAGCTACACCGATGCCTACGACGCCACCAACCCACGCATCGCGCTCAAAATCGAGCATACGTACCACGTGGCCGAGGCATGCGATGCCGTAGCGCGCGAGCAGGGCTGGTCGTCAGAAGATATTGACCTGGCATGGCTTTGCGGCCTCCTACACGATATGGGCCGCTTTGAGCAGCTGCGACGCTGGGACACCTTTAAGGACGCCGAGAGCATGAGCCATGCGGCGCTGGGCATCGAGGTCCTCTTTGGCGAGAATCCCGCCGATGCACCCGCCGTAACGAGCATCCGCGACTTTATCGATGACCCGGCAGAAGATGAGCTCATCCGAGCGAGCATTGCCTATCACAGCGATTTCCGCCTACCCGCGCAGCTCGACGTGCGCACGCGGAGCTTCTGCGATATCGTGCGCGATGGTGACAAGATCGACATTATGCGCACCATCGCCGACAGCACCGTCGACACTATCCTCAAGGTGGACGAGAAGACGTTTCTCGGCAGCCGTTTCTCGTCGCCGACACTTGCCGCCTTTGACGAGCACCGCTGCGTCGCACGCGATGAGCGCGATGAGCCCGCCGACTTCTTGGTGGGGCTTATCTGCTTTATGTTTGAGCTCGTCTATCCAGCAAGCCGCGCGCTGGCGCGCGAACAGGGCGATATCCACCGCCTGCTCGACGCGCCCTTTGGCATTACGCGGCCCTTTACCGACCCCGCCACGCAGGCAACTTGGAGCCGCCTAAAGGACGAGATGCGCGACTGGCTGGCGCGCGCCTAGCGCTCAAGCTGGGCCAGCAGCTCCTCGACGACCTCGACGGCGTCCCCAACAACTTTGTACTGGGCAGCACCGAAAATGGGGGCATCCGGGTCCTCGTTGATGGCGATAATGCACTCCGCCCCACCGATGCCGGCAAGATGCTGGATGGCGCCCGAAACACCGATACTCACGAGAAGCTTGGGCGAAACCGATACGCCCGTCTGGCCAATCTGATGGCGATACTTCAACCAGCCGGCCTCCACGACGGGTCGCGTGCAGCCAAGCTCGGCTCCCAGAGCCCCGGCGAGCCTTCGCATCAACGGCAGGTTTTTCTTGGAACCAATGCCGCGACCCACCACGACCAGGCGCTCGGCATTGGCGATCGAGGGCTGCTGTCCCCACTCCTCGGCGGGAATCGAGATCTCGACACGAGCCTTAGCATCATCCGCAAGTGATATCTGGGTGATCGTGCCGGAGCGGCCGTAGTCGAAGTCGGGAGCCTTAAAGATACCGGAGCGCACCGTTGCCATCTGCGGACGGTGGTTGGGGCAAATGATGGTGGCCATCAAGTTGCCGCCAAACGCCGGGCGCGTCTGCTGCAGTAGGCCCGTCTCCGCATCCATCGAAAGCACGGTGCAGTCGGCCGTAAGACCCGTCTGCAAACGCACGGCAACGCCGGGTGCCAGTTCGCGACCAAAGGCGGTCGCGCCGTACAGAATTGCCTCGGGCTTGCGCTCGGCTACCAAATCACAGATCAGGCGAGCGTAGACTTCGGCATCGCTCTGACGCAAACGCTCGTCGCGACAGACTAGGACCTCGTCCGCGCCGGCGCAAACCAGATGCTCCAGGTCTCCGAGCGAGCCCTCGGGGCTCATGCCGACCAATGCCACCAGACGGCAGCCGCGAGCATCGGCAAGCTCGCGCCCCTTGCCCATGAGCTCGTAGGCCACGGGAGCCACGGCGTCGTGCTCGTCAGTCTGCACGAAGACCCAAATGTCTCGATATGCATCAAGGTCCACCGCACCAGCGGCCTCGTCACGCTCGATCGAGATAGCGTTGAAGGGGCAGGCGTCGACGCACCCACCGCACAGGATGCAGCCGTCGGTTACGTGGGCGCATCGGTTGGGTCGCTCGCCTTCCACTACGATGCCGCCCGAGGCACAGGCGCGAACGCAGCGACCGCAGCCGATACAGGCCTCGCTATCGATAATCAGTCCGCTCATCTATGCCATCCCCTCGATAATCTTGGCAAGCTTTGCCGCCTGCTCGGACGCCGTCCCCTCAACGGTCTCGCACGTTTGGTCACGGTCGGGCACAAACGAGCGCACGACCTGTGTCGGCGACCCGGCAAGGCCGCAACGCGCGGGGTCGGCGTTCACGTCGGCGGCACTGACCACGCGCACGTCCGCCTCCTCTGCCGCGCGAATACCGGCAATACTCGGCATACGCAACTGGCCAATCTCCTTGGCAGTCGTCATCGCGCACGGCATCTCCAGATACACCGTCTCCTCGCCGGCATCGCATCCGTGAATGAGCGCCAGCGAGCCACAGTTCGTAAAGCCCGCGCTCTGCACGCAACTCACGTCGGTCACGCAGGGAATCTCAAAGGCACCGGCAAGCTCGGGACCAATCTGGGCCGTATCGCCATCCACCGCCATCTTGCCGCAGATGAGCAGGTCGAAGTCCTCGTCGAGCGCCTCGATGCCGCATTTGAGAGCATAGGTGGTTGCCAGGGTATCGGCACCTGCAAAGGCGCGATCGGTCAGCAGCAGCGCGTCGTCGGCGCCTCGGGCGATGCAGTCGCGCAGCAGCGACTCGGTCGCGGGGATGCCCATCGACACCACCGTCACGCGCACATCCATGCCAAAGCCGATAAAGTCGTCCTTCAGCGCCAGCGCGCATTCCAAAGCGCTCGCATCAAAGGGATTAATGACCGCCTGCTTGCCATCGCGCACGATGGTATTGGTCTTGGGGTCCATCTTGACCTCGGTGCTGCCCGGCACCGCCTTGACGCACACCACCATATGGAAATCGCTCATCTTCACGCGCCCCCTTTCTGGACGAGCTCATCCAAGAGCTTCTCCGAAAACAGGTTACCGCGACCCAGCTGCCCATCAGGATCGAGCTGGAGCTTGAGTCGAGCCGATTCGACCATGGCCTCGTGACCGTACATCGTCTCCAAGAAGCCCGCCTTGATCTTGCCGACGCCGTGCTCGGCAGAAACGGCACCGCCCATAGCCGTTACCTCCGCAGCCCACTGGGCAAACAGCTCGCCACCGCGACGGTAGTCCTGCGCATCGCGCGGCAGGATGTTCACATGCAGATGGTTGTTACCGATGTGCCCCCAGGCAGCAGATTCAAGCCCGCTTTCGGCCAGTGTGCGGCGATAGAGGGCCACGACATCGGCAAGGCGTGCATTGGGCACCGACATGTCCGAACCCAGTTTGGTGATGGTGGGATCCGTGCGGCGACGCTCGTCGATAAGCATATTGACGCTCTCGGGGACCGCATGGCGGAAGAACCGCTGGCACTCGCGATCGACCTCGGTGCGCGCGACCCATGTCGCATCGTCACTGCCGCCCGCAAGCTCCAGTACCCACCCCAAGTGATACAGCTCCTCAGTCGCCTGGGCTTCGTCGTCGCAGTCGAGCTCCACGTAGACACAGACCTTGGCGTCTTTGTCGAGCGCAGGCAGCGAGGCAAACGCCGTCGACTGCTCGCGCTGGCGACGTAGAATATCCAGGGCGCCAGCATCGAAGTACTCGATGGCAGCCGCATGGGACAGGACGGGACGCACAGAATCGGTGAAGGACACGGCCTTGTCTTCGCTGTCGAAGAAGCAGCTCACGCCCCAAACGACCGCGGGTGCCACCTGCAGGGCAATCTCGAGTTCGGTGATGACGCCGATTGTGCCACACGCACCGATAAACAGATCGATGGCATCCATATCGTCAGCAACGAAATAGCCCGAAGCATTTTTTGTCTTGGGCATGGTATAGCCGGGAAGATCGAGCTCGAGTGTACGGCCCGCTGCCGTCACGAGCGACAGGTGGCGGCCCTGGGCAAAAGCCTCGCCGCGCCGAAGCTCAAGCAAATCGCCATCAGCCAACACGACGTGGAGTCCCGTGATATGTGGGCGCATGGGGCCGTAGGCGTAGCTGCGGGCACCGGAGGCGTTACATGCCGCCATGCCGCCCAGACAGGCAGACGCCTCGGTGGGATCGGTGGGAAAAAACTGCTCGGGAGCCTCTTGGAACTCCTCGTAGGCCTCAAGCGATGCCTGGTCCCAACCAGCGGTCGGCAGCACCTTCTTGCTCAGCTGCTTGCGCAGCTCCGAGAGCACAACGCCCGGCTCCACGCGCAGCAGAAATTGGCCTTGTTCATCGCGGCGAAGGCCCAAATAGCGATTCATACGGGAAGTATTGAGGATATGCCCGCCGTGGGGCACGGCGCCGGCGGCAAGGCCGGTTCGGGCGCCCTGAACCGTTACCGGAACACGCTCGGCATGGAGCTTTTCCAAAATGGCACGGACCTCGTTTTCCGTTGTCGGAAACGAGATGCTCGAGGCCTCGCCCGATGCGCGAGACTCATCGCGACCATACTCTTCGAACTCGTCGGTGAAGGGTTTGATGGTTGCAGACACGCGAACTCCCCCTTTAGCTAACTACAGTGTTTGCAGGGAGATGTTACCGCATCGTTTCGTCGACGTGTTCGAGACCGTCTCCATAATTGGCGATTTTTACGTTCGTGCAATTCGGCGAGCGGCTTGATTTCCTCGGCAGACGATGCTTTTGACACTTATGGCCCCGCCGTCGCCGACCGCGCGATTGACGCTCGAAAAAAGTTGGAGTATTTTTTGCCGCCTTCTACCTGCGGAGACGCCAATCCGTCAAGCATTTGGTCAGAAATTGGTCAAGTAGCGGCTGATACGGTCGGCGTCGACAGCCAAAACCGATAGAAGTTTTGGCCCAGAAGCAGGGAGGTTCCCATGGCATATTACTGGCCCCAGTACGGCATCGCCATCGAAGTCGACGACGATCCCCATCTCCTACCTTTCGACGAAGAGGCATTCCCCGATACGACGGTCTACCACGTTACCACCGATGTGATCTGCGACCCCGAGTCGTTCTCGGCGCTCGCCCACCACATCGCGCATATCCACGACATCGAGCTCCCTCCCGACTTCGACGAGCTCGTCTACTCGCGCCGTCTGATGCTTCACATGCTCTTTGGAGCGGACCCGTCCACCTTTGCGCGCGTCTATACCACCAAGGATGCCGCATGAGCGCGAAGAGGCCACCCCACTTTGTAGGCCTGGGTCGTCGCAAGAAGCTCATCGTTGCCTGTTTGGCCATCGTCTGCGCCCTTGTCGCCGTAGGACTATACGCTTGGCAGTCGCAGCCCGTACCCGAGGCGGGCGCTTCGGTTACGACGGCCGAGGGCAAAACGCGTCAGGAAATCCAAGATGAGCTCGACGCTATCGTCCGCGACAACATGATGACGATTTCGGTCGCGCCGGTCGCTCAGCTGCAGGAGGACGGCAAGCTGCGCGTCAACGTGCAAAACGTCCAAGACAATAAATTTCCCCAGCGATTCCGCGTCATCCAAAACGACGAGACCATGTACGAATCCGGTGTGGTCGAGACCGGCAAGACAATCGAGACGTGCCCCGCTGGCGACATCAAAGAAGGCGAGGCGTACATCGAGATCCAGGCACTCGATGCCAAGACCCTCGACAGCCACGGCAATCCGACACGTGTCAAGGTGCGGGTTGAGCAAGCCGAGAACTAGCTTTTCCGGCCGACGCGGCACCGCACGCAATTCACCAGCATTCGTCCAATCATCGCGGGGACGGCCCGCGGCGAATAGAAAGGAACGACCATGGACATCACCAGGAACATGAACGGAGCCAGAGCGCTCGTCGTGGGCGCAGGGCTCGCGCTCGCGCTCGCAATGGGCGCTGCCCCGACGCCAGCTATGGCGGCCGGGCGCGTTGGAACCACGAAAGTAATGGTCAGGACCGAGATCGACAACGTTGAGTTCAAAGTTCCGACGGTTATTCCCTTCGTCGCCAAGGCCGACGGCACGCTTCAGGGCCCCTCAGAAGACGCGACCACCATCGACAATCATTCGGCCTACGGCATCCATGTCACCAACATGAAGATCGACGCCATGAACACCTGGACCATTGCCGCCGACGCCAAGGCCGGAACCGCGCAGAACTCCATCGACTTTAAGGTCGGCCCCGACGGCGCGCTCCAGAACGCCAGCGCCGCAATGCAGGGGACGGGCCTCGATCTTTCCAAGAATGCAGCCTTCGACATGGGCTACCAGGGCATTGCCGGCGGCACGGACAAAATCAAGCTCAAGACAAGCGGAAACGTCGCCCGCGTCACGCGCGACATCTTCCACGTAACCGGCGAAGGCGATCAGGTTGCAACGATCACCTGGACGGTCGAGCCCGGTGCGCACACGGCATAAGGCCGTCGCCCTGGCCGCCGCCATCGGCATCTTGGCGTTTGGGCCAGCCATGGCCTTTGCCCAGCAAGAACAGGCGCAGGCCGCCACACAAGTGACGGTCGACCTCTCGGAGCTCGACCGCCGCGACCGCGAGGAACCGTTGGCGCAGACAGGCGACAGACGATGGCTCTTGGCAGCAGGCGCCACAGCAGCAGGCGCGGGAACCGCCGGCCTCGGTCTACACATCAAACGCAGCCAGAAACAAAACACGGACAGGCCGCACTAAATTAGCTAAGGAGACCCCATGGCATCGAAGAACCTTTTGCCCGTCGTCGCACTTTGCGGCGCGCTCGCAACCGGAACGCCTGTCGCCGCTTGGGCGACTCCCGTCATGGCAGACTCCTTACCAGCAGCCCTAAGTTCCGCCCCAAATCCGTCGAGTACCATTGCGTGCAAGCGTTTTTCGATCGCACAGGCTGCAATCTCAACCTCGGGATGCCTTCGTCGTAATACGGACGGTTCGATAGTCGTGGATATCAATCGTTCGAACAAGGCAAACGGCTCCCAGGCGGGGTACGCCGTCTGCACGTGGCGCTCGGTTGTGCTCGACGCAGATGGCGATCCATGCAATTTAGAGCTGCGCATCGACATCGCTTCGATCGATGACTCGGCGAACGGAGCGAAGGTCGCCTTCGACGGTACGTTTTTTGAGAAAGGAGGCGGTATATGTCTGGGCTGCGCCGCCGCGAATGCAGACGACACGCAGCCCACCCTCTCATTCACGGCATCGTTGCGGCTGACCAAAGCCGACACCGATGCCATCGCGGCGGGAGAAGCGTCCCTGCTGTTCTACGCCGTCAGCACCAAAGACACAGACGCTCATTTCGAGAAGCCAGCCGGATCACTCAGCCTTACACGAGGGATAGAGGCAGGCCCTATTGAAATCGATGTCCACGCGCAAAGCAGGCAACGCATTCTTGCCGACCCGGCGCTTCTCGAAATGGAGTGGAGCGGATCCGGAGCCATCGGAATTCTCCCCTCCGCGCTTGACGCCAAGACGCTCCCCTCAAACGACGAACCCATCAACGCAACCATACAAGAAGAGAGCGCGGACAAAGAAGCAGGTGCGGGCGACACGCCGTCGCCGACAAACAGCGTCCCAGCTTCTTTCGAAGCATCGAATGAGCCCGCTGCCGTTCCAAACGACCCCGAGCTCGCGGACAGTCTGGGGCTTGCTGATCCTCAAGAAATTGATGAGGGTAACTGCTGCGTGCTTGCCGCGCTCGACCACACAGAGGTCATCGACGCTGCGAACATCGAAGTTGCCGCCGCCAATCAGCCCGTCCGCAAGTCGGCCATCATCGCATTTCCCGAATCCATCGAAGTCGTCTTTTTGCCATCGGGCGAGGTCGTGGCCCCAACACTGCTCACCTTGTTGGGCGCCAAGAATACTCGAAACGAAATTAAAAAGGTCACGGTTGTCGAACCTGCAACCACCGCCAAGCTGCGTCTATACGCCGTTGCCCCAGACGGAGGCAAGACCTTGGAATTCGATGGCGACACACTCCTCGCCTGGCGACGTCTGGACATTATGCAAGACGTCTCGTATCAGATCGAACTCGTAGGGTTTGATCGTGCCCGCGATGCCAATATCATCGCCGCGGCTATTGAATCCCCACAGCGGCTTATGACGCTGCGCTTTGACTACTATCCCTATGTCCCGACAACCACCTGAGGCTTAAATGCTGCGCACCATTCCTAATACCACTTATATAACGTATTAGATGAGTCGCGATGTACCTCGCATTCCACTCTGCTACGATTGCCACGTTGGCATCAATACGGGAGGGCTCATGCCGGGCTTGGGAACAATCATCAACGTTGTGCTTTTAGTTGCGGGCGGTCTTTTGGGATTAGCGGGCGGCCGCTTCATTACACCGCGCATTCAAGACACGCTCATGAAAGCATCGGGGCTGTGCGTCCTGTTTATCGGCCTGGGCGGCACCATGCAAAAGATGCTCCTTATCGATGGGGAGGCGCTGGCGACCACCGGTACCACCATGCTCATTGTCTCGTTCGCCCTCGGCTCGCTCATCGGCGAGGCCGTCAACTTGGAAGCCGCCATCGAGAACCTTGGCGAATGGCTCAAGCGCAAGACTGGCAGTGAGGGCGATAACGAGTTCACCAACGCTTTTGTCTCGACTTCACTCACCGTGTGTATCGGCGCCATGGCCATTGTGGGATCGATCCAGGACGGCCTGCTCGGCGACTGGTCAACGCTTGCCCTCAAGGGCGCACTGGACTGCATCATCGTCTGCACCATGACGGCCTCGCTCGGACGCGGCTGCATCTTCTCGGCCCTGCCCGTCGCCGTGTTCCAGGGGACGATCACGTTGTTTGCCGGCGCGCTCTCCCCCATCATGACCACAGCAGCCCTCAACAGCCTTTCGCTCGTAGGCTCCATGCTTATCTTCTGCGTCGGCGTCAACCTCATCCGTCCTCAGACCTTCCGCACGGCCAATATGCTCCCCTCCGTCGTCATCGCCGTCATCTACGCCCTCCTGTTCTAAATCTATCTACGCAGCAGTATCTCGAACACCTGTTTGATGCTGTGCTATGATATGAGGTCACCGAAGCTGCGTTAGGAGAGGAGAGACGGTGGCCGACCAGGACATTAAGATGCTCATCGAGCGCATTATGGCCGAGGCCCGGACCCATCAGTCCGCCCGCTTCTCAAGCGAAGTCTATGCTGACGAGCCGATTCTCAAAACCGGTCGTCAGATGCAGAATTTCCTTCCCGACCAGTACCGCAAGATGCGCGAGATATCGCGCTGGCAGGATGACCCCAAAGGCGGCGCGGGTCGCTGGCTTTCGGAAGCCGAGCTTTTCTACCGCCAGGGCCTGCTGATGGCCGACTTTGAGGACGACTGTCCCTACAACGGCACCTTTAAGTCGTACTTTCCCACCTACAACGCCATGAGCGACCGGCAGTTGCGCGGCTACTTTACCTGGCGTGCCCAAGTGCGCCGCGGAACCGTCGAGGAAACGTCTACGTCCTTTGCCTTTCTGTATCTCTATGAGCTGATCTGCGGCATTGGCGTAGATGATCCGCTCGAAGGTTTTAACAAGATCAAGGCCTTTTGGGATGTCTATCGCGCCTTCGAGCCCGGCATCGACCGGTTTGCGCGCGTGTGGCTGCAGGATTACGCCGTGTTCCACGGGCTCGACCCCAAGCTGCTTCGTGACTCTAAAACCGTCATGTTCGATAACGCCCTTATCGAGCTGCGACGCGCGGCACGAGACCTTGTACCAGCACCGGCACCGTCCGGCCAGACCCCTAAGCGTCGCAAAACCTCCGAGCCCACGCTCCCCCTTCCGCCCGATGAGGTGCGCGAGGAGCGACTCATGGCCGCCATCAACGCCCTCTCCACGTACAACCTAAATAACTCGCGGCTCGATCGCAGCCACCATCGCGATCTGCGCCACGTAGCATGCGCCGTGTATGTCCGCATGGCGCGCTACTATGACACGCACCGAAAGACCGGCATCGTGGCGAGTTTATTTGGGGAGGAGACGGCCATGCCCTACACCATGTTTGCCTCGGCCGTATTCTTTGCGCCCGAGCGCCACGAGGACTGCGAATACCGCTTGGATCCTATCCATATCTACCGTTGCCAAAACGGCTTTTGGGAATGTATGCGTATCCACGGTAGTAGGCAAAAGAGCAACAAGCTCGGTGAAATGATGCGCGCCTGCGACCAACGCCTGCGCCTGGCGCTGGACCCCGCCCATCCCCTTAAGGAAGAAAAGGTCCCCAAATATCTGGCCAAGATTATCGATGACGAGATTGTGGCATGGCTTTCGTGGGACGCCGCACACCAGCCCGTCAAGATCGATATCGACCTGACTCAGCTGGGGCACATTCGGAGCGCCGCTGCGCAAACGCGCGAAGC
>DBEZGO010000109.1:0-11830 GCA_048189345.1 Collinsella sp.
GCTGAGGGCGGGGGTTAAGTTTGCTGCTCTACAGTCCTGCGCAAGACGGAAAGCACATTAAGTGCTTTCCTTTGCGTGCGGAACTCGCGACAAACTTAACCCCCGCCCTCAGCCCCGGAAGCCCTCCCTGCCGTCACATTATTCAACCAGTTTTGCGGGCGTGCGCCGCTGCGCGGCTAGCCCGCGTGCTCCTCGGCGGGGTTGGTCTGATTGTTTTTGTTGAAGCTCTGCCTTTGGCTCAAATGGAAACGGGGGACGCATTTGCATCCCCCGTTTTTGTTGTGGTTACTCTAGATCAATAAATTTGGTGCTTATGATCTTGCCGTCTTTTACTAGCATTCTGGCCATGGTGGGGCCTCGGGTGCCTCTGGGGTAGCTAGCGCTGCCCGGGTTGAGGACTAAACAACGGCCCACTTGGGCTTCTTTGGTTACGTGGGTGTGACCATTGATGGCTACGTCTACGGATCCCACCGGAAGGTCTTCGCGGTAGTGGGCTACGGCGAATTTGAGGCCTTCGTAGGTAAAGAGCGCAAGACGGTCTACATCGGGACCGTAGTCGCGGTAGTAATCGTTGTTGCCCAGTACGGCCCGCACGGGGGCGATGGTGCATAGGTGCTCGTAGTCCATCTCTGACGTGAGATCGCCGGCGTGGATGATCAGGTCTGCGCCCTCAAGCTCATCCAGGAGCGCAGGCGAAAGATAGCCGTGGGTGTCCGAGATGATGTCGATACGCTTGGCGCTTGCACTGTTCATGGGATCCCTTCCGCAAAAAACGATTCGGCAGATACATACAAAAAGGCCCCACGGCTCCGCAGACGATGGGTCTACAGGGCTGCGGGGCCAGTGTGCTAGAGACTCAGAGCCTTCTTGAGCGGCACGACGCGGCGGCGCGAAACCGGCACGCGTTCGTCGACGCCCGTAATGCCCAGCTGGATGGCGCCCGAGGGCACCGTCTCCACATCCGTGACGCACGCCAAGTTGACGATATAGCGGCGGTGAACACGGAAGAAGCCAAAGTCGCAGAGCTTGGCCTCAAACTGCGCCAGCGAGGTCGTCGACAAAAAGCGATCATCGACGGTATAGATGCAGGAGTAATCGTCCTTGGCCATGATAAAGCGAATGTCGTCCACGGGAATGAGCACCTTGCGGCCGCCCTTTTCCACCGGGATACGCTCGATGGTCACCTTGCTGTCCGTAACCGGCTTGGCGCGTTGCATGACCTTCTCGATCGCGCGATCCAAGCGAGCTTCCTCGACCGGCTTCATCAGATAATCGACGGCATCCACGTCGAATGCCTCGACCGCATGGTCACTATACGCAGTCACAAACACGATCGCCGGCGGATTTTTGAGCTTATGCAGCGCCTCGGCAAGTTGCAGGCCCGAGGCACCGGGCATCGAGATATCGAGAAACACGACATCCACGCGACTTTCCATAAGCATCTCGATGGCGGAGCGGACGCTCGACGCCTCCGTGATCGTGCCGATCTTGCCCGTTTGCTCGAGCAGGAAGCGAAGCTCCGAGCGAGCCGGCGCCTCATCATCCACAATCATCGCACGCAGCATAGGGATAAAACCTTTCGTCAACTAACTACGCCGGGCATCCGTCGCATGACGTTGAGCCCGTAGCCCTTTATTTTACTCTTGAATGTCAAAGATGCTCTCTGACAAATCAAGATGAAGGAGCACTTTGGTGCCCTTGCCCGGCGCCGATTCGACACGCGTATAGGAGTGCGGCCCATAAAAGCGATGGATGCGCTCCGAAATATTGTGCATGGCCACACCGGCGCCGCCACCCTGGGGAGAGCTGGCGTCGGGACGGGCAGAGCGCTCGTCAAACAGTCTGGCGGCGGTACCCTCATCCATGCCCACGCCATTATCGGCCACGGCAATCAAGATTGCATCCTCGCCGTCTTGGTGAACGGTCACGTCGATCCTCAGGGCGTCGTCATCGCCCATACCATGACGTACGGCGTTCTCGACAATCGGCTGGATCACGAACGCCGGCACCAGCGTATCTTCCACGTCCTCGGACACATCGAACGTCGCAAGCACGCGGTCCTCGCCAAAGCGGGCCTTCTCAAAGGTAAGGTAGCGCTTGGTCTGTGCAACCTCGCGCGAGACCGGAATAAGCGATCCCGAGTTGTCGAGCGTGGCACGATAGAACGATGAGAACTCACGAAGCAGTTCGCGGGCCCGCAGCGGGTCGGTGCGCGTAAACGATGCAATGGTGTTCAGCGTGTTGAACAGGAAGTGTGGGTTAATCTGCGCCTGCAGCGCACGCACCTCGGCGCGCGCTGTGAGTTCCTTTTGCACCTCGAGCTCGTGGATGGCGAGCTGCGTGGACAAGATCTCGGCAAAGCCCGAGGCAAGCGCGTACTGGGTACGGTCGACGGCGCGCGGGGTCTTGTAGTAGAACTTGAGCGTGCCGACGGTACGATCGCCCACCTTGATGGGGGCGATAATGCCGGCGGGGACTTGGTTGTGCGAGCCATCCGAGCCCACGACATCCACCATACGGTTGAACGACTGCACGATGCCATGTTCGATAACGTAGCGTGTGGCAAGCGTGTGGATGGGAGAATCTGGCAGTAGTTTTTCCTCAAACTCGCCCGCGCAGGCCAACACGTTGCCCTCGTCGGTGATGGCCACCGTCATGGCGCGCGTCTCGGGCAAAATGCGCCGGCACACCAAACGCGCCGACTCCTGCGTCAGACCGCCCTTAATGTCCTCGAGCATGGCCGAGGCCACCGAGAGCGTCTCCTCGGTGTACTGGGAGCGCACCGAATCGGGATTGAGCGTCAAAAAGATAAAGATGCACAGAAAGATGCACAGCAGCGCGCAGGCAATCACCGTGGCGATCGGCTCGATACCGGTCACCAAGGCAAAAATAAAGTACACCAGCACGCAAATGGCGCAGGCAACGGCAATGATGCGAAAGATTGATATTGAACTATCGCGCTGGGCGCGGCGGTCGATCATTCGGCCCCCTCCAGGATACTGATCAGTTGTGCGTCACGCCAAAGCCCGTCCATGATCTTGGGCCAAAAGCTCTGGAAACGCAGGTAGCTTGCGGCGTTTTGGCGCGCGTAGGTCTTGGCCTCGTCAATACCGTGGCGCCAGATGCGCAGGTAGCCCTCATGCTCGCGGGTAAACACGCTGCGGACCATAGCGGTCTTGCGCACGCGGTCGTCGAGCTCGCGCGAAATCCACGGGCCCGGGTAGGGCATGAGTGATGCCGCCGTAACGGGAATGAGCTCCTTTTGATGCGCGGCGAATGTCAACTTGGCCCGTTCGTAGTACCAACGGTATACATCCTGCATAAAGCGCGGTGAGCGCTTTTCGGACTCCGGAGGCAGATGGCGCACGGTCCACTCGTTATCGAACCACACGTCGTAGCCAAACATGCGCATGTTAAAGAGGTAATCCAAGTCCTCGCCGCGGGTGATAAACGGGTCAAAGGCCACACGCGTAAAGGCGCGGGCGTGCAGGGCCATCAGGCCGCCGCACACGTAGTTGGAGCGCGAGATGCGGGTGCCCGAGAGCGCCTTTTTCATCCAACGGTTGAACTCGATGCGCTTGGTCCACCAACGATGGCAGATGCCCGCCTTGTCCGTGGGAGCCAGCGGCGAGCCGTCGCGATCGTAGAAATAGCCGCTCTTGACCAAGATCGGCAAGCCCTGACGCGTCTGCTGCCCCAACGCATAGGTCGCGCGCTTCATAAAGTCGGCGTCGATGACAGTCTCATCGTCATCCAAAAAGATAACCGCGTCATGCCCCAGCACAGCGGCACAGGCTAGCCCCATGTTGCGGATGGCACCGTAGCCTCGCAGGCTCACGCACTCGCCCGAACCCTTGGGCGCGATCTGAGCAACCCGGTCTGCAATGCGCGAGGCCTGGGTGTTGGTGACAACGGTGACCTTGAGCGTGGGATGCGCGTCGACAATCTCGCGCACGCGCAGCGACACATCGGCTGTGGCAGAAACGGGACAGACCACCAAAAGGATGATGCGCGGGATGTCACGTACCTGCTCAAGCGAGGCCAGGCAGCGGTCGAGTTCGGGATTGTCGGCGTTGAGTCGCGTCGAATGGTCATAGGTGCCAGGGGCGTTTGCGCAAGCGTCATCGCCCGCCCAATACGTTGGAATCACGACTGTGGCGTTCATGCCTTACCCTCCCTGCAACACAAAAACGGGACGCCGCCAAACACAGGCGACGCCCCGCGACCTAGCTGATTCCATCATACCCACTTGGGCAAATCATTGCTCGCAAGTCGCAATGTTTATTGCGGATAACCCCAAAAGAGTACCGTGGACAGGCACAATAGCCGCTCGCTCCTATGCGGCATGCTCTGCCGCCCGAGTCATGCGGGACAGGCGGACCAGCAGCATAAAGCCAACGATCAGCAGCACGCCAATGGAAAGGACGCCCAGCGACGGGTTGCCGGTCAGCGAGGTGACGACCGACACTAGGAAAGTGCCCATGACGCTTGCATAGCGACCGAAGATGTCAAAGAAGCCGTAGTACTCGTTGGATTTTTCCTTGGGGATAATGCGGCCAAAGTAGCTACGGCTGAGCGCCTGCACGCCGCCCTGGAACAGGCCGACCATAATGGCAAGCACCCAAAACTCAAAGGCGGTCTTTAGGAAGAACGCGGCGAACAGCACAATGCCCATATAGGCGGCGACTGCCACCAAGATCATGTTGAGCGTGCCCACGCGGCCGGCGAGCTTGCCGTAGATGATGGCGGACGGAAAGGCCACGAACTGCGTGACGAGCAGCGCCAGTACCAGCTGGGTCGAATCGATGCCCAAAGCCGAGCCGTAGCTGGTAGCCATGGAAATGACCGTGTGGACGCCATCGATATAGAAGAAGAACGCAATCATGTAGACCAGCACGGTCTTGTTGTGGGCGATCTCGCGCATGGTGTGTCCGACCTCGGAGAACACACCGCCAACGATGTGGCCGATGGTGTCCTCGGGACCGCGCTCGCGACCATACTTTTGCTTATAGGTGTGAATGAGCGGCAGGGTAAAGATGAGCCACCAGGCACCAGTGATGATAAAAGACAGACGCGTTGCCAGCATGGTGGGGACGCCAAGAGCGGGGCCACCCATGATGAGCGCCAGGCAGATGACGAACGGCACGGTGGAACCGATGTAGCCCCAGGCATAACCCGAGCTGGACACGGCGTCCATGCGCTCGTCGGTGGTAACGTCGGGCAGCATGGCGTCGTAGAACGTCATAGAAGAGTTAAGGCCGATGGTGCACAGCACGTACACGGTCAAAAATGCCATGGCGGACATTGGGATAGCCTGCGCCAGGCAAAGAACCAGGCCCGTGAGGAAAAAGCCCAAGAAGAACTTGATTTTGTTGCCAGCGTAGTCGGCAAGTGCGCCCAGAATGGGCATGAGCATGGCGATGACCAGCGAGGCGATCGTCTGTGCATTGCCCCAGGCGACCACCAGGTCGGCCGAGGAAGCGCCGGTATTGATGGCGTTAAAGTAAATGGGCACCACCGAGGTATTGAGCAGCACGAGGGCCGAATTGCCCACATCATACATAACCCAGTTACGCTCGAGCTTGGTGTATTTCATGGACAGGGACCCTTCGTATTCGCCCGATATGCAGTTAGTTCATCGTACCCCAATTGTCCAGAACCGCCGGTAAGGATTCGGCAAAGGGGCACGCACGGGCCCTATTCCTCGCGGTCGAACTCCTCATCGGCATTGAGCACGCGACCGCTGTAGTTGACGTGACTGGTCACGACATCCATGTCACCGGTCTCGATAAAACGTGCGACCGTGCACTCGTAATCGCCCAGCGCGCGATCAAAGACCTCGGGGAAACTCTCGTTCGAGGCCTCGTCGGTAAAGGGATTCTTCCATGTCAGATGGCCCAGGTTACCGGTGCGCTCGGGCAACTCCGTCGTCACGCGATGAGCAAGGCCGTCGAGCAGCGAGTAATCGTGCACCAAGCCCTCAACCAGCGAGATCGCGCGCGTCTTTGCGGAGCCGGCCGGCTCAATCGCGCGGTAAAGTCGCTGCATATTGGCAACGGCAGCACCGTACTCCCCCGCCGGAATGTCAATGCCGTACACGCGTCCGGCAACATAGCTCATCAGCACGCCGGCCACGCGATTGATGCGATCGGTGGTGACGATCTCGCCCGCCGGCGGGTAATCGTCGACCGTAGCGCCATCGCGTTTAAGCTGCAGCATCAGTACATCCAGGTCGCTCTCGATCACAGCATGGACCTGACTGCTCGAATCCTCAAGCTCTGAATCGGACTCCACGATGCCAAACTGCTGCTCATAGACAAAGGGGTGGGCGTTGCGGTCGAGCACGTAATGAGACAGCAGGCCCAGCGCAAAGGCACGACCCAAGCTGGCGTCGCGCGGCAGCAGATGCGACACGCCGTCGCGCAGGCACGCGAACTGGCGAGACATGCGCGACCGATGCATGACCTGCGCCAGCAGCGTGCAGTCGGAAACACGCGGTGTCAGAATGTGAAAGAAGAACGGGTCGGGGCCTTGGTTGCCCAAGATAAAGGCAATGCGCTCTTCATCGGACGTGATGACGCCCTGCGGAAGACGGTCGATGCTTTCCTCGCCAAACAGATGATGGGTGATAAGCGCGGGCATAATGATCCTTTCGATTTCATTCGATGCCACCCATTATGCCCACCGCGCGCCCATGCCAAACCTGCGATGGTAAACGACGGCATGCAGACCGTCTACGCAAGCCCCAGGTGCGACTTGACCTCGGCGGCACGACGACGGGACACCGGTACCGTCGAGTTCACGCGGTCGAGCCTGAGCTCCATCAACCCCGTGGAGCCAATCTCAACATTGTGCACGTCTTCCAAATTGACCAGGTAGCTGCGATGAACGCGAATAAAGCCCTCGGAGTCCAAGCGACGCTCGAGCGAAGAGATCGACTCATTGATCAGGTACGTTCCCTCGGCGCAGATGGCGTTGCAAAAATCGGCGCGCGCCTCAAAGTAGCAGACGTCT
The DNA here is from genome assembly GCA_048189345.1 of Collinsella sp. GTDB lineage: Bacteria > Actinomycetota > Coriobacteriia > Coriobacteriales > Coriobacteriaceae > Collinsella. Next base: position 7,015 of record DBEZGO010000109.1, read on the forward strand.
GCGGCGGGAATGAACACCTTTTTGCCCCCGCGGTCCACCGTCAGACGCAAAGGTTGGCGCGGAGCATGGATAACACGACGGGCACCCAAGGCTGCCTCGATCTTGTCGAGTGCCTTTGACAGGCGTGCGTCCTCGACCGGCTTGACGACATAGTCGACCGCATCGAGGTTATACGCATCGGCGGCAAATTCGGCAAACGCTGTCACAAACACAACCACCGGCGGCGTCTTTAGGTTCTGCAGCGTCTCGGCAAGCTCAATTCCCGAGCGACCGGGCATGGTAATGTCTAAAAACAGCACGTCGGGCTTGTTCGACAGAATCGACTCCACGGCTTCGGTGACATTGCCCGCCTCGGCAATCTGACCCACACGCGCATCCTTTTCCAACAGATAGCGTAGCTCAGCCCTAATGGGAGGCTCGTCATCAACCACCAAGATGTTCCAGCCTTCGGACATATGTGCTTCCCCTCTTTTTCTCTCAATCCAACCGCGTGCTACGCCGTCAACGGCGCCGGCTCATGCGGCTCGCCGTTCAGCTCGACGATGACCTGCGTGCCAACGCCCTCCTGGGACTTCACGCGCATGCCAGAATCTTCTCCGTAAAAGAAATGGATGCGCTGAAGCACGTTGAAGAGCGCCAAGCCGCAGCCTCGTTTGATGGAGCCGTCGGCGGTAATGCTCTCGGGCTCCTCCAGGCGATGCTGCTCAAACAGATGCGCGCAGACCTCTTCGCTCATACCGATGCCATCGTCCTCGACGATGATCTCCAAACCGTCATCGGTCTCGAAAGCCCTAACACGAATAGAAAGCGGCTCGGTCTCGCGCTGCGCGTGTTTGATGCAGTTTTCGAGCAACGGCTGCAAGATAAACGGCGGCACCATGCAATCGCGCACCTCAAAGTCGATATCGACCGAGACGCGCAAACGGCCGTCGCCATACCGGGCCTGCATAAGATTGATATAACGAGTACCCTGTTCCACCTCGTGCTCGAGCGTGGTGAGCGTATCGGAATCAGAAAGCGTCTGACGATAGTAATTGGAGAAGTCGATCAGCAGCGATCGAGCCTTGTCGGGCTCGGTTCGAACGAGCGACACGATGGTGCTGATGGTGTTAAACAGAAAATGAGGATCGACCTGCGATTGCAAGGCGCGCAGCTCCACGCGGGCCGTAAGCTCGTCCTGGCGCTCGAGCTCAAAGCTCGCAAGCTGCGTGGAAATGAGGTCGGCAAAGCCCGAGGCAAGCGCCGTCTGGCGCATATCGATGCTGCTCAGACGGGGATAATACAGCTCGAGCGTGCCCACGCAATGCCCGCGCACGGTAAGCGGTGCGACAATACCGGCGCGCAGGCGCGGAAAGTAGCCACCTGTCTCGGTCGAGGCATCGCGCGAGAACACGCTTTGCTCACCGCTGTTGATCACGTTGAGCGTAGTCCGCAGCACCACCGGGGTGCCCGCGGGGCATTTTGCCGAGTCCTCGCCCCAGCTTGCCAACACCTGCTTGCCGTCGGTAAAGCAGATGGCAGAGGCGATAGTTTCGGACAGGATGATCTTAGAGGCGCCCAGGGCAGCTTCGGGCGTAAGGCCGCGCGACGTGTAGGCGAATATTTTTGAAGCGATGGCGAGCGTGCGGTCGGTTGCGCTCGATGTGAGGTCGTCGGGAACGACAAAGACGTACGAGAAGAAGAAGCACAGCATGACCAAGCCGGCAATGACGACAACGGCCGGAACGGGATTGGGATTATCGGTTAGATCCCAGATGAGCAGCAGGATAAGCAGCGGAACGACAATACCGAGCAAAATGGCTTGAACCACATGCTGAGCGGTACGAAAGACCTTGGTAGAGTTGTAGCTCTTGCCCAGAATCAGCCTATTGAGATCCACCGTCATCTCCTTCTTACCGACGCACCCCATAGCAATAAAGAGGGCCGCAAGCGACCCTCTCCATTGCATTATGCAATCAAATACTGTGTTTTACATCAAGCCATCGATGAACGGTAGCTTAGGCGCTGTACTTGTTTGCCTCGCCGAAGGTGCCGCCCTCGACAATCCAGCCGTCCTTCATGATGACGTCCATGTTGTCGGTGTTGAGCACGTGGATGTCGGCGGCGACGTCACCGTTGACGACCAGCAGGTCGGCGCACTTGCCGGCCTCGATGGAACCGGTCTCGTCCTCGATGTGGCACATCTTGGCACCGTTGAGGGTGGCACAGGTGATGGTCTCGACCGGGGTGAAGCCGATCTTGTCGACGAACTCGTACATCTCCTCGATGGAGCAGGTGCCGTACGGGGTGACGAAGGAGAAGGAGTCGGAGCCGATCGTCATGACGACGCCGCGCTTCTTGGCCTCGCGCAGGCAGTCGTAGTTGCGCTGCAGCTCCTTCTCGACCAGGGTGCCCTCGTACTTGTCGTGCAGCTCGGGGACGTAGACGGGCGGATAGGTGGCGTACCAGGTGGGCAGGAAGGCGATCGTCGGGGTGAAGAAGGTGCCCTGCTCGGCCATGAGGTCCATGGTACGCTCATCGATATCGAAGCCGTGAATCAGCTGCTCGCAGCCAAAGCGAACGGAATCGTAGGCAGCGGCGTGGTTGTTGTAGCAGTGGCTCCACACGGGGATGCCGACCATCTTGGCCTCTTCGACCACGGCCTGAATCTCCTCGGAGCAGTAGTGCTGGTCGCGGCCGGAGTCCCAGCGCCAGATGCCGCCACCGGTAGCCCAGATCTTGATGGCATCGGGGTTCTCGCGCAGGCGACGACGGACGGCCTTGCGCAGATCCCAAGGACCGTCGACCTGATCGCCCCAGGGGTGCGATTCCTTGTTGAGCTCCTGGCTGCAGTGGTGGGAGTCGCCGTGGCCGGCAACGCGGCAGAAGCCAAGGCCGGTGGCCAGAACGCGCGGGCCCTTGAAGACGCCCTTGTCGATGCAGTCACGGATCTGGATACCAAAGCGGCCGATCTCGCAGACGGTGGTGAGGCCGTGGGTGAGGCAGTCGTAGGCCTGCTTCACGGCGACGGCCTGCTTCTCGAGGAGCGGCTGCATGACCCAATCGGTATCATCGTCGGTCAGGTTGCCCGAGAAGTGCAGGTGGGTGTCGATCAGGCCGGGAAGGACGGTCTTGCCGGCGGCGTCGATAACCTCAACGCCCTCGGGAAGGTCCTGCATAGCACCGGCGTACTCGATCTTGCCGTTGTCGTCGACGAGAACGAGGGAGTTCTCGACCGGCTCGGCACCGGTACCGTCGATGAGCTTGCCGCCAACGATTGCATACTTAGTGGACATGGTTCCTCCTTATGGATCCATATAGTGGGCGAGGCCGTGTTGGGTTAAGGCCTCACAAAGCTACCCAAGTGGCGCCGGGTTCGGTGCGCGGAAGAGAGGGGCCCGCGCACCTGATCCGCCCCGGCTCGGCGTTACTTTTTGCGGGAATTGGTGAAAGCCATGAGGGCCAGGCCAATAGCCAACCAGCCGATCACGATGCTCCACTCCACCATGTTGAGGGAGGCGGGAGAGAACGGAATCACAAGCAGGCCGATGATGATGGCGCAGGCAGCGATAGCGAGGGAGATGCCAAACTTGCCACCGGGCACCTCGTAGGGACGAGGTAGGTCGGGCTCGGTGAAGCGCATGCGCAGGCAAGCGAGGGCGACCATGCCGCAGGAGAAGATGAAGGCGAGAGCCGACACGTTGGTCAGAGGGATGAGCATGTTCTTGCCCAGGAACGGACCGACGACGGTGATGACGCCCAGAACGACGCAGGCGAGCTTGGGAGCGCCAGACTTGGGGTCGACCTCGGCGAACTGCTCGGGCAACTGGCCCTTGCGGCCCATGGCGAGCATGATGCGGCTCGTGGCGCCGTAGAAGGAGTTCATCGGGCCCATGGGTCCAAGCGTGGCGATGACGAGCATGGCCAGGTACAGAAGCATGCTGATGCCCTTGAGGCAGGCAAGCGCGGGAACCGGGCTCTTAACAAACTCATGCCAGTCGAGGATGGTGCCGAACGAGTAGATGCAGACCATGTAGAAGCCGCCGGCGGCCAGCAGGGCCAGGGAGATGATCTTGCCGAACTTGTTCCAGTTGAGGCCCTCGGCCGCTTCCTCAGCCTGCTGAGGAATGGTGTCGAAACCGGCGTAGAAGAACGGGGTCAGAACCAGGACTGACACGATGCCGGCGAACAGGTTGGTGCCCTCGGTAGCGGCCTTGCCGCCGCCAGCGCCGGTGACCTGGGAGAACACAGGCATGGCATTGTCCGGCGAGCCGGTGAACAGCGAGACGCCCATGGCGAGCAGCATGCCGCAAAGCAGGGCCTTGGTCAGGAAGGCTTGGAGCTTGGCGGCCGAGCTGGCACCGCGGAAGTTGAGGAAGATGACGTAGACTGCAAAGCCGAGTGCGATTAGCGTCGGGAACAGGTAAACGTCGGCGCCCAGAATGGTATAGAGCTTGACGGCACGCAGCCACTCAAGACCGGGCAGGCTGCCGAACATCTCGGACACGAGGGTCGAGATGGCGATTGCCTCCCACGGGCACAGGATGCCGTTGCCCAGGGCCAGGAGCCAACCGGTGATGTAGCTCAGCGTACGACCAAAGCTACGATCGACATACTCGACGATGCCGCCCGAGATGGGGATAGCAGCCGTGAGCTCACCGAAAACAGCTCCGACGGGCACGAGGAAGATTGCACCCAAGAGGAATGCGATCATAGCGGGAACGGGACCGCCGCCCACGACCATCCAGTCGCCGACCTGCAGAACCCAACCGGTACCGATGATGGCACCGAAACCGATGGTGAAGAAGTTCCAGAGCGAAAGCGTTTTCTTCATGCC
>DBEZGO010000110.1:0-14504 GCA_048189345.1 Collinsella sp.
GGTAGCGCGCCTGCTTTGGGAGCAGGATGTCGCAGGTTCAAATCCTGTCGTCCCGACCATATCTTGCGGGCGTAGTTCAATGGTAGAACCCCAGCCTTCCAAGCTGATGACGCGGGTTCGATTCCCGTCGCCCGCTCCATAAGATAGATGAATGGCTCTGATTCCTTTTGGGACCAGAGCCATTTTCATATACATGCCGGGACCCCACATCCCCTTCTAAGTTGCGGTGAAATACGGACTGTTTTTCGGCTTTTATGGCCCATGTAGTCCGTATTTCACCGCAACTATTTGTAAGGTTGGATTTTGATGCCGTTGGGAGGGTCGTAGCGACCGTCTACCGAGAGTGGAAATATTTTTTGAAGCTCTGACCTGCGGCGTCAAGCTTTTGGTCAGCTTTTGGCAAGGCCTGCGGACGGAAGCATGCGATAGCGTAATGGTATTCTCTCCGCCGTGATGGTTATGGGGTTGGCCATGCTCGATAAAGGCAAACATTTTCCGCAGTCATATGCAAGGATGCTATTCTCGGCCGTTGGAATTCATCAAGATGGACAGCTGCTTATAACAATTGATCCTTGGGATGAACGCCGTGCGCGTGAGCTTATGCAGGAAGAGCTCATGCTTCGTCTTTACAACCACGTGTATGCGGATCCGGTCTATTGGAATAATCTTGGGGTTGAAGATCGCATCTTTCAGCTGGCATCCGCTATTGCGGTCGTTGAACCGGATGCTGTGTTTTGCGGATCGACAGCAGCGCTGCTCTACGGCATCGGCTCGGCGTATACGCTTCTGGATAAAGTGCAAGTACTGCTGCCACGGTCTACAAGGCGTGATACGTATGAGTTCGTTGAATACAAACGCTGGCGGGCGGGCGAAGTGTGGCGGCTAGGTCTGTTTACACTGACGGATCCATGTCGAACGGTTGTTGATATCGCCCGAACGAGCGCCTTTCGCTATGCGCTGGGCTATGTCGATGGCTTGGCCCGTGAGTACGATGTCGAACGCGAAGAGCTGCGAGCATATGCGCAGGCAAATTGCCGAGGGTTGCATGGCATCGCGCGTGCTTTTGACGTTTTTGAGTATATGGACGGCAGGTCAGACAATGGCGGCGAGTCTGAGGCGAGAGCAGCGATGATTCTCGCTGGGGTTGTCGCGCCCGAGCTTCAAGTTGAGATAACGCGACCGGGAAACGCTGGCTATTATCTAGCAGATTATGGCTGGCAGATGTCAGACGGCTCATGGACGCTGGCAGAGCTGCATGGGCTAGGCAAGTTTGAAGACGAGGCTCAAAATGATCCCGAGCAGGCGGCGGCAAAAACGTATCGAGCGGCCCTCATGCGCGACGCGAACCTTCGCGCCATGGGCCACAACATCATTCATTTCAAACTCTCGGACACCTACGACGTAGAATCGTTCGGTGCCATGATGCGCGGTTACGGCATTCCGACAACAAAACCCTACGCCGAATCCCGATAGCGAAATCGTTCGCGGTCCACCTTCAATAAGTTGCGGTGAAATGCGGACTGTTGAGCCCTTTAAAGGCATAAATCAGTCTGTATTTCACCGCAACTTAGGTGGGGATGGGTTTATCTGCGGGGGCGGTGGCGGAGTTTGTCGATGGTGGAGTCGGTGCTTCGGCTGCGGGCTTCGGCGGCGCGGTCGCGAGCGTCGGCCGCGGTTTGGCGCTTGCGGCGGTAATCGATCATGCCTTGGATGATGGGCTTGCCAAAGCTCACGACATCATCGTTGTAGATGGCGGTTCGGGCTGCGAGGAGGCAGTCGGTAAAGTCCATATGGGTCTTGCCAAAGAGTTTGACGGCAAGGGCGACAACGGTGGGCTCGTCGACCATGACGTCATCGAGCAGCCTTTTCATGGCCGCAGTAATCTCAACGCGGGGAACCTTATAGACGTCGCGCAGCGTGACCACGACGCGCGTGATGATTTCGGGGTAGACGCGAGCGGTGCGCGTGGCGATGACCTTGGCGGCGCGCGGTGACAGAACCTCGTCGTCGTCAAGCAGGTAGCGCAGGATGACGGTCTCGTCGATGATGGTGCTACTCATGGATATCTACTTCCTCGGGACCCAAAATCGAATCGTCGCTTTCTGTGGCAAGGTACTCAATCCAGGCATTGCGCTCTTCGGAGCGGCGATTGGGGTCCCCATATGCTTTGAGCGATCCATAGGCGGCCGTGCCGTCCTTGGAACGCACGGCGACCGGCTGAAAGGGGAGCTTGCGCATCAAAATGCTCTGCGCGACAAATAGACGGACAGCCTCGGCGAGCGATGTGCCCATGGCGTCGTAGAGATGCTCGGCATGCTGCTTGTCTTCCTCGCGAATGCGCACCTGCAGGATGGCTCTTTTTTGAGTCGATGACATCACTGGCCCCCTTAATGAGCGTGCAATATAGTCGGTCAAATGCGGCATGTGCCGATACTTGAGCATCTTATAACGATTACTTTATTTCACTCAAGTTGATAACCATAAACACGAATACAAGCGTAGTACATCCAAAACGAGAGCGCGTAAAAATCTCTGAGGCGTACGCATGTAATACACTCACCTTTATAGCTATCCGAGAATAGTTCCAACCTGCCAAAACCCCTGCAATACACCCGTATTGCAGGGCCTATGCTCAAGTTTGCCACCTGCAACTGCGTATATTTAACCTGTATATCGTTGGAGGAATTCTATCGAAGTGCCTGTTTCGCCGCATGCACTCGATACGCCGATGCCGGGCCACGGGCGGTCCGGGGCAACGTCGACAGGGTCTCTCTGGCATGGGATTCAGGAGGGAGTGAACAACATGGGCAATAAACGAGTCGTAGCCGATTCCTCACGCTGCATTGGGTGCCAAACCTGTATGGCGGCGTGCATCGAGGCACACGATATTCCCGGCAACATCGCCGCGCCGCGCTTGCGCGTGACGCGTACGTACGAGATCTCCGCACCGGTGGCTTGCCATCACTGCGAGGATGCCCCGTGCGCCAAGGCCTGCCCCACGGGCGCCTTGTTCTTTGATCCAAAGAACCATCGCATCGGTGTTAACGAGGACAACTGCATCGGCTGCAAGAGCTGCGTCATGGCCTGCCCCTTTGGCGCCGTGAGCGTGGCGACCACGCAGGTCCCCATCTTGATGGGCGACGTGCGCGTGGGTTCGCAGACTAAGAGCTTCGTGCTCAAGTGCGACCTGTGCGTGGACCGTCCCGGCGGTCCGGCGTGTGCCGAGGCGTGTCCGACCAAGGGCCTCACCCTGGTGGACGAGGAGCGTCTGGCAGAACTGACTGCCGAGCGTGCCCGCGCCACCATCGAAAACGAGGCGTAAGCGTCGGGCGACAGGCCCAATGATTGTCAAATAAGTACCGAGTATTCGGTAGCAGAGAAAGGAAGGAGGGTGTCATGGAGAAGCATAAAGTGATCTGCCCGTATTGCGGCGCCGGTTGCCAGTTTAACCTCTTGGTCCAAAACGGCCAGGTCGTGGGTACCGAACCGCTCAACGGCATCACCAACCAGAGCGAGCTGTGCCTTAAGGGCATGAGCGGCTACGACTTCATCAACGACACCAAGATCTTGACTCCTCGCGTACTGCACCCGATGATCCGCCGCACTAAGGGCGCGGATCTTGAGCGCGTAAGCTGGGACGAGGCGCTGGATTTCACCGCATCTAAGATGCAGGCCATAATTGACGAATATGGTCCTAACGCTGTCATGACCACCGGCTCTTCGCGAGGCGGCGGCAATGAGGCGAACTACGTCATGCAGAAGTTTACGCGTGCGTGCATCGGCACCCACAGCGTAGACAACTGCGCCCGTACTTGACACGGCCCTACTGTCCTCGGTCTGATGGACACGGTTGGTTCAGGTTGCATGTCATGCTCCATCCCCGGTATGGAGGATGCGGGCTGCATTTTCCTCTTCGGCTATAACCCTGCCGATTCGCACCCCATCGTCGCAAGGCGTATCGTGCGAGCCAAAGAAAAGGGTTGCAAGATCATCGTCGCCGACCCGCGCCATATCGAAACCGCGCGTATCGCCGATCTCTACCTTCCGATCAAGAACGGTTGCAACGTTGCGTTCCTCAACGCCTTTGCCAACTGCTTGGTCAACGATGGCCTCTACGACAAGGAATTCGTCGCCGAGCACACGAACGGCTTTGACGAGTGGTGGGAGACCATCAAGAACTACACTCCCGAATCCGTACAGGACATCACGGGTGTCGAGCCCGCGTTGATCCACCAAGCTGCCGAGATGTACGCCACGGCGAAGCCCTCTGCCATCATTGGCTGGGGCATGGGCGTATGCCAGCAGAAGCAGAACCTGAAGACGGTGCACACCATCGCCTCCATCGCCTGCGTTGCCGGCCAGATCGGCAAACCCAATTCCGGCCTCGCGCCCGTGCGTGGCCAGAATAACGTCCAGGGCTCCTGCGATATGGGTATGCTGCCCAACCTGTACCCTGGCTACCAGAAGGTCACCGACCCGGCAGTGCGTGCCAAGTTTGCCAAGGCTTGGGGCGTGCCCGAGGAAAAGCTCCCGCTCGAGGAGGGCTACAAGCTCACCGACCTGGGCCATCTGGTCGACGAGGGCAAGGTGCACTGCTTCTACAACTACGGCGAGGACCCGGTGCAGACCGAGCCCGATTCGGCCGGTATGCGCAAGACGCTCTCCGAGCTGGACCTGTTCATTTGCCAGGACATCTTTATGACGCAGACGACCATGCTCGCCGACGTCATCCTGCCCGCTACCTCTTGGGGCGAGCACGAGGGTGTCTTTACTGCATCCGACCGTAGCTTCCAGCACTTTGACGCGGCCGTTCCGCCCAAGGGCGAGTGCCGCCACGACTGGGAGATCTTCGCGGACCTGTCTACGCGCATGGGCTATCCCATGCACTACGACAACACCGAGCAGATCTGGAACGAGTGCATTAGCCTGTGCCCCAACTTTGTGGGCGCGACCTACGAGAAGATGGCTCCCGAGGGCGGCTACGCCCAGTGGCCCGTCAAGAGCACCGATGTGAACGACCACGGTACGCCCGACATGTTCGCTGGTGGCAAGTTCACCACCAAGGACGGCCGCGCCAACCTGATGGCGCACGACTGGGAGGCGCCCTCCGAGCTTCCCGACGATGAGTACCCGCTCATCCTGTGCACCGTCCGCGAGGTCGGCCACTACAGCTGCCGCTCGATGACCGGCAACTGCAAGACGCTGGCGCTGCTTGCCGACGAGCCCGGCTTTGTCCGCATGAATCCCGCGGACGCCCAGGCGCGCGGCATCAAGAATGGCGACATCGTCTCGATTCACAGCCGCCGCGGCCAGGTATACAGCCGTGCCGACGTGAGCGATCGCATCAACAAGGGCACGGTCTACATGACCTACCAGTGGTGGATCGGCAAGTGCAACGAGCTGACCATTCACAAGGTCGACCCGGTCTCGCATACGCCCGAGGACAAGTTCTCCGCCTGCCAGGTCGACGCCATTGCCGACCAGGTTTGGGCAGAGGGCGAAGTCGAGCGTCAGTACACCGAGCTCAAGCAGGCTCTGGTGGACGCCGCCGCTCCCCAAGACGTTGAGCCCGGCGCCGCCAAGTTCGACGACGAGACGCACGTGAACCAAATCGTGTAGTCCCGTTCTCGTTGGCTATTTGGGCCGGGCGTCCCGTACGTTCGGGAGCCCGGCCCGTTATTTTGAAAGGAAGTGGGGATGAACCGCTTCATCGACATCAACCCGGAGAGGTGCATCGGCTGCGGAACATGCCAGTCCGCCTGTGCCGACGCCCACCGGATGCAGGGTCTTCAGGATACGCCGCGCTTGGCGCTCGTGAAGACCGGCGGTATTTCGGCCGCCCTTGCCTGCCACCATTGCGAGGGTGCCCCCTGCGCCGAGGTTTGCCCGGTGAATGCCATCGAGCGCGATGGCGATCGCATCCACGTCAAGGAGCAGGAGTGCATCGGGTGCAGGCTGTGCGCCATCGCGTGCCCCTTCGGAGCTATCCATCCCGATGGCACGTCTATCGCCGGTGTCGCAGGCATGTGCGACCCGACGCCTTCGTATCCTAAGTCCCTGAGCAGCCTGCTTACGTGGGCTCCTGGTCAGTACACCTGCGCTGTCAAGTGCGACCTGTGCGCATTCGATCCGGACGGCCCGCATTGTGTGGCGGCGTGCCCTACCAAGGCGCTGACCGTCATGGGTGGCGCGGCCGATCGCGAGCTCGACGAGGCCAAGCGCCTGCGCTCGATCGAAAACGGTCCGGTCGTCGACGTTACCGCTGTGGCCCAGGGCCTGTCCGAGAAAGCAGAAGGGAGCGTAAACAATGGATAGCATGACGCTGTTTATCGCATCGCTTGCCGTCTCGTGCATCGGTGCGCTCGCCTCGGTTCTGCTGATCAAGGCCGATAACGCCGCCAAGACCGCCGGCTGCCTAATCGGCGCCGTCGCCGCGGTGCTTTCGTTTGTGGCCGGTATCCAGGCCGTGCTGGGCGATGTCACGTCGGTCGACACCATCGTGTTCTTCCCGTTTGCCCATTTCCAGCTGCTGCTCAACCAGCTGTCCGGCCTGTTCGTGGCGCTCATCTCGGTGCTCGCGTTTGCCGGCTCGATCTACGGTCTCAACTACTTTGATGAGTACCCGGGCAAAAAGGGCCGCGCCGGCTTCTTCTTTAACACCTTTGTGGCGTCCATGATGCTCGTCATCACCGCCGACAACGTGTTTTGGTTCCTGGTCGCCTTTGAGCTCATGTCGCTGACCTCGTACTTCCTGGTCGTGATCGAGGAGAACGAGAACTCCATCCATGGCGGTTGGCTCTACTTTGTGATCGCGCACGTGGGCTTTGTGCTCATCATGGCGAGCTTCCTCACCATGACCAACTTCGCCGGTGGCTCGTTTGCCTTTGCGGATTTCCGCGCTACGCAGTTTAGCCCCGCGGTCGCATCCGTGTGCTTCGTGCTCGCCTTCTTTGGCTTTGGCGCCAAGGCCGGTATTATCCCGCTGCACGGCTGGCTGCCCAAGGCACATCCCGAGGCGCCGTCCAACGTGTCGGCCCTCATGTCCGGCGGCATGATCAAGATCGGTATCTTCGGCATCCTCAAGGTGGGCCTCGACCTGCTCTCCGCCTCGGGCGTTCAGGTCTGGTGGGGCCTTATGGTCATGGTCTTCGGTGCGATCTCGTCGGTCCTCGGCGTGGCCTTCGCCCTGCAGGAGCATGACATCAAGCGCCTGCTGGCCTATCACTCCGTCGAGAACATCGGCATCATTCTGCTCGGCGTCGGCGCCTCCATGGCCGCCATGGGGCTCAACTCGGTCGGCATCGCCGTCCTGGCTCTGATGGCCGCCCTCTACCACACGTTTAACCACGCGATGTTTAAGGGCGAGCTGTTCTTGGGCGCCGGTGCGCTGCTGTACTCCACGGGTACGCGCAATATGGAGAAGATGGGCGGCCTGTTCCGTCGTATGCCGGCAACGGCCATCTGCTTCCTTATTGGCGCGCTTGCCATCTCGGCCATCCCGCCCTTCAACGGCTTTGTGTCCGAGTGGTTTACCTACCAGTCGCTCTTTAACGCCGCCATGCAGGGCGACAAGGCCGTCATGATCGTGGCCGTGTTCGCTGCCGTCGCGCTTGCCATTACCGGCGCTCTGGCTGTCACATGCTTCGTCAAGGCCTATGGCGTCTCCTTTGCCTCCGCGCCCCGCTCCGAGGCCGCGGCCAATGCCAAGGAGGTTCCCGCCCCCATGGTGTTTGCGCAGGGCCTGCTCGCGGCCATCTGCGTCGTGCTGGGCATTGGCGCTCCCGTGATCGCGCCCGTGCTGGTCGATGTCGCCGCGTCCGTGCTGCATCCGTACGGTGGCGTGTTTGCCGCCGAGGGCATGGAGCTCATGAACCAATACTCCGGCGCTGCCACCTCCACGCCCGCGATCGCTATTGCGCTCGTGGTACTTGTCGGCCTTGCCTGCGGTTATCGCAAGCTTAAGACCGTCGGCAAGGTGCAGAAGTCCCAGCCGTGGGCATGCGGCTATGCTCCCAACGAGCATATGCCCGTCGTGGCCACGACCTTCGCCTCCGAGGTGTCCTGGTTTATGCAGCCGCTCTACACGCTGCGCGACCGCTGCACGGCCGTCTGCTGGTCCATCGCTCACTTCTTCCAGAAGCTCACCGGTGTGGCCGAGGCTGTGGAGCCCGTACCCGACAAGGTTCTCGTCGATGCCCCGCATAAGGGTGTCGAGAAGCTCGCCGACCTCGCGACTAAGCTCGAGGGCGGCAACTACAGCATCTATATCTGCTACATCGTCGCGGCACTCGTGGTGTTCCTCGTGCTCGCCGTGCAAATGGGTTAAGGAGGGGAGAGCATGAACAACATCGTACTTGCCGTTCTGCAGGGCGTGGTCGTCATGGCCGTCGCGCCGTTCTTCTCCGGTCTCGGCCGCGTGATCCGTGCCAAGATGCACAACCGTCGCGGCCCCAGCATCATGCAGGACTACCGCGACCTGGCAAAGCTCTTTGCGCGTCCCGAGTCCCAGAGCGAGGATGCGAGCTTTGCACTGCGCATCATGCCGCCGCTGTTCTTCGCCGTCGCCTTTATGCTCGCGATGGGTCTGCCGCTCTTTACGGCGCAAAGCCCCATCCCGGTCTTTGGTGACGCCATCACCATCATGTACAGCCTGGCGCTCGCCCGCTTCTTCTTCGCCCTCTGCGGTGTGGATTCGTCCAACGCCTACGCCGGTATCGGCGGCGTCCGCGAGCTGCTCATGAGCGTGCTCATCGAGCCGTCCATGCTGTTGGCGCTGTTTGCCGCCGCCCTGGTGTGCGGCTCCACCGACATCGCCACCATGGGTCAGCACATCATGACGGGCGCCATCGACGCGCCGGTCGCCGTGATCCTCGCCGGCATCGCCTTTGCGATTGCCTGCTACATGGAACTCGGCAAGCTGCCCTTTGACCAGGCCGAGGCCGAGCAGGAGCTTCAGGAAGGTCCGCTCGCCGAGCTTTCGGGCCCGTCGCTCGCCATGGCCAAGCTTGCCATGTCCATGAAACAGGTCCTGGTCGTCGCCTGGTTCTGCGCGATCTTCGTCCCCTGGGGCGAGCCCACGACCGTGGGCGCCGCCGCCGTTCTTGGCGCAGTCATCTTCCTGGTGAAGTGCCTGATCGACTTTGTCGTATGCGGCGTGATCGAGAACTCCTGCTCGCGCTCGCGTTTTAAGGTGCTCGGCAATCAGACCTGGGCCGTCGTGGGCATCGCCGTTCTGGCGTTTGTCTTCGTGGTCGTCGGCGTGTAGGAGAAGGGAGAAACAATGTCATTTGCAGTCAGTCTGTCCCTTCTCGGCTTGGTCGCTATCGCGGCCCCGATGGTGGCCTCGGTGCTCGTCGCCCTGTTCCCCCGTCCGTACGCCAAGTGGTTCAGCGTTTTGGGTGCCGCCGTCTCGACGGTCTGCACCATCGCCCTCGCCGCGAATTTCGCTGGCGCCGGCATGCCCGACACGCAGGTCCCCCTGATCTCGTTTGGGCAGACCCTCGTCATGGGATTCACCTTCGATCGCATGAGCACGCTGCTCGCGCCTGCCTTTGTGGGTATCGGCCTGCTTGTCGTGATCTATTCGATTCCCTATATGAGCGAGAATAACCGTGAGCATCCCGACGCACCGCGTCGTCGCTTCTACGCGTACCTCGCGACCTTCATCGGCGCCATGGCCGGCCTTGTGTACAGCTCGACCCTTTTGGGCCAGCTCGTGTTCTTTGAGATCACGGGTGCGTGCTCTTGGGGCCTCATTAGCTACTACATGTCGCCTACGGCCAAGAAGGCCGGCATGAAGGCCCTGATCATCACGCATATCGGTGCGCTCGGCCTGTATCTGGGCGCCGCCATCGTGTTTGCCCACACCGGTACCTTCGCCATTACCGCGATTGCCGGTCTCGACGCCAAGCTCAAGGCTATCGTCCTTTTGCTCGTGCTGTTTGCGGCCTGGGCCAAGTCCGCACAGGTTCCCATGTACATGTGGCTGCCTTCGGCCATGGAGGCGCCGACGCCTGTTTCGGCCTACCTGCATGGTGCCTCGATGGTCAAGGTCGGCGTGTGCGTGTTCGCGCGTGCACTCGTCTCTGCCGGTGAGATTCCCGAGATCGTGGGTTGGGTCGCCATTATCGACGCCATGGTCACCATGCTCTTTGGTTTCCTTATGTACCTGCCGCAAAAGGACATGAAGCGCCTGCTGGCCTTCTCCACGATCGCCCAGCTCTCCTATGTGTTCTTTGGTCTGGGCCTTTCGGTCTTTGGCAGCCAGCTGGCCTTTGATGGCGCCGTGTGCCACATCTTTAACCACGCCTTCGCCAAGACGCTGTTCTTCCTGATCGCCGGTTCGTTCTCCTTTACCCTCGGCACGCGTATGCTGCCCAAGCTTCGCGGCATCGTAAAGAAGTACCCGATCTCGGGCGTGGGCTTTGGTGTCGCGGCGCTCGCCATTGCCGGCGTGCCGCCCATGAACACGTTCTTCTCGAAGTTCCAGATTATCGCCGGCGGCTTTTCTGTGGGTGCCGGCAACGTCGCGATCCTGGTGCTCGTGTGCATCATGGTCGCCGAGACCGTCGCCACCTTCGCCTGGTTCCTCAAGTGGATGGGCTATTGCCTGCCCGGCGAGCCGAGCGACGAGGTTGCTGCGGGAGCCCCGCTTCCCCGCGCGATGGCGTTCGTGTTCATCGTGCTCATCATCATGGTTATCGTTAGCGGCCCGCTTTCGGCCAGCTGGATCGGTTAGGAGGTAGAACGACATGGGTTATTCGATCGTCAACATCCTTGGCGGCCTTCTGATCGTCACGTCCACCATGGTGGTCGTCTCCAAGAACATCAAGCACGCCATCAGCTGGTATGCGGTGCAGTCGCTGGTGCTCGTGGGACTGCTCGCCACGCTCGGTGTCACCACCGGTGCGCAGGAGCTGCTTATGTGGGCTGGATCTGCCTTTATCACTAAGGTCGTCCTGGTCCCTTATATCCTTAACCGCGCATATAAGAAGATGGGCGAGCCGAGCGACGCATCGCTCAAGGCCGGCCTTAAGCCCGCGTGGGCCATCTGCATCATCGCCGTCGAGGTCGCGATCTGCTTTGCCGTCGTGACGCAGATCAGCCTGCCCACGGCCGAGGTCGCAACTCCTGCGCTCGCCATTAGCTTCGCTCACTTCTTTGTGGGCCTCACCTGCATCATCTCGCAGCGCAACATCATGAAGCAGATCTTTGGATACTGCCTTATGGAAAACGGCAGCCACGTGACGCTCGCGCTTTTGGCCCCCACCGCTCCCGAGATCATCGAGATCGGTATCGCCACCGACGCCATCTTTGCCGTCATCATCATGTCCATCGTCGTGCGTCGCATTTGGGACGACTCCCACTCGCTCGATGCGCGCGACCTGTCCGAGCTGAGGGGGTAGTCCATGGAAACGTTGATTTTCGCCCTGCTCGCGACTCCTTTGGTGTTCTCGCTGGTCATGGCGTTTTTGCCTAAGAACACGTCCTATAACGTGTTTGCCGGTCTCAACCTGGTCTCCGTCGCAGCCGTCCTGGTGCTGTCGATTATGACGGTCGGTGACGTCCTTACGAGCGGCGAAACCGCGAGCGCTCTTGGCCTGTGGTTCCACCTCGATTCGCTGGGCGCCATCTTTGTGCTGCTCATCGGCTTTATCGGTTTTCTTACGGGGCTGTTCTCGCTGCCCTATGTAAAGGCCGATATCGAGGAGGGCTCCATGCCCGCCGAGCGCGCCAAGCAGTATTTTGCGCTGTTTAGCCTGTTTGTGTTCACCATGCTGCTCGCGTGCCTGTCCAACAACATGATCCTCACGTGGGCCGCCGTGGAGGCAACCACGCTTTCCACCGTGTTCCTCGTGGGTATCTACAAGAACAAGACGGCCCTCGAGGCTTCTTGGAAGTATGCGATGGTCTGTACCGCCGGCGTGGCCTTTGGCCTGTTCGGTACGCTGCTGATCTACGCCAACGCCGCCGACGTGATTCCCAACGCCCACGAGGCCGCATTCCTGTCGTGCGTGCTGCCGTATGCCGACCAGTTCGACCCGACGCTCATGCGCCTCGCCTTTGCGTTTATCGTGATCGGCTTTGGCACCAAGGCTGGCCTGTTCCCCATGCACACTTGGCTGCCCGATGCCCACTCTCAGGCTCCGAGCCCTGTCTCGGCCCTGCTCTCGGGTGTCCTGCTTAAGTGTGCCATGCTTGTGATCATGCGCTTCTACGGCTTTACCATCCAGGCCGTGGGTGCCGAGTATCCGCAACTTCTGCTGCTGATCGTCGGCACGCTGTCCATTTTGGTGGCGGCGCTTTCGATGTTTCGCCAGGACGACCTCAAGCGCCGCTTTGCGTACTCGTCTGTGGAGAACGTGGGCGTTATCGCCCTGTGCCTGGGTATCGGTGGCCCGCTGGGTATCGCCGCGGCCCTGCTGCACTGCGTGTTCCACGGCTTTACCAAGACGCTTGCCTTCTGCGTGTCCGGCAACATCCAGCACGCTTTTGGCACGCGTAGCCTGGCCAAGATCCAGGGCGTCGTCGAGGTTGCCCCCGCAACCGCCGCGCTCGCCGTCCTGGCGCTGCTCGGTCTTGGTGCCTTCCCGCCCTTTGGCATGTTTATCTCCGAGTTCCTGACTTTTGTCGCCGGTGTTACCGCCGGTCCCATGTGGCTGGTCGTCGTGGTCGCCCTCGGTCTTACCGTGGCCATCTCCGCGCTCACCCGTATCGCACTCAAGTCGGTATTCGGCCATGCGCCCCAGGGCATGGGCAAGCATGAGGCCCCGGCGCTCATGCTTATCCCCGAAATCATCCTGGCTGTCATGATCTTGTGGTTTGGCATCGCCACCCCGCTGCCTCTCGTGCACGGTGTGGAGACCGCGACCGGCATCGTGCTCGAGCAGAGCACCGAGGAACTTCACGCGACGCCGATGTACCGCGCTGTGTTCGGTACCGAGACCGCTCAGAGCGAGGTGGAGTAACGAATGATTGAAACTGAGAACAAGGTGTATGCCCGTCGCTGCGAGAGCCATGTCGAGGCCCTGCGCCGCGCCGTTCCGGGCTGCATCGAAAAGGTCGAGTGGCAGTGCGAGGACCAGCTGACGATTACCGTCAAGCAGGACAAGCTGCCCGAGGCCGTCCACTACCTGTATTACGAGCGCTACGGCTGGATTCCCGTGATCATCGGCAACGACGAGCGCAGCCTGTGCGGCCGTTACGCCGTGTACTACGTCATCTCCATGGAGGGGGAGGACCCCGGCTGGGTGACCGTGCGCACCGAGGTCGATCCCGCCAAGATGACGTTCCCGTCCGTGACGCCGTTCGTCCCCGCCTGCGTGTGGGGCGAGCGCGAGCTTCGCGACATGTTCGGCCTGATCCCCGAGGGTCTGCCCGATCGTCGTCGCCTGGTGCTGCCGGACGATTGGCCCAGCGGCCTGTATCCGCTGCGCAAGGACTCCATGGACTATCGTTTCCGTCCCGCTCCCGCGAGCGACATGGAAAACTACGAGTTCTTGGCCGATACCAAGGGCAAGGAGACGACGCTCGTCCCCATGGGCCCGTTGCACATTACCTCCGACGAGCCCGGCCACTTCCGCCTGTTCGTTGAGGGCGAGACGATCGTGGACGCCGACTATCGTCTGTTCTACGTGCACCGCGGTATGGAGAAGGTCGCCGAGACGCGCCTGAACTATGACGCCGTGACGTTCCTCGCCGACCGCATCTGCGGCATCTGCGGCTGCGCCCACTCGGTGGCCTATGCCGAGGCCGTCGAGCGCGCCCAGGGCATTCATGTCCCGCCGCGCGCCCAGTACATCCGCGCCATCATGCTCGAGGTCGAGCGCCTGCACTCGCATCTGCTCAACATTGGCCTGGCGTCGCACTACACGGGCTTCGACTCCGGCTTCCAGCAGTTCTTCCGCGTCCGCGAGAAGTCCATGGACCTGGCCGAGAAGCTCTCCGGTCACCGCAAGACCTACGGCCTCAACGTGATCGGCGGCGTGCGTCGCGACATTTTGGCCGAGCAGAAGCTCTCCACGCTCACGACCATCCACCAGCTGCGCTCCGAGGTTCAGGAGCTCGTCGACGTCTTACTCTCCACGCCCAACTTTATCGAGCGTACGAGTGGTATCGGCATTCTGGACCGCAAGATCGCACGCGACTTCTCTCCGGTCGGTCCGCTCATGCGTGGCTCGGGCTATGCCCGCGACGTGCGCTTTGACCATCCCTTCGACGGCTACGCTGATCCGGATGTTCAGAAGATGCATGCTGCCACGGCAGACACCTGCGATGCCTTCGGCCGCACCGCCGTTCGCATCCAGGAGGTCTACGATTCGATCGACATGATCGAGACCATGCTCGAGAACTGCCCGTCGGGCCCCATCCTCACCACGGATTGGGAGTACACCCCGCACAAGTACGCCATCGGCGCCACCGAGGCTCCGCGCGGCGAGGACGTGCACTGGGCCATGCTCGGCAACAACCAGAAGTGCTACCGCTGGCGCGCCAAGGCGGCCACG
>DBEZGO010000111.1:0-12003 GCA_048189345.1 Collinsella sp.
CGCTACGACCAATACGCCTGGTGGTACCGCTGCTCAGGTTGTCGCCACCAAGACCCTGACCGGTCGTCCGATGGCCGACGGCGAGTTCTGGTTCGGCATTGCCTATCAGGGCGAGCTTGTGGGCTACGAAAACCTCAAGCCCAATATCGGCGGGCATGTGAGCTTTGATGCGCTGCACTGCGATACCGAGATGCTTGCCAATCTTGAGGCGGCTGGGCTTGCCCATCGTACCGATAAGGACGGTAAGCTTGCCTGGACCATTAACTACACGGCCTACGAAGATTTATTCGGGCTGCCGAATGGCGTTTCCGCTACAACGTGGAGCTTTGGCTTTAAGGTTATCGTCGTCGACAACGGTGACGGTACCCTGACGGCAACGGTCGACTACGGCGGCGTCGAGCCCTTGTTCGAGAACGTCTACGGCGCCGAAGCCGTCGATGCCGCGCTCACCGGCACTAAGAAGCTCCAAGCTGCCGAGGGCCTGACCCCGGCTGACATCACGGGCAAGTTTACCTTTACCGTGACCGCCGACGAGGCTGGTGCCCCGATGCCCGAGCGCACGACCGCAACCAACGACGCGGCTGGCAACGTGGACTTTGGCAAGATCCACTTTACGCTCGAGGACCTCAACCGCGCTCTGGGCGTGACGGACGATGCGACCGATAAGGCCGAGGCAGACGAAGCTGACGAAGCCGAGGCCGACGAGGCAGAGGCCGAAGAGGCAGAGGCCGACGAGGCCGACACCGATGCCAACGCCGACGAGCCCAGCGACGAGCCCGAGCCCGCAGCCCCCACCGCTCCGCGCTCGCACACCTTTACTTACACGGTGACCGAGTCCGGTAGTGCCCCTGGCGTGACCAATGACACCAACGCCACGCGCAAGGTTTCCTACACCGTGTCTGACGACGGTGCCGGGCATCTGAGCGTCAAGCGCGAAGGCGACGACGGTGCTGCCTTCACGTTTACCAACACCTACGGCGTGGCACCTACCGATTCGTCCGTGACCGATCAGGTCAAGACGGTCAAGCGTCTGACCGGACGCAACCTTGCAGCTGGCGAGTTCACGTTTGAGCTGCTCGAGGACGGCGTGGTTGTCGCCACCGGCACCAACGACGCCAACGGCAACGTTACGCTGAGCCCGATCCACTACGAGGCGCCCGGCACGCACACGTACACGCTGCGCGAGGCTTGCCCCAACGCGCTCGGCCAGTACAGGGGCGTCACCTATGACGGCACGACCTACACCGTCGTGACCACCGTCTCCGACAATGGTGACGGCACGCTGACCGCGACGCACAAGCTCGAGGGAACTACCGAGTCGGCTGGCTTTACCAACAAGTATCACGCTATGCCCACGCAGGTTTCCATCGGCGCCATTAAGGTGCTCGAGGAACGTGAGCTCAAGAAGGACGAGTTTAGCTTTAAGCTCGTTGGCGAGGACATCGAGTCCACCGTCACCAACGATGCCGACGGTAAGATCAACTTCGACAAGTTTGAGTACGACGAGCCCGGTACGTACGTCTATACCATCAGCGAGGTCAAGGGCGACGAGGCCGGTATGACCTACGACAAGTCCGTCTTTACCGCGACCGTCAACGTGGTCGATGACGGCGAGGGCAACCTCAAGGCGAACGTCGCCTTTACCAAGGGTGACAAGAGCGTTGAGGGTATCGTGTTCAACAACACGTACAAGAAGCCCGAGACGCCCGT
Source organism: Collinsella sp. (assembly GCA_048189345.1). Taxonomy (GTDB): domain Bacteria; phylum Actinomycetota; class Coriobacteriia; order Coriobacteriales; family Coriobacteriaceae; genus Collinsella. The sequence continues at coordinate 1,711 of DBEZGO010000111.1, forward strand.
GCCGACGCCCGACCCCGGCACGCCCAAGACCGTGACGAATATCGTCAAGACGGTCAAGGGTTTCCTGCCCACCACGGGTGACCAGCAGGCCGCCGCACTGCTCATGGCATTTGTTATCGTCATGGCCGGCGTCGGAGCCCTGGTCTGGGGTATCCGTAAGCGCTAGGCACGTCGACAGCGCCCGGGGCCAAAAGGCCCCGGGCGGCCGGCGGGGAGCCAGAACATAGCCCCACCCCCAGCCCCAGCCGCCACGGAGGTATCTCCCTCCTCCGTGGCGGCGCTTTTGTGCGTAGGCAAGAAGGGTTCGCCACGAAACCGGCCCATCTACTACGTTTAGTCCCTTACCCCCAACCATGCTAAAAAACGCGAAAACAAAACCGCAGGTAGTACGCCTGCGGTTTTGTTCAAAATGAAGGTATGGTCAGGGGTACCGAGTCAAACGTAGTAGATGGGCCGGTTTCGTGGCGGGCACCGTCAAATGATCCCCCGGGGACTGAGGGAAACGGGTCATTTTGGTTCCACGAGGCTTGCGGAGGCGCTCGTACAGGGCCGTCCGAAAAAACTATGCCGGTTTACGGGGCCGGATTCCGAATCCCCAACCATGCCGATATCTGTGAAAATAAAACCGCAGGTAGACGAGCTGTCATTTTGCAGAAAACGCGGGTATGGATGGGGGTCCTGAGTTTAGCCCCGTAAACCGGCATAGTTTTGAAATGGCATTAAATCGGTTACAGTCATTTTGCTATGCCGGGGCGGTTGGCCGTTGGGAAATTACCCTCGCAGGTAGGCGATGGCGATTTGGGTGCGGTTACGTAGTCCCATTTTGGCGAGGATTGAGCTGATGTGGTTGCGCACCGTGCCTTCTCCCATATAAGCCGTGGCGGCAATCTCCTTGTTATCGAGGCCGCGGGCGATGAGCTCGGCGACTTCGAACTCGCGGTCGGTCAGGCTGGCAAAGGCGGCGGGCTGGCGAGGCGTGTCCGCCTTGTTACCCATCCCGCCAAAGTCAACATCCTCGATCGCCTTGCCTTCGAGCACGCGTTTGCCGTCCATGACCTGCGACAACGCTGGCGGAATAGCGGCGACATCGGTTTTGATCAGGTAACCGCGGGCGCCCAGCTTGAGTGCCGACACAATGTATTCGTCATCCGAGAACGTCGTCAGAAACACGACGCGTGCCGCGGGGTCGTGCTCGAGGATCTCGCGGGCCGCCGAAAGCCCGTCGCGCCCCGGCATCTGAATGTCGAGCAGCGCGATGTCGGGCGCATGCTCGGTGTAGAGTGCCACCGCGTCGTTGCCGTCGGCGCCGGTTCCCACCACTTCGATCTGTGGCTGGGCGCCCAGGATTATCTTGAGCGAATCGACCACCAAGCGGTCGTCGTCGACAACAATGAGCCTCATCGGGCCTCATCTCCTTGCTGTTTGGGGACGGTGGCAAACACGCGCCAGCCGCCGACGCCGGCGCGCGGGCCGGCGGTGAAGGTGCCGCCAAGCGCCTCAACACGCTCGCGCATGGAGCCGAGCCCCATGCCTTCTGCGACGTTGCTGCTGCTCGCCGGGGTCGCGTCCGCGCCATCATCGGTAACGATGAGCTGGTAAAACGACGGATGCTCCATGCACCGCACAGTAATGGTTTTGGCATGGGCGTGGCGCATGGCGTTGGAAAGCGCCTCGCGCAGCACCGCCGTAAAGCAGTTGGCGACGTTGGCGGGCGCATGCTCGGCCAAAACCTCAAGCTCAACCTGCGGACCGCTGTCCGAGCGTGCGCCTTCAACGATGCGTTCGAGCCGCACGGAGAGGTTGGTCGCATTGTCGTTGAGCGCGTGGACGCTGGTGCGCACAAGCTGGAGCGCCTCGTCAACCGTGCGTTTGACGTCGGCGAAATCGGCGGCGATGCCGGGCTCGTCGGCGTGGACTACGCGTAGAGCCTCGGTCTGCAGCGAGGCTCGCGTGAGCTGGTGTCCGACGTTATCGTGGATCTCGCGCGCGATGCGGGCGCGTTCGGCGAGTGTTGCGAGCTCGACTTCGTAGTCCTGGCGGTCGGCGAGGTCGCGGTTGCGTGCCTCGAGTGCCAGGGCGCGTTCTTGCAGCTTGTCGCGGGTGCGACGCATGCGTTCCTGTTCGCGCCCCAGCTGCGCGGTGCGCAGCGACAGCAACGTGGCGGCGACCGAAAGGATGGCGGTTAGCAGCAGCGTTCGGGTGGTGAGCACGCCGCCACGAAGGTCCGCGACAAGCGCGCAGACAAACACGGCGCCAATCGCCAGTGCGGGCCAGATTCGTTCATGGCGCACGCGTCGCGCGATGTCATAGAAGGCAAGGGGTGCAAACGGCACAAACGGCGGCACGAAGACGGCCGCGATGATGTAAGCGTAGCTCGCGGCCTCGCTTGCGCGTCGCGTGCGTTCCTCCTGTGCGACTTCGGCCAGTGAGGTGGCAATAACGCCAAGGCAAAACGCCGCGACCAGGCGAGCATCCACAGCAAGACCCACGGCGGCCGCAATGCAGCACGCCAGCACGATCGATTTGTCGAAAAGCCTGTTCATACGGGTATTGTACGCGAAGCTGCGTGTGGTGGAGGGGCCGCCTGCGCAACCGTGACATTCCTCCCGTGCGGCAGAGCGGGGGCGTCGGCGGGCCGTACGACCAAGACCTCCACACTCGTGACAAAGCTCACTGGTGCGTGCCGCCCGCTCCTGCGATGATGCAATCGTACCGGGCCGCAAGCAACAGAAGGGCCGCCTCATGACAGACATCGTCCACGTCGAAAACCTCGTCAAGCGCTACGATGACCTTATTGCGCTCGACCACTTTAACCTGAGCATCGCCCCCGGCGAGATCTTTGGCCTGCTGGGCCCCAACGGCTCGGGCAAAACCACGTCCATCAACTGTATCTTGCAGCTGCTTGCCTACGACAAGGGCACCATTGAGCTGTTCGGCGAACCCATGACGCCCGCTCGCTACGACCTCAAGCGCCGCATCGGCGTGGTTCCGCAGCAGGTAGCGGTGTTCGACGAGCTCACGGTGCGCGAGAACATCGACTATTTCTGCAGCCTTTACGTCAGCGACCGCAAGCGCCGCCGTGCGCTGGTAGACGAGGCGATCGACTTTGTCGGGCTGGGCGACTTTGCCAAGTTCCGCCCCGGCAAGCTCTCGGGCGGCCTGGCGCGTCGCCTCAACATCGCCTGCGGCATCGCGCACAAGCCCGAGCTCATCTTCTTTGACGAGCCCACGGTGGCGGTCGACCCGCAGAGTCGCAACGCCATCCTGGAGGGCATCTGCCGTCTGCGCGACGAGGGCGCCACGGTGGTGTATACCAGCCATTATATGGAGGAAGTCGAGCAGATCTGCAGCCGCATCATGATCATGGACGGCGGGCGCGTGCTGGCGCAGGGCACCAACGACGAACTCAAGCGCATGATTCAGATGGGCGAGAAGATCGTGATCGAGGTCGGCGAGGTGCCGAGTGCGGCGCTCGGTGCCGTCGCGAGCCTGCCGCATGTCCTGGACCTGTCGGCGACGGCGGGCCAGCTCACGTTTTCGTGCGAGGCGAGCCCGCATAACCTGACGGACATTCTCGATGCGCTGCGCTCGCATGACGTGGCGCTCGGCCGCATTTATTCCGAACCGCCGACCCTCAACGACGTGTTCCTCGAGATCACCGGCCGCGAGCTGCGCGACTAGGGGGCGGTCATGTTCAACACCATCATCACTACGGTCAAGACACTGCTGCGCCGGCCGAGCACGTGGGTCTGGGGCGCTCTCTTTCCCATCGCGCTTTCCACGATGTTCATGTTTATGTTTGCGAACCTCAGCTCCGACGGCAAGATCGACCCCGTGCCGGTGGCCGTCGTAGCGGATGAGGTCTGGGACGCCTCGACCTTTAAGGGCGTGGCGACGTCGCTTGCCAAGGAAGGCGACGATCAGCTGCTCGAGATCCACGAGCTCGACGACGCAGCCGATGCGAACCGTGCGCTTAAGGCCGGCGAGGTTGCGGGCATCTATACGGTCGACGACGCAGGCGTACCCAAGCTCACACTGCTATCGAGCTACGACAGCTCGCGCGCATCATCGGTGCTCACCGATCGCAGCATCCTGGAGACGGTGGCAAGCTCGTATACACAAAATGCCGAGCTCATGTCCCAGATTGCCCAGGACAACCCGGCGGCGCTCGCCGACCAAGAGGCGGTTGCGCGCGCCCTGTCGCTCGAGGGCGGCACCCGCCGCGTAAGCCTGACGCGCACCACGCCCGACGGCACGACCATTTACTACTACGCGCTCTTTGGCCTGGTCGCGATGATGTCTGCCGAGTTTGCCGCTTTGAGCGTCGTCGACCTGCAGCCCAATCTGTCGGGCCTTGGCGCGCGCCGCTGCGTGGGTGGCCTTTCCAAGACGGCGTCGCTAGCCGGCATCTTTGTCGGCTCGTGGCTGGTTTCCTTTGCCTCGATGGCGGTTGCGATTGGCTACGTGCGCCTAGTCGTTGGCGTCGACTTTGGCGGGCGCGAGGGACTGTGCCTGCTGGGCGGTGCTGCATCCGCGCTAGCCGCCACGGGCCTGGGGCTCTTTGTGGGCACGCTTCCCGTTAAGGGTGGCAAGGCGTCCAAGTCGGGCATCCTCACGGGCTTTGCCACCACGTGCGCCCTGTTCGCCGGCCTCTACGGCGAGCCGGCGATGGCGCTTGCCGACGACGTCGCCCGCGCCTGCCCGGCCGAGTGCTGGCTCAACCCCGTCAAGCTCATCTGCGACATGTTCAATCGCCTGTATTTCTTTGAGGACCTGGGGCCGTTTGCCGTTCGCGCTGGCGCGCTGGTCCTTATGGCGCTGGTGTTTGTCGCCGCCGCTACGCTGATCTTTGGAAGGAGCCGCTATGAGCACCTTTAAGACCGCGCTTCGCATGGCGCTGGCGCACCCGTTCTACCTGCTCATCTATACGGTGTTCATCTCGCTCATGGGCGTATTCATCGCGGCCTCGGTGAGCTGGAACTCGTCGCAGCTTACCGAGTACAAGCCCTACGACACCAACGTGATTGTGGTCGACCGCGACAATAGCGACCTTTCGCGGGCGCTTACCAAGCATCTGAGCTCACGCTTTGACCTGGTCACGGGCGTCGGCGATGACACGTACGACCTTGCGGACGCGCTCTCCAAGAGCAACAGCGCCAAGGGCAGCGCCGACTGCGTGTTCTTTATCCCGGAGGGGTTCGAGGACGACCTGGTCGCGGCTGCCCGCGCGGGGGAGTCCCTGCCCAAGCTCGATGTGACCTACGGTGCCGGCACCATGGCGGCGGCGCTTTCGTCTGCCGAGGCTTCGCGCTGGATCTCGCTCGCGGGCGCTGCAGCCGCACTTGAGCCCACTGCCTCCAACGGCGACGTTGCCAAGGCCGCCGAACATGCCGCTGCAAAGCGCGCGGAGGTCCAGATCGAGCGGGTCAAGGTCGACTCGGCTGCTGCCGCCACGCTCGAGTCGTACTTCAACTTTGGCGCGTACGCGATTATCTCGTCGGTCATCGTATCGGTGGGGTTGGTGTTCTCGGGCATGAACGAGCCCGAGCGCGTGCGTCGTATGGATGCCGGCCCAATCTCCGAGCGCCAACGTTCGCTTGCCGTGTTTGCCGCCGCCGCCGTGCTCACCGTCTGCATCTGGTTTGTGTCGAGCATGATGGGCGTCGTGGGCTTTGCCGGCGCGGTCGCCGAGGTCGGCGTGGGCCGTGTGTGCCTGGCACTGGCGGCGACGTTTGCCCAGGCGTGCACGCCGCTGGCCGTTGGCTTTGCCCTTTCGGGCCTGGGTGCGCGCGAGGAGCTGCTCAATGGCGTGGGCAACCTGCTCGGCATGCTCATGACGTTTTTGGGCGGCGCTTGGATGCCGCTGTCGCTGATGGGCCCGGCCGTGCAGACCGTGGCGCACTTTGTGCCGACATATTGGGTGAACGACGCGATCGGCAAGGCGCTCGCGTCGGACCTGACGTCTGCCATGTTGGGCGACATCGCCTGCGACCTGGGCGTCACCGTGCTCTTTGCCGTGGCCATCGCCGCCGCAGGCCTGGCCCTCTCACGCACCAAATCCCGCGCCTAGTCACCTAGTCATCGGGTACTCATTGGGGACAGACTTAAACGACCAAGAGTGGTCATTGGGGACAGACTTAAACGACTAGTCATTGGGGACAGTCTTTGCCGATCGGCTGTTTTGCCGGCTGGGTTGGCAAAGACTGTCCCCAACTGCCGGTAGGAAAGGAACGTCCCCAACTGCCGGGTGGCGAAAGAGTGTCCCTAACAGCTAGTCATTTAAGAACGTCCCCAATGACTAGTCTGAAATAAAATCCAGGCCTCGCTCCAAAATAGTTCGCCATGGTTTACTATTACGCTCATAAAGTAGTACGAGGCTAACAACGGGGGATACCATGGCAACGCAGGAAGCCTATGTCCAGGTTAAGGATCTCAAAAAGCACTACGGCGACGGTGATGCGCGCCTGACGGTGCTCGACGGCATCGACACGTCCATCAATCGCGGCGAGATCTGCGTCATGCTGGGGCCCTCGGGCTCGGGCAAGTCCACGTTTCTTAACCTGATCGGTGGCCTGGAGGATGCCGACGCCGGCTCCATCATGGTGGACGGCTGCGACCTCACGGTGCTCAAGCCCGCCGACCTGGGTGAGTACCGCCGCCGCGAGCTGGGCTTTGTCTTTCAGTTCTACAACCTGGTGCCCGACCTCACCATCAAGGAAAACATCGAGGTCACGGCGCACCTGTCCAAAAACCCGCTCAATGTCGACGACCTGCTGCGTTCGCTGGGCCTCTACGAGCACCGCAACAAGTTCCCGCGTCAGGTTTCGGGCGGCCAACAGCAGCGCTGCGCCATCGGCCGTGCGCTCGTCAAGAACCCGGGTCTGTTGCTGTGCGACGAGCCCACGGGCGCGCTCGACTACAAGACGTCCAAGGAAATCCTGCAGCTCATGGAGGATGTCAATCACGAGTACGGCTGCACCATCATCATCGTCACGCACAACGCCGCCATCGCCCGCATGGCCAACCGCGTGCTGCGCCTGCGCGACGGACGCATCGTCGAGGATGAGCTCAACGAGTCGCCCGTCGCGGCCGCCGAGCTCGATTGGTAGGCGGCGCCATGACACCTCTCGCAAAACGTCTCCCGCGCGAGCTGCGCCGCAATATCGGCAAGTACCTGGGCATCTTTCTTCTTATGTGCGGAAGCATCGCCCTCACCTCGGGCTTTTTGCTCGCGGCCCACTCCATCGGTTGCCTTATCGACGACATGCGCGATGCGTACACGATCGAGGACGGCCGCGTGACCACCTCCTTCGAGGCCACCAAAGACCAGCTCAAGGCTGCCGAGGACGCGGCCGGCGATGTCGGCGGCGTCACGCTCTACAAGAATTTCTCCATCGACGCCATCATCAAAAAGACCGCCGGCGACGACGGCACCAAGCGCACGCTGCGCACCTATGCGCACCGCACCAAGGTCGATATCGCGTCCTACTGTGAGGGCAGGGAACCCAAGGCGGACGATGAGGTGGCAATCGACCGTGTCTTCGCCACCAACAACGACCTCGCCGTGGGCGATAAGGTCGAGCTTGAGGGCCGCACCTACACCATCTGCGGCATCATGACCCAGCCCGATAGCCAGGCGCTGTTCCTCAACAATTCGGACTTTACGGTGAACACCATCACCTATGGTGTTGCCGAGGTCACCGACGCCGGCTTTGCCGCGCTCGAGGATGCCGGCGGCGCGCCTGACTACACCTACTCCTTCACCTTTGCCGATCGCGATCTCTCCACTGCAGACCGCATCGATGCCGAGCAGGATATGGTCGAGGCGCTGACCGATGCCGATGCGTGCGTCGACGACCTGATCGATGCCGATTCCAACCAGGGCATTGGCTACGCGCGCGACGACGTAGACGGCGACTCCATGATGTGGATGACGCTGCTCGACATCATCATCGTGATCATGGCGTTCGTCTTTGTGGTCCTTACCGACGCCACCATCGAGGAGGAGAGCGCCATCATCGGCACGCTGCTTGCCAGCGGCTATCGTCGACGCGAGATCGTGCTGCACTACCTTGCGCTTCCCGCCATCGCGGGCGTGGTCGCGGCGCTTTTGGGCACTGCGCTCGGCGTCGTGTTCTTTACCGAGCCCATGCGCAGCCTCTATTACGACTCGTACAGCCTGCCGCCCTTCCAGGTGTACTGGAGCTGGGAGATCTTTGTGAAGTGCGCCGTGGTTCCCGCCGCCGCGCTCATTCTCATCACGCTGGTGGGCCTGCTTCGCAAAATGGGCAAGACGCCGTTGCAGTTTCTTCGCCACGAGGCGAGCGGCAAGTCTGGCACCAAGCGCGGCCTGCGGCTGCCGGAGCGAATGGGCTTTGTCTCGCGCTTCCGCCTGCGTATCTTCCTGCGCAACCTGGGCAACTTCGCCACGCTCTTCGTGGGCATTGCGTTTGCCTCGCTGCTGCTGCTCTTTGGCCTGGCGATTCTGCCCACGATGACGCACTACGCCGACAACCTCGAGACAAGCCTGGTCGCCGAGCACCAGTACACGCTCAAGGCTCCGCTGGAGCTCGAGGGCACCGCCGAGGAGCGCGAACAGTGGTCGGCACTCGAGCGCTTGCAGTCGGTTGACGGCGCACTGCTTTCTGCCGCCCAAGATGCCGATGACGAGCTTGACGACGCGGCCGATGCGGCGCAGGCGGCAGCCGATGCCGCGACCGCATCTCCGTCTGCCGAGAGCCTGGCCGCAGCGCAGGACGCGCTCGCCAAGGTCCAGGACAAGAAGGATGCGCTTTATGCGCGCCTCGATGACCTTGCCGATGCTCTCGGCTGCGACCGCGATGAGGCTATCGACCTGATCGGCAAGGCCTCTAAGATTGACACCGACAACGACGATATCCACCCGGTCAATACGACCGATAACGGCGCGGGCGCAATCGCACAGGCTGAGAAATACGCCGTCTACCAGCTGCAATACGACCGCGGTGGCGGAAATGGCGAGGAGACGATTTCCATCTACGGCATCTCGCCCGATTCGCGCTACTGGAAAGGGCTGGACGTCGGCAACGGACGCGTTGTCTTTGGCGGTGGCTTGCTCGACAAGTTTGGCTGGAGCGAGGGCCAGAAGGTCACGCTCAGCGACAAGTACGAGGGTGAGTATTATTCCCTTGAGTACGCGGGCAAGGACTGTGCCTGGGGCTCCAAGTCGGACATGAATATCTATATGAGTATCGACGACTTTAACGAGCTGTTCGACAACGACGCCGCCTACTTTAACGGCTATGTGAGCGACGAGAAGCTCGACCTCGATGCTCGTTACTTTGCCGGCGACACCACGCCCGACGACATGCGCGCCGTGGGTGACCAGTTCATCGGCATGATGAGTAAAATGATCGTAATGATGATCGGGCTCGCGGTGTTCATCTTCCTGCTGTTTATGTACCTGCTGACCAAGGCGGTGATCGACCACAGCGCCCGTTCGATCAGCTACATGAAAGTCTTTGGCTATCGCGATAGCGAGATCTCGCATCTGTACATCCGCTCGATCACGCTGTGCGTGGCGGCGTCGCTCGTGCTGAGCCTGCCCGTGATCATTGGCTCGCTCACGGCCATCTTCCGCTCGATGCTGCTCGCCTACAACGGCAATATCGAGATCTACGTGCCCGCTTGGTCCATGGCGGCGTGCGTGGGCATTGGCTTTGTGACCTACCTGGTCGTGGCGCTGCTACACACGCGCTCCATCAAGCGCGTCAGGCTGGCCGAAGCCCTCAAAGTCCAAGAGTAGCCCCTTATTGGTCATTGGGGACGTTCTTAAACGACTAGTCATCGGGGACGGTCTTTGCTGACTCGCCGGCTCGTCGGCTGTGCTGGCAAGGACTGTCCCCAGCTGCCGGCAGGAAAGGAATGTCCCTAGCTGCCAGGTGACGAGGCACTCATTTAAGTCCGTCCCCAATGAGTGGTTTCAGTCATTTAAGTCTGTCCCCAACGACTAGGTTTCGCGCTTGACTTTGACCCTACTTCAGCGGGTACCATCCTCTTATGTCTGTAACGCCATATAGACCGAGGGGATATATCTATGACCGTAACTGCACCCGCAGCACCCGCTAAGGTGTACTTCACCAACCTGCGCACGCATGCTCGCGAGAGCCAGCTCGACAAACTCAAGCGCCTCATCCGTCGCGCCGGTATCGAGCAGATCGACTTTGAGAACAAGTTCGTCGCCATCAAGATTCACTTTGGCGAGCTGGGCAACCTGAGCTTTTTGCGCCCCAACTACGCCCGCGCCGTCGCGGA
>DBEZGO010000112.1:0-5631 GCA_048189345.1 Collinsella sp.
GGATCCGCCACGGGTGCGGATCGGGCGGCCGCGTTGCCGATATGTCGCTCGCGGGTACCCATAGTGCTTTTAGTGTACCGACAGGCAGGCTCAAAAAGCGGGCCACATGTCCCAAAATCCGCAGACGGCAAGGCGCCCGGCAGCCTCCCCCGTCTGGCACTTCCCGATATCTGCCCGCCCCAAACCACCGCAAAGGAGACAGGCACCTTTGTGGTGGTTTGGGGCGATGCGCTAGTCCACGGTGATGTCGAGATTTTTGCCGATGAGGCCTACGTAGCCGCCTTCGGCTGCCTTGGGGCTGTCGGCGTGGCAGAGGACCCACTTGTCGGCCTTCCAGTAGCAGTAGCTGTCGCCGGCAGCAGGCATGTCGGATGCAGCCTCGGGGCGCGGGCCGTTGGTGCCCGCCGGCAGCGCCACCATCACCTGGAAGCCGCCGTCATCGACCATGCAGGGCGTGTAGTGGAGCGTGGTGTTGAAGACTTCGACGACCGTACCCGCCGGCACGCGGAACGCCTTGACGCACGCGGTGTCGAGCTTACCGTCCTCGATCTCCCAGCGATGCGCCACGAGCAGGATAAAGTCGCGCGCGCCCAGGTTGAACTCGCTGGCGCGGTGATACTCCAGGCAGTTGAGCTGCGTGTTGTGGCCATTGCACCAGCCCAGCTGGAAGGGTCGGCCGCCAAACATGAGAAAGCCCAGTTTATCGGCATCCTTGACGCCCTCGAGCTCCGGCGCACTTGCTACGTACTTGCTGCCCTCGGGAATGGACGTGGCAGAAAGCGCCTCGAGCACGGGCGACGTGAGCTCGGACGGAACGTTATTCCAAACGTTGCCATAGGATTTGAACTCGGGATCGTTGACAGAGCAGATATGCATGTTCACTCCTGTTCGTAAATGTGACTATACGAACATTCTAGAACAAACATGAGCGATTTTGAACGCTCGTCCCGACCAATCAACAAAAAGGCGCCCCCGCATAAGCGAAGGCGCCCAATGCGCGCGTTTTGGGCGATAAAGCCCTTATGCCTGCTGATAGTGCAGGTGCTTCTCGTCGATATCGGCCAGGTCGCGGTCGAGGTAACGGCGCGCGAGCCAGTTAGCCATGGGAAGGTTCTGGTCCAGGTAGTTGCCGCACTCCTCGGGAGCGGCACCGGGGACATCGCCCTCAAAGTCGGCGACAAACTCGAACAGCTCACGCACGAGCGGCAGGATCTCCTCGCTCGTCACCTCGCCAAACACAACGAGGTAAAAGCCCGTGCGGCAGCCCATGGGGCCAAAGTAGACAATGCGGCCCGACCACTCGGCATGATTGCGCAAGAACGTTGCACCCAGGTGCTCGATGGTGTGGCACTCGGCGGTGTTCATGACCGGCTCCTTGTTGGGCGTGGTCAGGCGCAGGTCAAACGTGGTGACGGCAGCACCGGTCGCCGGATCGCGGTCGATGCGGCTCACATACACGCCGGGCTCAAGCAGCAGATGATCAACGGAAAAGCTGGCGATGCGCTCCATGGCAGATCCTCTCGATAGTCAAATTGGGACGGGGCTCTTTTAGCTGGTTCGAATGGTCGTACCAATCATACCAGTCAAAAAAGCCCCGTCCAAAAAGACAACTTAGCCAAGGACACGGGCCATACGCGTCTTGAACTCGGACAGGAAGCGCGGAGCATCCACGGTCAGTGCCACAAGCGCGCTCTTGTCCGGATCGGACAGGCGGCGCTCATCGCAGATGGTGCGACCGCGGTACTCGCCCAGCAGATCAACACGCAGGTTGCAGCCGAGCGCACCTACGAGCGTGGGGTCGATCGCCACGGCAACGGCCAGCGGATCGTGCAGCGCACAACCACCCAGGTAGGGTGCGTTCATCTCGTACGAGCCAATGTAGTGCTCGACCATGCTCGCAAATGCGCAGCCCGCCATGGTGCCCGAGCCCGTCCAGCCGGCAATGTCGCGGCGTGTGAGCACCACGCGATGCGTCACGTCCAGACCCACCATGGTGAGCTTACGGCCCGAGCGCAGCACCGCGTCGGCTGCCTCGGGGTCGCTCGCCATATTGGCCTCGGCGCCCGCGCTCACGTTGCCGGGCACGGTAAGGGCGCCGCCCATCACGACCACGCGGCCGATGGACATCATCGCCGCCGCATCGCGCTCCAGGGCGAGCGCCAGGTTGGAGAGCGGGCCAGTCGCTACGTAGACCAGATCGGGACCATAGGTGCGCGCGGCATCGATCAGATAATCGACCGCAGCGTTGCCGTCGGCCGAGGTCGCCCCCACCGGCTCGTAGGGCGACGCGGGCACGCTCGCGCCGCCGATGCCGTTCTTGCCGTGAATGAGCGCGGTGGACGCCGGCGGCGTATAGGGCTCAGTCGCCTGCAGAGGACGGTCGGCACCCAGGTACACCGGAACCTCGGGGCGACCCAGCAGATCGAGCACCGCAAGGCAGTTGTGCGCCGATTGCTCGACGCGCACGTTGCCAAAGCACGTGGTGATGCCCACGAGCTCCACCTCGGGGCTCGCGATGGCATAGGCCAGCGCCATCGCATCGTCCACACCCATATCCAGATCAAGGATCAGCTTCTTGGTTGTCATTGTTCTACTCCGCTTCTCCGTCTTTATCGTTTAACCAAACCAATGTTCAACTTCGGCGCGCGTGGGAATCGATTGCTGAGCGCCCAGGCGCGACACCGTCACTGCCGAGGCGCGAGCACCCGCGGCCATGCACTCAAAGAGCGGCAGGCCCTCTAGGCGAGCCGCCGCCAACGCGCCGATAAACGTATCGCCGGCGGCCGTGGTATCGACTACCGTACTCGAAAGTGCCGGCATGCGCAGCAGCTCACCGCCATCGCCGAGCGTAACCGAGCCGGCACCGCCCAACGTGATGACCGCAGCCCCGGCACCCTTGTCGAGCAGCGCATTGAGCGCCGCGACGCAGCTTGCATCATCCGTGGGCAGAATGCCCGTCAGAACCTGGCACTCGGTCTCGTTGGGGCAGACCAGGTCGACCGCAGGCCAGACCTCCGCAGGCAGCTCGCAGGCAGGCGCTGGATTAAAGACCGTATAGAACCCCAGCTCGTGAGCACAAACAAGCGCCTCGGCCGTCGCCGCAAGGTCACATTCGCCCTGGGCGATAAAGACGCTTCCGGCAGCCGGGGCAATCTCGCTGGCGTCGCCGTCGAGCTCATGGGCCACCAGACGCCTCAGCGCGCGGGCAACGTCCGCGCCCGCAAGCGCATGGTTGGCGCCCGGTGACAGTACGATGCGGTTGTCGCCCTCGCAGCGAATGATGGTCGCCGTTCCCGTCTCCACGTCATCGCGATGCACTACAAAGTCACAGTCCACGCCGGTGTCTTGGAGCCCCACCACGAGCGATGCGCCGAACGCGTCGCGACCGACCGCGCCGATCATGTGCGTGCACGCGCCCATACGCGCGGCAGCTACGGCCTGATTGGCGCCCTTGCCGCCGGCGTTGGTGATAAACCCGCTGCCGCCGACGGTCTCGCCCGCACGCGGTATGCGCTCGCACGCCACCGAAAGGTCCATGTTCATGCTGCCGAACACCGCAACGATGCCGCGATCTGCCATGGAAACCTCCTCATCTGCGGGCCTTATGCCCACCGTCGGCCGTCGATCGTGCACTCTCGCACCCCCTATAACTTTAGTTCACTTTGATGTGGACGCGCGCTTGAGGTTGCGCCAGCAGCAAGCATTCACAGGAGCAGGCAGCTACAATGAATACGTGCTGATTATTCTCGTCATTGGATGATGTTTTATGGAACAATTCTCGCAATCGGGCTCGCGCGGTCGACGCCGCACGGGCAACGAGCCGGCGCCGCACGAACGCGTGAAGAGCGAACGCCGTGCCAACGAGCCGCGACGCACCACGAGCCCCCATCGCGCTTCTGCCAACAACGCGGGCCGCGCCAACACTCCCGCCGCGGAGCAGACGCCTGCTCGCCCCAAGTCCCGCTACATCCCTGCACTCGACGGCCTGCGTACGCTCGCCGTCGTCGCGGTGGTGCTCTATCACCTTAACCTCACGTGGGCTCAGGGCGGCCTGCTCGGCGTCACGATCTTCTTTGTGCTTTCGGGCTATCTGATCACGCGCTTGCTGCTCAACGAAGTCGCTAAGACCGGCCGCATCGACCTCAAGAGCTTCTGGATCCGCCGCATCCGTCGCCTGGTCCCCGCCGTGGTGACCGTCGTGGTGGTGACCTGTGCTCTGTGCACCGTCTTCAACCACGTGATGCTCACCAAGATGCGCCCCGACATCCTGCCGTCGCTGTTGTTCTTCAACAACTGGTGGCAGATTGCCCAAAACGTCTCGTACTTCAATGCTCTGGGCGACCCCTCGCCGCTCACGCACTTTTGGTCGCTTGCCATCGAGGAACAGTTCTACCTGATTTGGCCGCCACTGCTGTTTGCCATGGTATCCATGCATGTGAGCAAACCCAACACGCGCCGCGTGGTTCTGGGCCTTGCCGCGGTATCTGCCCTCGCCATGATGGTGCTCTATAACCCCGCCGCCGACCCCAGCCGCGTGTACTACGGCACCGACACCCGTGTGTTCTCGCTGCTGCTGGGTGCCTGGATGGCCTTTATCCCCGATCGCGACCTGGCGCCGGTGCGTCTCGCTCGTCGTTTGGGGCTCAATCGCCTAGCTGGCGCCGCCAAGCACGGCAAGAACGCCGAGGGCAAGCCTGGCGAGAAGGCCGACGAAGCAGCCGAGACCGCCCCGGCACAGCCGAGCGCCCTCGTGCGTTTTTGGTCCTCGCCCGCATCCATCGATGTGTTGGGCGTCGTGGGTCTGGTTGGCCTTGCCGCCATGGTCGCGCTCACCAACGGCTACACCGCCTTCCAGTATCGCGGAGGCACGCTGCTGTGCTCGATCCTCACACTCATGGTCATCGCGGCCTGCGTGCAGCCCCAGGGAATGGTTGCCCGCGCGCTATCCGCCGAGCCACTCGTGTGGGTTGGCAAGCGCTCCTACAGCATCTACCTGTGGCACTATCCGCTGCTGCTCCTCATGAACCCGGTCGCCAACATCAACGATACGCCGTGGTGGCAGTACATTTTGCAGGTGTTGTTGGTGGTCGCCGTGGCAGAGTGCTGTTATCGCTTTATCGAGACTCCGTTTAGGAAGGGCGCCTTTGGGCGCACCGTCGCCGAATTCCGCGATGGCACCACCACGCCCGCCAACTGGGCACGCACGCACATCCCTGTCTGCGCAGCCTACGCTGTCGTGTTGGTCGTTGCACTGGGCGGCCTGATCTTTGTGCCCGAGACGTCTGCGCTGAGCGGCGAGGGCGCCGAAGTTCTGAACAAGGAAGCCAAGAACACCGCGCCCACCGACCAGCAGGCGGCCGACGACACCGACAAGGACAACGACGGCTTCCCCGATGGCTCCTACGATCTGCTTATGATCGGCGACTCCGTGTCGCTGCGTGCCGTAGACACCTTTGACGGCGTGTTCCCGCACAGCCATATCGATGCCGAAAAGGGCCGCCAGTTTGATGCGGGGCGCGCGACATTTGAGGGCTATATCCAGCAGAACCTTGCCGGCAAGATCGTGGTCTTTGCCCTGGGCACCAACGGCTTGGTAACCGACGACCAGATCGACGCCATCATGGCCGATGC
>DBEZGO010000113.1:0-16196 GCA_048189345.1 Collinsella sp.
AGGTTCACGATTTCCATGAGGTCGGGCGCGAGGTCCAAGATCTCGGCCTGCACGATGAGATCCAGGCGGTCGATGGCGCGGCGGTCATAAAACAGTCCGTCGACCAGGCGCTGCAGGTCGCCGAATTCCTCGGCCTGGAACGATCCGTACTCCATAGTGCCTCCTTGGGCGCCCCACGCCGGCATGCGCGGCGATGTCGTAATTCATTGCGATGGACTTAATCTATCACGGCTTCATACCGTTGCGGCAGTGGCGGTCTATACTTAGACGAACTGCAACGTCCCGCTTCGCGAAAGGTCGCACCCATGCAGACGATCTACCAGAAGATGGAAACCACCGAACTCGATGCCGCCATCGAGGCGCTCAAAGCCGAGGTCGCCGAGGTCAAGGCCAAGGGCCTGGCGCTCGACATGGCCCGCGGCAAGCCGTCGCCCTCCCAGGTGGACATCTCTCGACCCATGCTCGATATCCTCAATGCCGATGCCGATCTGCACGACGGCAACGTCGACTGCTCCAACTACGGTTGCTTTGAGGGCATTCCCTCGGCACGCAAGCTGGCGGGGGAGTTCCTGGGTTGCCCCGCCGAGCAGACGCTCGTACTGGGTTCGTCGAGCCTGCTGATCGAGCACGATATCGCCGGCATGTTCTGGCGCTGCGGCTCGTGCGGCAGCGAGCCTTGGGAGGCTTATGAGACCGCGCATGACGGCAAGAAGGTCAAGTTCCTGTGCCTTGTTCCCGGCTACGACCGCCACTTTGGCATCACTGCCGACTTGGGTATCGAGAATGTCCCCGTCGCGATGACCGACAACGGCCCCGACATGGACGAGGTCGAGCGCCTGGTTGCCGCCGACGACTCCATCAAGGGTATCTGGTGCGTGCCCAAGTATTCCAACCCCACGGGCATCACCTTTAGCGAGGACACCGTGCGTCGCCTGGTCGAGATGCCCACGGCCGCGCCCGATTTCCGCATCTTCTGGGACAACGCCTACTGCGTGCACGACCTGTACGACGAGACCGACGAGCTCGCCAATATCTTCGACCTCGCTCGCGCGGCGGGCACCGAGGATCGCGTGGTGGCCTTTGCCTCGACGTCCAAGATCACCTTCCCGGGCGCCGGCATCGGCTTTATCGGTGCGAGCCCCGCGGTTATCGCGGAGTTCTCCAAGCGCCTGAAGGCCGGCCTCATCAGCGCCGACAAGCTCAACCAGCTGCGTCACGTGCGTTTCCTTCCCACCATCGAGGCGGTCAAGGAGCACATGAAAAAGCATGCCGAGTTCTTGCGCCCGCGCTTTGAGGCCGTTGAGCGTAAGCTCACCGAGGGCCTGGGCGATACGGGTTGCGCCACTTGGACGCATCCCCGCGGCGGCTACTTTGTGAGCTTTGATGGTCCCGAGGGCTCGGCCCAAAAGGTCGCAGCGCTTTGTGCCGACCTGGGCGTCAAGCTTACGCCGGCTGGTGCCACCTGGCCTTATGGCAAGGATCCGCGCGACACCAACATCCGCATCGCGCCGAGCTATCCCACGGTCGAGGACCTGGAGGCAGCACTCGACGTACTGGTGCTGGCCGTCAAGCTCGTCGCTGCCGAGCTTGCTCGTGCCGAGCGCGCCTAACGCGCGGCTTCCCGTACTATCCGCACTTTCGATATGTAAAGGAGCGTATACATGGATTTGAGTATTTCCACCAACCCCACGCCGGAGCTCTATACCATTAAGGTAACCGGCGAGATCGATATCTCTAACGCCGATAGCCTGCGCAATGCCATCGACCTGGCGCTCGAGCAGCCCACCGAGGCCGTTGAGCTCGATTTTGCCCAGGTGAGCTACATCGATTCGACGGGCATTGGCGTGCTCGTGGGCGCCGCGCACCACGCGGTCGACCACGGCAAGCGCTTTAGCTGCACCAATGTGCAGCCCCAGGTGATGCGCGTGGTTCAGCTGTTGGGTGTCGACCAGGAGATTTCGATCACCGCTGCATAATCTTTGCCCCCAAAAGGGCGTGCCGTTTGGCATATGTTTGTGATGCGCTCGGACGTTTTGGCGTCCGGGCGCTATACTTGACCGAATGAATAGACGAGTTCCGGCCGAATGGCGCGGTGCGGGCTCGACTCACATCGAGCCTTGGAGGTATGTGTGTTTGGTATTGGAGAGGGTGAGCTCGCGATCATCGTGGTCTTCGGCTTTTTGCTGTTTGGCCCGGACAAGCTCCCGCAGATGGGCCGTACGATCGGCCGTGCCATCCGTCAGTTCCGCGAGACGCAGGAAAAGATGACGGCCGTTGTTCAGTCCGAGATTATCGATCCGGTGAGCGAGGCCGCTTCGGCTCCGGTCAAGCCCAAGAAGGCTGCCGTCGATGATGATTCCGATGCGGACGAGGGTGCCGTCGAGACGGCTGCGCCCGCAAAGAAGGAGACTTTTGCCGAGCGCCGTGCCCGCCTTGCCGCCGAGAAGGCTGCGAGCGAGGGTGCCACCGAGGGCGAAGGCGCTGCTGATGAGGCCGAGAGCGCCGAGTCCGCCAAGGCCGAGCCTGCCGCTGCCGTCGCCGAGCCCGAGCCGGCAGAGCCCACGACGGCTGACCTCTACGCCCGTCGTCCCCGTAAGCGCAAGGCTGTCGTCGACCAGCTCGCTCGCGAGCTCGAGGCCGAGGACGACGCCGCTGCCGCCGACGCCCCGAAGGGAGGCGATGAGTAATGCCTATCGGACCTGCGCGTATGCCGCTCTTCGATCACCTGGGAGAGCTCCGTCGCCGTCTGACCATCGTAGTCGTGTCGGTGTTTGCCGCCGCTATCGTGCTGTATTTCGCCACACCCGTGGTGCTCGACATCCTGGAAGACCCCATCCGCTCCTTTGTACCGGACGGTAAGTTCTACATCACCACTACGCTCGGCGGCTTTGGCCTGCGCTTTTCGCTGGCCATCAAGATGGCCGTTGTCATGTGCACGCCCATGATCATCTGGCAGATTCTGGCATTTTTCCTGCCGGCGCTTCGCCCCAACGAGCGCAAGTGGGTCGTGCCCACGGTGCTCGCCTCGACGGTGCTGTTCTTCCTGGGCGCCATTTTCTGCTACTTCATCATCATTCCTGCGGGCTTTGAGTGGCTCATCGGCGAAACCTCGGCCGTCGCTACGGCGCTGCCCGATCTGGAGAACTACGTCAACATGGAGCTGCTCTTTATGATCGGCTTTGGCGTGGCGTTTGAGCTGCCGCTCATCATCTTCTACCTGTCCGTCTTCCACATCGTGTCCTACGCTGCTTTCCGCGGTGCCTGGCGTTACGTATACGTTGGCCTGCTTGTGGGCTCGGCTGTGATTACGCCTGACGGCTCGCCCGTTACGCTCGGCCTCATGTATGGCGCCCTGCTCTCGCTTTACGAGATTTCGCTTGCCATCGCCCGTGTGGTCATTACCGCGCGCGAGGGCAAGGAAGGCTTGTTCGTGAGTCGTCTGGACCTGTTCTCGGACGACGAGGACGACGAGGAGTAAATCGGTATGCACGAGGTTGGCATTGTCAACGGCATACTCGATACAGTGATTCGCGCGGC
The DNA here is from genome assembly GCA_048189345.1 of Collinsella sp. GTDB lineage: Bacteria > Actinomycetota > Coriobacteriia > Coriobacteriales > Coriobacteriaceae > Collinsella. The sequence goes on from DBEZGO010000113.1 coordinate 3,538, forward strand.
GCGTGGGGCGGGGGCCTCGCGCGCCGTTTTGGTAACGCTGCGTATCGGGGATATGACCGAGGTCGTGCGCGAGGCACTCGACTTTGCATGGGAGACATTTCGCGACGAGGACCCGCTCACGCGCGGCTGCGAGCTTGCCGTAGAGGAAGTCCATCCACAAAGCGAGTGTCTGGACTGCGGCGAGGTCTTTGAGCACGACCGCTTCCATTGCCGTTGTCCCCAGTGCGGTGGCGCCAATGTGCGCCTACTGCACGGCCGCGAGCTCGACATCGCCAGTATAGAAATCGAAACCCCCGACGATTAGCCCGCCAGCCACCTGGGGACGGGGTATAAATGTTGGAAATTAAGGAGTGCCGAATATGGCCGAGAAAACGATTGATATCGCGTCGCCGATTCTGTCGCGCAATGAGCGCCTGGCAGATCAGCTGCGACAGCGATTTAAAGAGACAAACACCTATGTGATCAATGTGTTGTCGAGCCCCGGCTCGGGCAAGACTACCACGATCCTGGGCACCAACGAGCGTCTACGTGACAAGGCCGGCCTGCGCTGTGCCGTCATCGAGGGCGATATCGCCTCGGATGTCGACGCCATCACCATGAAGGAAGCCGGCATGCCCGCCATCCAGATCAACACGGGCGGCCTGTGCCATCTCGAGGGCAACATGATCATGGAGGCAGTTGACGCCTTCGACCAGGCTGTGGGTCTTCAAAACATCGACGTCATCTTTATCGAAAACGTGGGTAACCTGGTCTGCCCAGTCGACTTTGACCTGGGCGAAAACCTGTCCATCATGATTCTCTCGGTGCCCGAGGGCGACGACAAGCCCATCAAGTACCCGGGCATCTTCCAGCACGCCGGCGCGCAGCTGCTCAACAAGGTCGATGTGGCCCCGGCTTTCGATTTTGACATGGATAGGTATACTAAGACACTCGATGACCTCAATCCGCAGGCGCCGCGGTTTGCCGTGAGCGCGCGCAAGGGCGAGGGCATGGATGCCTGGTGCGATTGGCTCATCGGGCAGATCGAGCAAGCAAGGGCGTAAATCGGCCGCCATACGGGCGGGCGTAGCCGCAGAGACACGAGATAGGAGCCTCTTTTGAAGCTCATCATCGCCGAGAAAAATGACGCCGCGCGTCAGATTGCCGAGCGGCTGTCCACGGGTAAGCCCAAAAAGGACAAGGTGTACAACACCGCAATCTACCGTTTTGAGTGGAAGGGCGAGGAGTGCGTGACCATCGGCCTGGCCGGTCACATCCTTGCGCCCGATTTTTGCGACAGCGTGCTGTTTGATAAAAAGCTGGGCTGGTATTCGGTTACCGAGGACGGCGAGATGCTACCGGCCGACATGCCCGATGGCCTGGCACGCCCGCCCTACGACACCAAGCGCAAGCCGTTTCTTGCCGACGGCATCTCCATCAAGGGCTGGAAGCTCGAGAGTCTGCCGTATCTCACCTGGGCACCCGTCATTAAGCTGCCGGCCGAGAAGGAACTCATCCGCTCGCTTAAGAACCTCGCCAAAAAGTCCGACAGCGTCATCATCGCTACGGACTTCGATCGCGAGGGCGAACTGATCGGTTCGGACGCCCTCAACAAGGTGCGCGAGGTTGCGCCGGACTTGCCGGTTGCCCGCGCCCAGTATTCTTCGTTTACCAAGGCCGAGATCACGCAGGCCTTCGATAATCTCGTCTCGCTCGACCAGAACCTGGCCGACGCCGGCGAGAGCCGTCAGCACATCGACCTCATTTGGGGTGCGGTGCTCACGCGCTACCTGACGCTCGCCAAGTTTGGCGGCTTTGGCAACGTGCGTTCCGCCGGCCGCGTGCAGACGCCGACGCTTGCCCTGGTGGTCGAGCGCGAACGCGAGCGCATGGCGTTTGTGCCCGAGGACTATTGGCAGATTCGTGGCATGGGCGCCGCGCAAGGCGCTGCCGAGGACGATCGCTTTAAGATCGCGCACAAGACGGCGCGCTTTACCGACAAGGATGCTGCTGAGACGGCGTACGGTCACGTTGACGGTGCCAAGACGGCAACCGTCGCCGCGGTGACCAAGCGCTCGCGCAAGCAGCAGCCGCCCACGCCGTTTGCGACCACCTCGCTGCAGGCTGCCGCCGCGGCCGAGGGCATCTCGCCTGCGCGTACCATGCGCATCGCTGAGTCCCTCTACATGGCCGGTCTCATCAGCTACCCGCGTGTCGACAATACCGTGTACCCCGCGACGCTCGATCTGGGCGCCGTGGTGAGCGACCTGGCAAAGATCAACCCGGCGCTGGCGCCCGTATGCAAAAAGGTGCTTGCCGGCCCCATGAAGCCTACGCGCGGCAAAGTCGAGACCACCGACCACCCGCCTATCTATCCCACGGGCGAGGGCGATCCGTCCACGCTCGACGGCGGCCAGCGCAAGCTCTACGACCTCATCGCCCGCCGCTTCCTGGCGACGCTCATGGGTCCCGCGACCATCGAGAACACCAAGCTCGAGCTCGATGTGAACGGTGAGCCGTTCGTGGCTTCGGGCGATGTGCTCGTGACCCCGGGTTTCCGCGAGGCCTACCCGTATGGCCTTAAACGCGACGAGCAGATGCCGCCGCTTGAGCAGGGCGATACGGTCGACGTATTCGACATTAAGCTCGAGGCCAAGCAGACCGAGCCGCCCGCGCGCTACAGCCAGGGCAAGCTCGTGCAGGAGATGGAGAAGCGCGGCCTGGGCACCAAGTCCACGCGCGCGAGCATCATCGAGCGCCTGTACGCCGTGCGCTATCTCAAAAATGATCCCGTTGAGCCGAGCCAGCTGGGTATCGCCATCATCGATGCGCTGTCGCAGTTTGCCCCGCGCATCACGAGCCCCGATATGACCAGCGAGCTCGACGGCGACATGACCCGTGTGGAGCGCGGCGAGGATACCGAAGAGCATGTCGTGATGCACTCGCGCGCGCTGCTGGCTGGCGTGCTCGACGAGCTGCTCAAGCACACGCAGGAGCTGGGCGACGCCATCAGCGACGCCGTCACGGCCGATGCGCGCGTGGGAGCTTGCCCCAAGTGCGGCAAGGACCTGGTTATGAAGACGAGCGCCAAGACCCGTGGCAGCTTCATTGGCTGCATGGGCTGGCCCGACTGCGATGTGACCTATCCGGTGCCGAGCGGCGTCAAGGTGAGTCCGCTCGAGGGCGAGGCGGCCGTGTGCCCCGAGTGCGGCGCGCCGCGCATTAAATGCCAGCCGTTCCGTCAGAAGGCTTTCGAGATCTGCGTGAACCCCACGTGCCCCACCAACTACGAGCCCGACCTTAAGGTGGGCGAGTGCAAGGTGTGCGCCGAGGCCGGACGTCATGGCGACCTGATCGCGCACAAGAGTGAGAAGAGCGGCAAGCGCTTTATCCGCTGCACCAACTACGATGACTGCGGCGTAAGCTATCCTCTGCCGGCGCGCGGTAAGCTCGAGGCGACGGGTGAGACCTGCCCCGAGTGCGGCGCCCCCATCGTGGTGGTCAACACGGCGCGCGGCCCGTGGCGTATCTGCGTCAACATGGACTGCCCGACCAAGGAGAAGAAGCCCGCCCGCGGCCGCAAGACCACGACTAAGGCGAGCACGGCCAAGAAGACGACGGCGGCCAAGAAGACGACGGCTAAGAAAGCCACTGCCGCCAAGAAGACGACCGCGAAGAAGTCGACTGCCAAGAAAGTAGCCTCCGACAAGTAACGGCGCGGTCGAAACATTGCCTAAAAAACGAGCGAGGACCCCACGATCCTCGCTCGTTTTTTGACCGGCAGTTAGGGACGTTCCTTTTCTGCCGGCAGTTTAGGAACGTCCCTAACTGCCGGCTCGGGAACGACAAAGCGCTAGTTCACTTCGACGGGTTTGGCGCCGGGATAGCGCTCCTCAAAGTCTAGGCGATACTTATTGTCATTGGTGCCCGCCACGTTGTCGCGCGACAGCGGCGCCACGATCTCATTCTTGTGGTCCGCAGGCTTGGCGTATTTCAGGCTGATCTCCCAGGCATCACAGATTGCGTCAATGCGGTGATCCAGGTCGTCGTACAGGGCGATGATGTCCTTCCAGGAACTGTAGTTCTTGGAGCTCGTCGGGACGTCCAGGTCCTCGACGATGTCGTAATACTGCTCGATGGTGTCCTCTGTGCGCTCGGCGACGTCGGCGAGATTTTGACGGGTGGTGCGATCTTCTTCCAGATAGCTGCCGTTGAAGTTCTGCGCGCAGCCACGGACGTAGTTGTCGAGGTCTTCGAGCAAGTCGTAGTATTCGCTCAGTCGGCGGTAGAGGTTCTGCTCGGAGAGCGTTGCTTCGCCGCCATCCTCGTCGTCATCGTCATCATCGTCGTACAGGCTGTTGGGATCGCCGAGAGGCTTTAGGTCATCGTCGTCGACGTCATGGTGCAGCTTAGCTACCTCGGCAGTCGTCTGCGTGGCGGCGTTGTCGAAAGGCTTGATCACAAAGAAAACGACCAGGGCGATGATGATCGCCACCAGCACAACGATAACGGCGATAAGCGGCCCGGTGCCGCTCTTTTTGGGAGCGGGGGTCTGTGGCGAAGCGGGCGCGTATGCGGGAGCCGGCTGCTGTTGGGGCGAGCCGCTCGCGACGGGTATGCGCTGCGTGGTCTCGACGGCCGCGGGGCCTGCGGCGAGGTCGGGGCGATAGGCGAGGGGGTCGTCCGCCTTGGCTTGCGGCGTATCGAGGGAACCGGTCTGCTCAAAAGCGGGCTGGCTATCGCTCGCGGTTGTTTGTTCAACGGATGCACCGCACGAGGTGCAGAACTTGGCATTATCTGCAAGAAGCTTGCCGCACGAGGCGCAATACCGAGACATTGCCACTCCTTTCGCCACATTTCAATGCAATACGACGATTATACCCAGCACCCCAAAAAGCCGGCAGTTGGGACGTTCCTTTTCGGCCGGCAGTTTAGGAACGTCCCTAACTGCCGCCTGAGTAGCCATTGGCTAGGTGGGATTTGGGACGCGCCGCGCACTGGGGTATCATGGCTTGGTTGCTATAACTCGCATTTACGCGCCTTGTAGGAAGGGGCTGCGCCCATGGCTTTTGAGCCCGCTCAACATAGCTTTATCACGCTCGAGGGCGTTGATGGCGCCGGCAAGTCCACGCAGGCGCGCTTGCTTGCCCGCGCGCTCGAACTCGCTGGCTACCAGGTTGTGAGCCTGCGCGAGCCGGGCGGCACCGCCATCAGCGAAAAGATCCGCGCCCTGCTGCTCGATCCCGCCAACACGGCCATGGGAGATACCTGCGAGCTGCTGCTCTACGAGGCCGCACGCGCCCAGCTGGTGCACGAGGTCATAGCTCCCGCCCTCGCGGCCGGCAAGGTGGTCCTGTGCGACCGCTTCTACGATTCCACGACCTGCTACCAGGCGTTTGCCGACGGCCTCGATCGCCAGATGGTGCGCGACGCCAACAACCTGGCCGTCGCGGGTACGCACCCGGCTCTCACACTCGTCTATCGCATCACGCCCGAGCAGGCGGCGCTGCGCATGGCCGCCCGTGGTGCGGCCGACCGCATGGAGGCCAAGGGCATGGCCTTCCAAGAGCGCGTCTACCAGGGATTTTGCGCCATTGCCGCCGAGGAACCAAACCGCGTAAAGCTCATCGACGCGACCGCGTCCATCGAGGACGTCTTCGCGCAGACGGTCGAGCAGGTTCGCGTCTACGGCCTCGACATTCCGCAAGATGTCGTCGCCGCCGCGCTTGCCAAGGAGGCCGAGTAACATGGCCCCCGCTCAGGCAAGCCTGCTGGCCAAGCTCGACACCCAAGAGCGCGTGCGCGACTTTTTGACCAATGCCGTCGCCAGCGGTCGCGCATCGCACGCCTACCTGTTTTTGGGCGCGCCCGGAGCGGGCAAGCTCGACGCCGCGTGGGCGCTCGCCCAAGCCTTCCTGTGCGAGCAGGACGGCTGCGGCTCATGCGATAGCTGCGTGCGCGTCGCCCGCCATACACACCCCGATGTGCACTATTACACGCCCGAGAGCGCCACGGGCTACCTCATCGCCCAGACCCGCGAGCTGCTCGACGACGTGCCGCTGGCGCCCATCCGTGCCAAGGCCAAGGTCTACATCATCGACCGTGCCGAGCAGCTGCGCGCCAACACCGCCAACGCACTGCTCAAAACACTCGAGGAGCCGCCCGAGGACGTTATGTTCATCCTGCTGGGCACCTCGGCAGACGTGATGTTGCCCACCATCGTGAGCCGCTGCCAGTGCGTGCCGTTTCGGCTGGTATCGCCCGCCGTCGCCGCGCAGGCCGTGAGTCGCGCCACCGGTCAGGACCCTGCGCGTTGCCGCATGGCCGTCGCCGTAGCGGGAAGCCCCACGCGTGGCATCGAGTTCCTCAAGAGCGCCGAGCGCCAGGACGCCCGCCGTCAGATGGTCCGCGCCATCGATTCGCTTATCGCCGCCGACGAGGCCGACGTGCTCAGTCGCGCCAAGTCACTCATCGTCGCCGTTAAGGCGCCGCTCGCCGAGGTCAAGTCCACGCAGGAAAAGGTGCTCGAGCAAAACGCCGACTACCTGTCGCGTGGAGCATTGAAACAGCTTGAGGACCGCAACAAGCGCGAACTCAACGCGCGCGAGCGTTCGGGTATCATGGAAGCGCTGGCGAGCGCGCGGACGCTCATGCGCGACGTGCTGCTGACGCTTCAGGACGAGGCGGCCGACGTGGTAAACGAAGACGTGCGCGACACGATCGGTCGGCTTGCCGCCGCGACCAATGTTGCGGGTGCCACCCGGGCGCTCGAGGCAGTCGCGACCGCCGAGCGCAACATCGCCAGAAACGTTACTCCCCAGCTGGCCATCGAGGTCATGCTGTTCGATATCAGGAAGGCACTGAAATGCCGTTAGTCGTACCCGTTAAGTTTACCTACGCCTCGCGCGACCTGTGGTTCGATCCGCAGGATCTGGATATCCTCGAGGCCGATTATGCCATTTGCTCCACCGAGCGCGGAACCGAGATCGGCCTGGTCACGGCCGATCCCTTCGAGGTGCCGCAAGATGAGATCGGTCAGCCGCTCAAGCCCGTGCTGCGCGTGGCGAGCGACATCGACCTGCAGCTTGCCGACGACCTGGCCATCCAGGGCGACGAGGCCATGGTCGACTTCCGCCGCCTGGTCAAGGAGCTCGACCTCGAGATGAAGCCGGTCGGCGTCGAGTACCTGTTTGGCGGCGAGAAGGCCGTGTTCTACTTTGCGGCCGAGGAGCGCGTCGATTTTCGCCAGCTCGTCAAGGACCTGTCCTCGACGCTGCACATTCGCGTCGACATGCGCCAGATCGGCGTGCGCGACGAGACCCGCCTGGTGGGTGGCTACGCCCAGTGCGGACAGGAGCTCTGCTGCACGCGCTTTGGCGGACAGTTTGAGCCCGTCTCGATTCGCATGGCAAAAGAGCAGGACCTGCCGCTCAACTCGTCCAAGATCAGTGGCGTGTGCGGTCGCCTGATGTGCTGCCTGCGCTACGAGTTCGAGGCCTACAAGGACTTTAAGAGCCGAGCGCCCAAAAAGAAGACACTCATCGATACGCCGCTTGGCAAGGCGCGTATCCAGGAGTATGACACGCCGCGTGAGCAGCTGGTGCTGCGCCTGGAGAACGGCAAAGTCTTTAAGGTCAACCTGGCCGATATGACGTGCTCGGAGGGCTGCAAAAAGAAGGCCGCCGAGCAGGGCTGCAACTGCCGCCCCGACTGCGTGACGCGCGACGTGCTCGAGCGCATCGAGTCGCCCGAGATGCGCCTGGCGCTCATGGAGCTCGATCGCGAGAACGGCGTCGACGTGGGCGATGGCCTGTCGAGTGCCGACCGTCTGGCCGGCACGTCGATGCCCAAGCGTCGTCGTCGCGATGCCGAATCCGATGCTCGCGCCGGTCAGGGTCAGGGCGAGGGCCGTGGCCGTGGAAAGGGTCGCGGCAAGGCCGAGGCACCCGAGGCCGAGGGGGCGGCCGATGGCCGTCGCCGCCGCAAGCGCGCGGGCTCGGGCGATGCTACCGAGGCTGCAGCCGCGGGCAAGAACGCCTCTCGCGAGCGCGAGGTTCAGCAACCCCAGCAGCAGAATCGCGGCGGTGGCATGAACCCCACACGTCGCCGCCGCCGTCATCTGTCGAGCGAGGAGCGCGAGGACGCCTTCCGCGCCGCAGCTGCTCGCGAGGCTGGTGCCGCTTCCAAGGGCGCCTCGGCCTCCGATGCGCCTGCCGACAAGGGCGGCAAGTCACGTGGCGAGGAGGAGCGCACGCCGCGTCCGCGCCGTCGCCATTCCTCGGGCGCGCAGCAGAAGCCCTCAGTGCCCTCCGTGGCCGATCAGGTCTCGGATGGCGAGGTCAAGGTCACGCGCCGTCGTCCCGGGGATGGCGGGGGAGCGGCTGCCAAGGCTTCGCGTGGCGCCGCTCGCGACGAGCGCGAGCCGCGCGGTGGCGAGGGCTCGGCCGACCAGGGTCAAAAGCGCCGTCGCCGTCGCCGTTCCCGCAAGCCGCGCCAGGATGGCGGCGAGGGCTCGACTCCGTCTTCGTCCGCACCGCAACCGCCCGCCGGCGAATAACGCCCGCGAGCGGATTTAGCCCGCCTTGCCCCGAGCGCATCGGGGTATCATAGCGCCGAATCAACAACCCTCCCCGCGACCGAACGTAGGGAGGGTTGTGTCTTGAAGAGCCATCTGAACATATTGAGCCGTCTGCAGGGAGCCGGTGCCCTACCGTTTGCGGACGAATTGCTACCGTTTGCCGAGCACGCGACGTACGAGGCGCTTGAGGCGTTGTCGCCCACGCGATGTGCCGGCTGCGAACGCGCCGGTGCGCTTATTTGCCAAGACTGCCTGGCCGCGCTCACGCTCATCGACCCACGTCATAGCTGTACCCGATGCGGCGCCCCGTTTGGGGATTTGCTGTGCACTGAGTGTTCGGTCGAGGGCACGTCCTCGGCAATGGCGGAGGCACTCGATCGCTGTCTGGCGTGCGCCGTCTATGCGCATCCGCTGCCGCGCATCATTAAAGCGTACAAGGATGCGGGCGAGCGACGTCTAGCTCCGTATCTGGCGGAGCTGCTCTACGACACCGCCCTGCATGCCCAGGTCGTAGCGCCCGATCGCTACGGAGGTGTGCTGTCCGGCGCGGATGCGGTGGTGTTTGTGCCTGCGACGGCGGCAGCGTTTCGGCGGCGTGGTTTTGATCATATGGAGGCTATTGCGCGCCCATTTTGCGAGCTGTCGGGTGTTCCCCTGCTCGATGCTCTCGTCAAGTACGGGCATGGCGACCAGCGCGAACTCGGTCGTGAGGAGCGCCGCGAGCGTGCCCAAGGCATGTACGAGACGGTTGAGGACGTGCACGGCCGCCGCCTGCTGCTTATCGATGACGTTATCACCACGGGCGCGACGATGGCCGCGGCTTCGGCGGAACTCAAGCGCGCCGGTGCCGCGGCCGTTGATGGCCTCGCTATCGCACGCGTTTGGTAGGGGTGGTTTTGTGGCAGTGAAGATTGAGCGGCGCAACGAGCCGACAAGCGAACAGCTAGCGGCTTCCGTAATTCTGACGGGTGCCTCGGCGCTACGCATGATGCGCGCCGAGCGCCGACAAATGGGTTACATCAGCTGGAGGGACCTCGATCCCGATGAAGAGCGCCGCGCGCTGCGCACGTCGTCGCCCTCGACCGAGGACATCTATCTTCCCGACTTGGTGCGTATTGGAGCCGCAAGCGGCGAGGTGCAAGAGGATTTGTGCTTGCTGGTGGGATCTGCGGCGCAGCGCCGCCGCATGCTTGGCGTGGGCTGGTCCGTGTGTTCCGGGTTGCCTGCCGGCTCGATTCTAGAAGTGGAGCCGGGTGTATACAGTCTATCTCCCGAGGCCCTTTGTGTTGCCGTCGCCCGCGAGGTCGGCTGTATCCAGGCATTTGCCCTAGCCCAGGAGCTGTGCTCTAAGATTTCGCTGAGTGACCGCGGGCAGTATCTACCTCCCTACACATCGCCTGTCGTGAACAAATTGGCAAAGGACAAAGACCAGCCGCCAGATGTCGGTTACTTTGAGGTCGAGCCCGTGCTGACACCCGATCGCCTGGTAGATTACCTTGCGGCGTGCAAAGGAAGCACGGCCAAACAGCTGCTGCGCCTGTGTCCCTACCTGTCAGAAAACCTGCTGTCGCCCATGGAGTGCATCATGCTCGCTCTGTTTTCGCTTCCGTTTTCCTATGGCGGATTTGCCTGCGGTCCTTTTAAGACCGACTACAAGATCGAGTTCGATGACCGCGCGCAGGCAATCTCTGGGATGTCGCACGCAGTTTGCGATGCGTATCAGGAAACAGCCCGGTTTGACCTGGAATACAACGGTGAGCCGGGCCATTCCTCCCGGAGGGGACGTATCCATGATGAAAAACGCAACACGGGCTTGATCACTATGGGAATCGAGATCGCGACGGTCAACAACGAAATGCTCTGTGACATGGAAGCGATGGAAGCGCTCGCATGGCGCATCCACCAGCGCATGAGTAAGCGATATCGCAACCGTGTTGACGCTCGCAGAAAGAAGCAAGAGGCGCTATTTAACACGCTGCGGGCGTGTTTTGGGCTTAAGCCGGTCTAATTCACGTCGAAAATAGGGGGTTAATCATATGCCCTGGCCAAAATATGGCAAATATGAGTACTGTCACTAAATCAGTAACAGCAAAATCAAGGAATTTTGGACTCGGAGGCGGCGTAAAGTAAGAAGATAATAAACAAATGTAGAAAAACTAAGCATCAAGTTGGCGGCACTGAGCGCAAAATCTGTCCGAGAGGCCAAAATTACCTGTTACTAAATTGGTAACAGTACTCATATTTGCCATTTTTTGGCCACGGCACCCTAAGACGGGTGTGTTGGGGCTTTCCATAGGGGAGCGACGGGCTCAATCAGAGCGCGTGCGGCCCGTCCTGACCTGCGAAATCTGTACTCGCGATGCGAATGACGTCCCTAACCTTAAACTTTAGCTTGAACTTAGCTATAATGCGCTACGTTCCTGCCAGGCTGTGGTTGCGGATGGGTGAAATGCCCACCCTAGTCCAAGACAGACGCGGTCAAAGGGATCCACGTAAGCGACCGCGTGCGCGCGGCGCGATCATGGCGCGTCCTAGATGTAAGCCGCACCGTCCGTTCTATTTTTCTTTGGGGCAATACCGCCTCGCGGGCGAGCGGGCCAGTCGTGAAGGTGGCTACGGCCTCCCGAGCAAACACCCCGGTGCGCAAGTGTGGGGTCAAATACCAGGTCAGCTGGTAGGAACAACCCGATATTCCGCGCAATGAACGGATTGTATACGACACAGAAGGCAGGGTAGTGGACATGGTGAGGGGCAGTTTGATGCACGCGGCTCGGTTGGGCGCTGGAACCGCGGCGGTCATCGCCGTATTGGGTCTGAGCGGATGCGCATTCAACCCGCTGTCCACGTTCACGACGCCTACGATCGACCAGATTGAGCGCGAGACCGTAACCCCTACGGTGTCGGACGATGCCCTGGTCACTCCCGGTACCCTTACGGTCGCCCTCGACACTTCCGATGCCCCGCAGGCCATGCAGGGCGCCGATGGCAACCTCACGGGCTACGCAGTTGACGCCGCTCGCGCTCTTGCAAGCCGCATGGGCCTCAAAGTCGCTTTTGTCGACGCGTCCTCGGCCGATTCCGCGCTTGGCGATAAAAAGGCCGACATCTTCATTGGCGACATCAATTCCACGAATGGCGACGTCAGCACGCTTGGCACCTGCCTCTATGATGCTGCCGCCGTGTTCGGAAAGACCAGCGACGGTAAGTCGTTGAACGTCACTACCGAAACGCTTAACACCGCCAACCTGGGCGTTCAGGCTTCCTCGGCATCGCAGGAGGCACTCGCCAAACAGAGCGTCACGGCCAACCAAAAGACCTTCTCCAACATTAATGAGTGCTTTGAAGCGCTCGAGTCCGGCGAGGTCGACTATGTGGTCTGCGATGCCACTGCCGGCGGTTATCTTGCACGTCTGATGAGCCAGATTTCCTACGTTGGCGCTCTCGAGACGCCCTCGACGCTCGGCGTTGCAGGCCTTGCTGCCAATGACGAGCTGTGCCGTGCCGTGAGCGATGCCCTCGACGGCATTACGGCCGACGGCACGCTCGAGGCGGTCCACTCTGTCTGGTATGGCACGATGCCCTACGACCTCACCACTAAGACGGTTTCGGGCGCTAGCGTGCAGTCGGGCGACTCTGAGTCCAGCGAGACCATGTCCTCCGGCGATGAATCCTCCGATTCCAGCAGCGATGACTTGTCCTCCGAGAGCAAATCGTCCAGCCAGGAGGGCACTATCACCGACGACGACATTAACAAGCTCAATGGCTAGTTATTGCTAGGGGTGGCGTCTCCTATGCGCTAGGAGAGACGCCTCTTCACGGTTTCAACACGCATTGCCGGGCTTTCCCAACAGGGGAGCCCGGCTTTTTCGTTTCCATAAAACCAGCAGGTCAAAGACACTTTTTAGGTGCATAACCAAAGTCGCCGTCGCCCTCTTATAGCGCACTTTGCCACAGAAAAGTGCGAGACTTCGGTATGCGGTATCAAGCAATCGTTATTCGGGTCTTTAGGAATCCGCGTGATTAAATGCACGGCAATGGGTACATAGCCAGTACAGTAAGTCCCCGAGGCAGATTGGAGCCACGTATGGATATCAAGGTTTCT